>NZ_BAAGXT010000033.1:0-69898 GCF_054779695.1 Nocardiopsis coralliicola | reverse complement strand
GGGCGGTGCGGCGCCGGCGCCCGCCGCGGGGGCGCCGACGGCACCGCCCGCGGCGCTCGGAGCACCGCTCTCGGCCGCGCCGCCGCCGGACGCGTGCGGAGGCGCTGTGGCCGCGCCGTCTGCGGCGCCGTCGTTGGTCATGGTCCCTACAGTGGCACCTCTGCGGAAGTGCGCGGTCCACCGCGCGGGGACCGGACGGCGCGTCCGGCCCGCGTCCGCGGGGCCGGCCGCGCACTCCCCGGGTCCCCTTCCCTTCCGGTCTCTGCTGCCGCTCCGGCGCCTCCCCCGGCGCCCGCACGCTGCGGCGGCCGCACACCCACCCAGCGGCGACTCAGCTGTCCAGCCGCCGCACCAGCATGCTCTCCTCGCCGTGCTCGTCGAAATCGGCGAGCAGCACGCCGACCGCTTCGCGGACGATCCGCCCGCGGTCGGCGCTGAGGCCGTGCTCGGCGCGGAGGGTGAGCCGCGCCTGCTCCAGCGCGAGCAGCTCGGCGGCCGACACGTACACGGTGATCTTCTCGTCGTGCCGCTCCCGCCCGCTGGGCTGCGGCGCGGCGGGCTGCTTCCGCTTGCCGCCGCGCTTGCCGCCCCCGCGACCGGAACGCCGTGCGACCGGTCGATCGCTCTCCGCAACCGGTTCAGGGCGTCCGCCGCCCCCGGCCGGATTCCCTTCGGAGGCGGGCGCCTCCTCCGGGCGGGCCGGCGGGGGGACGGACTCGGGTGCGGGCTCGGGGGCGATGGGCTCAGACGAGCGGAAGAACATCTCGTCCGCGCCCGGCAGCGTCACACGGCGTGATCGCTGTTGGGCCACCTGGCCAGCACCTCCTTCGCGAGGTCCCGATAGGCTCCGGCGCCGGCCGACGACGTGTCGAACCGGGTGATGGGCTCCCCCGCCACCGTGGCGTCGGGGAAGCGGACGGTGCGGTTGATGACGGTCCCGTAGACCTTGTCGCCGAAACCGTCGACGATGGTGGACAGCACCTCCCGCGCGTGCAGCGTGCGCGGGTCGTACATGGTGCCGAGGAAGCCGTCGATGACCAGGCGCTCGTTGAGCCGCTCCTGGACCTTCTCGATGGTGTCCATCAGCAGCGCCACGCCGCGCAGCGCGAAGAACTCGCACTCCAGCGGCACGATCACGCCGTCGGCGGCGGTGAGCGCGTTCACCGTCAGCAGGCCCAGCGAGGGCTGGCAGTCGATCAGGATGACGTCGTAGTCGTCCATGACCGGGCGCAGCGCGCGCCCGAGCATCTGCTCGCGGGCAACCTCGCCGACCAGCTGCACTTCGGCCGCAGACAGGTCGATGTTGCTCGGGATCAGGTCGAGCCCGTCGACGTCGGTCTTGAGCAGGACGTCGGAAACCGTGACGTCGCGCTGCATGAGCAGGTTGTACACGGTCAGGTCGAGCTCGCGCGGGTCGAGCCGGCCCAGACCGACGGAGAGCGCCCCCTGCGGGTCGAAGTCGACGAGCAGCACCCGCCGGCCGTACTCCGCTATCGCCGCTCCGAGGTTGATGGTGGTGGTGGTCTTACCGACCCCGCCCTTCTGGTTGCACAGTGCTACGATCCGTGCCGGACCGTGTCGGTCCACCGGTTCCGGCGGCGGATAGCTCTGCCGTGCTCTCGTGGTCTGCAGTGGATCCCCCGTGCTGCGTCGTTCCCCCCATGGGCTGCGCGCCGAACCGTCTTCAACGCCGTTGTCCGCGGCGCCGCCGGCCGGGGCCTGCGCCTCCGCACCGTCGTATTGCGACCAGCTCACAACCCTTGACCTCCCTACGGACCGGCGGACACCGGACCTGGCCGACCCGCGTCCCCGGCCGTCGGAAATAACTCAATTTGTCGACAGCGACCAGCCGTCGCGGCGACTCTAGAACGTCTGCACGGGGTGATTCAACGCGACACTCTACGCGCTTGCGGCACCTCCGCGGGGCTGGCAGCCACCCCTGGCCCACCGTAATTGTCCGAATCGAGAGCAGGATTCGGACATCCGGTCCGCACCGCGCCCCCGCAGGCCGGGCCGGCAGCCGCGCGCGGCTCAGTGCCGGGCGCGGGGGTGGCTCACCGCGTAGACCTCGCGCAGCCGGTCGACGGTGACCAGCGTGTAGATCTGCGTCGTGCTCACCGACGCGTGGCCGAGCAGCTCCTGCACCACCCGCACATCGGCGCCGCCGTCGATGAGGTGGGTGGCGAACGAGTGCCGAAGCGTATGCGGCGACACGTCCTCCAGGCCGGCGCGGGACGCCGCCGCGCGCAGCACCGCCCAGGCGCCCTGCCGGGTGAGCCGGCCGCCGCGCGCGTTGAGGAAGAGCGCCGCGCCTCCCCGCCCCGGCGCCGCGAGGGCGGGCCGGCCGCGCACGAGGTAGTCCTCGACCGCGGCCCGGGCGAACCGGCCGACCGGCACGCGGCGCTCCCGGCCGCCCTTGCCGGCGAAGCACACGACGCCGACGGCCGCGTCCTCGGCCCCGGCGGACCCGCCGGCCGCCCCTCCCCCGGAGCCCGCCGCCCGGGCGATGCCGGAGACGTCGTCGACATCGAGCCCGACCGCCTCCGAGATGCGCGCGCCGGTGCCGTAGAGCAGTTCGAGCAGGGCGCGGTCGCGCAGCCCGCGCGGTTCGCCGGCCGGGCCGGCGGCGGACGCCAGCAGCGCCTCCACCGCACTCAGCGGCACGGCCTTGGGCAGGCGGCGCGCTGCCTGCGGCGGGCTGACCTCGGCCGCCGGATCGGCGGCGGCGATCCCCTCCCGGACCGCGAACCGGTGCAGGCCGCGGACCGCCACCACTGCGCGCCCGGCGGAGGCGCCGGACAGCGGCGGGTGCTCCGCGCTGCCCTCGCGCAGCGCGCGCAGGAAGGCGGCGACGTCGCCCGGCGCGGCGCGGTCCAGCGCGCTGATGCCCTGCTCGGCGAGGAACTCCGTGTAGCGGCGCAGGTCGCGGCGGTAGGAGGCGAGCGTGTTGGCGGCCAGCCCGCGCTCGACCGAAAGGTGGTGGAGGTAGCCGGCGACGGCGTCCTCCGCCTCCGAAGCGGGTGCGGTGGCGCCGCTGTGCACTGCCCTCGCCATTGGTGACCTTCCGACGCGTTCGCAGCGATCATGCCACAGCCGCACACCCCGGGCGGGAACGCGACATCCCGCACCGCAGCGGAAATACGCCGCCTTCCGGACGCGCGTACCCGGTCGCGCCGAGGCCGGCGGAAGCGCGCTACCGCTCCGGCGCCCCGGCGCCGTCATCGGGTGCCTCCCGGCGCCGCACCGTCTCGCGGTAGAAGGCGAGAAGCGCGTCGTACTCCCGCTCGGCGAGGCGGGCCGCGTGGGTGTCGTCGAGGATCGCGGCGTAGCCCCAGCGCGCGTCGTGCACGGTCTCCCGAGGCGCGTAGGGCCCCGCGCCGCCGCTGCCGCGCAGGTCGGCGAAGCGCCAATGCCCGGGGAGGCGGGGGTCGGACACCCGGAACAGCGCCAGCGGGACCCACTCCGGCGACTGCCATGCGGACAGGCGGTCGTGCTCGCCGGTATCGACGAGCAGGCTCAGCGCCGCCCCGGCCACCGCCATCGCATAGACGGTGTAGACACGCCCCGGGACGACGGGGAAGTGCGTCTGGCCGGTGCCGAACAGCGCGACCTGGCTGGCCGGGAGATCGCGCGCATGGTCACCGGTGCATTCGGCGTGCATCCCTGCCTCCGTCCCGACCGGCGCCACCGTTCTCGGGGCCGCCCGGACGGATCGACGCGGCTGCGGCCCGCCGGGTTCCACCGGGAGCCGATTCCGGGGTGCCGGCCGGCCCGCCGCGGGGACGGCGCCCCGCAGAACGGCAGGAGCGCCCCGCCGGCACCGCGGTTTCGCGGTGCCGGCGGGGCGCTCAACTGCCCGGCAGCCGGCCGTCAGCCGGCCGGGCGCAGGGTGGAAAAGCCGCTGCTGCGGGCCTGGGCGGCGGCGAGCACGCCGATCACCGTGGCGGAGTTGCGGACCCGGCCGGCGGTGACGGCGGCGAGTACGTCGGCGAACGGCACCCACTCCACGGCCATGTCGGCCTCCTCGTGGATCCGCTGGAAGTGCTGTTCACCCGCTGGCACCGCGGACGCGCCGCGGGCCAGGAACACCTGGATGCGCTCGGAGGAGAACCCGGCCGAGGGGAAGTAGTCGGCCAGCTCGAACCACTCCGCGGCCCGGTACCCCGTCTCCTCCAGCAGCTCGCGCTGCGCGGTGGCGACCGGCGCCTCGCCCTCCTCGTCCCGCACGCCGGCGGGCAGCTCCCAGAGCCGCCCGCCGACGGCGTGCCGGTACTGGTAGACCATCAGCACCCGGTCGTCGGCGTCCAGCGCCAGCGCCGCCACCGCTCCCGGGTGCACCAGGTACTCGCGGGCCACCAGCTCGGGGCCGTCGGCGCCGGGCAGCAGGAACCGGTCGACGCGGACCGCGGTCTTGGCGCCGCGGAACGGCTCGGCGCGCTCCTTCACCTCGGCGCGCTCCGGGGTGTCGGTGATGCCGCCGCCGGGTGTTCGCCCGCCGGTGCCGCCTGCGCTCACTGGGCGCCGCCGGTGCGCCGCTCCAGCGCGGCGGCCACCAGCCCGGAGAACAGCGGGTGCGGGCGGGTCGGCCGGGACCGGAGCTCCGGGTGGGCCTGGGTGGCGATGAAGAACGGGTGCTCCTCGCGCGCCAGCTCGGCGTACTCGACCAGGCGGCCGTCGGGCGAAAGGCCCGAGAACGCCATCCCGGCCTCCTCCAGCTTCCCGCGGTAGGCGTTGTTCACCTCGAACCGGTGCCGGTGCCGCTCGGAGACGCGGGCGTCGCCGTAGACCTCGCGGGCCAGGGAGCCCTCGGCGAGGTCGGCCGGGTAGAGGCCGAGCCGCATCGTGCCGCCCATGTCGCGCTCGCCGGAGACCACGTCGGCCTGGTCGGCCATCGTCGCGATGACCTGCTCGGCGGCCTTGTCGTCGAACTCGGCGCTGTTGGCGCCCTCGATGCCGGCGACGTTGCGCGCGTACTCGATGACCATGCACTGCAGACCCAGGCAGATGCCGAGCAGCGGGACGCGCCGCTCGCGGGCATAGCGGATCGCGCCGAGCTTGCCCTCGATGCCGCGGACACCGAACCCGCCGGGAACCAGGACGCCGTCGACGCCGTCCAGCTCGCGCCGGGCGCCCGCCTCAGTGGCGCAGGCGTCGGAGGCGACCCAGCGGATCGTCACCCGGGTGTTCTCGCCGAAGCCGCCGGCGCGCAGCGCCTCGGTCACCGACAGGTAGGCGTCGGGCAGGTCGATGTACTTGCCGACCAGGGCGATGGTGACCTCGTCGGCGGGCTGGTGGACGCGCTTGAGCAGGTCGTCCCACTCGGTCCAGTCGACGTCGCGGAAGGCCAGCCCGAGGCGGCGGACCACGTAGGCGTCCAGGCCCTCGCGGTGCACGACCTTGGGGATGTCGTAGATCGACGGGGCGTCCGGGCAGGAGATGACGCCGCCCTCGTCCACGTCGCACATGAGGCTGATCTTGGACTTCATCGCCGGCGGGATCGGCCGGTCGGAGCGGCACACCAGGCCGTCGGGCTGGATGCCGATGCTGCGCAGCGCCGCCACCGAGTGCTGGGTGGGCTTGGTCTTGAGCTCGCCGGAGGGGGCGAGGTAGGGCACCAGCGACACGTGCAGGAAGAAGCAGTTCTCCCGGCCGATCTCGTGCCGGATCTGGCGGACCGCCTCCAGGAAGGGCTGCGACTCGATGTCGCCGACGGTGCCGCCGATCTCGGTGATGACGACGTCGACGCCGGCGCTCTCCATCGCGTAGATCCGCGACTTGATCTCGTTGGTGATGTGCGGGATGACCTGCACGGTGTCGCCGAGGTAGGCGCCCTGGCGCTCCTTGGCGATGACGCTGGAGTAGATCTGGCCGGTGGTGACGTTGGCCGAGCCGGACAGCTCGGTGTCGAGGAAGCGCTCGTAGTGGCCGATGTCGAGGTCGGTCTCCGCCCCGTCGTCGGTGACGAACACCTCGCCGTGCTGGAACGGGTTCATCGTTCCGGGGTCCACGTTGAGGTAGGGGTCGAGCTTCTGCATGGTGACGCGGAGACCGCGCGACTTCAGCAGGCGGCCGAGGCTGGACGCCGTCAGACCCTTGCCGAGGCTCGAGGCGACTCCGCCGGTGACGAAAAGGTGTTTGGTGCTCGCGGCGGATGCCAAGTGCTGCTCCCGTGGTCGAATGGCTCAGACCGCACCCGATGCGGGTGGACGGTCGTGCGGCGCCCTCCTGCACCCGGCCTGCGGACGCGGGCGTCGGCGACGCGGCGTTCGCGGTACTCCGGGGTCCGGACTCCACGGGCCACCAGGATAACAGCCCGCGCGGCGCACCTGCCCGCCAGTCGCGCATCTGCCGAGGTCGGGCATGCCACACCGGGCGGGCGGGAGCGGCACCGGGCGGGGCCGGGGTCAGCGCATGGCCAGGGCGGGACGCGCCTCCCAGGTCATCCACAGCGGGCGGTAGCCCATCCGGTTCCAGAACGGCCCGGAGAGCGGGTTCACCACCGAGTAGTCGAGCAGCACGGCGGGGGCGCCCAGGCTGTCCAGGGCCTGGTGCGCCTGCGCCACGAGGGCGGTGCCGATGCCCGTGCCGCGCGCGTCCTCGGTGACGGTGCCGTAGCCGATGTGCGCCGGCGAGGCACCGGCCACCAGCGGCGCCGCCCACCGGGCGCGCTGCGGCGGGGAGACCCACACCAGGCCGACGAGGCGTCCGCGCCGCTCGGCCACCCAGATCCAGGACGGCCGCCGGGCGAGGGCGCGGGCCAGCACGCCCCGGGTCTGCTCGGCCGTCTCGGCCTGCACGAAGACGCCGCCGAAGTTCGCCTCGAAGCGGTGCTGCTCCATCAGCAGCCCGACCGCGTCGGAGAGGTCCTCGGAGTCGGCCAGGCGGATGGCGACGTCGCGCGGCGGCAGCGACGGCGGCACACCCCGGCCGCGGCGCCGCACCGCGAGCACGCTGTAGGGCTGCAGGCCGTGCTGCTGCAGCGGCACCACGCCGCACACATCCCGGGCCGGCCAGGTGACCAGGGCGGAGGACTCCGACCCGGTCCCGGTGGGCAGCGCCTCCAACTGGGCGCGCCAGGACTCCAGCAGCGAATCCAGCGCACGACCGGGCTCAGGCCCGCCGACCAGCGGCGTCAGCCAGTGCTGGTCGGGCATCCCCCAGGTGCGGCCGGCTTCGCCCGGCTGATACCAGGAGTAGCGCATGGTGCCGGCGGCGACGGGGCGGTCGGCCTCGTCGGTGACGGTGAGCAGGGTGTCGCTGCCGCGGCGCGGCCGGGGCGGCGCGGGCAACTGGGGGTCGAGCGCAGCCCAGCGCCGCGCTGCGGAGTCGGCGAGGCGGTCGAACTCGGCCCCGCCGCCGGGCAGGTCACCGCGGCGCACACGAGCGACGTAGCCGCTCATCCCTCCCCCTCCCTGGCCGGTATCCGGCGCTGCGTCGGGCCACTGCCGTGCCCGGGCCGCCCGGCCGGTCCGCACGGGGCCAGCGGCCCGGGCGGTGACAGACCGTTGCGCCATGTTCACGACGAGCGTAGCGCCCGGGCGACACAGGGGTCGGACCAACCGGTCGATCGGGATGGTTTCGATTTGAAAACGACACTGCGCCCGAACCGCCCGGCCGCCGCCCGCGCAATCCCCCATATGCAGGAATCTGGACGCTCCGCCGTCTACGGTATCCGACCGAGCTGCACGGAAACCCCTGGGGCTGCGGGGTTTCCGGCTCTGGCCACGGAGCACCACGCCTACGTGCAATACCGCGTAGGACAGGCCCATGGCTCGCCCCAGTTGGGAGGGCAGCGCGCACGGCGGCCCCGGCGGCGCGGACCGCCGCGGGCCGCCAGAGTCCGCCCGAAGCGCCCGCGGGGCGCCCCGCGCCGAGTCAGAGGACGGGGGCTGCGCGGCAGCCCCGCGCTTCAGTCGACGCCTGCGGCCTCCATACCGCGCAGCTCCCGCTTGAGCTCCTTGATCTCGTCCCGCAGCCGCGCAGCGAGCTCGAACTGCAGATCGGTGGCTGCCTGGTGCATCTGCTGCCCCAGCTGGTCGATGAGGGCGGCCAGCTCCGCGCGCGGCATGCCCGCCACGTCGGCGCGGCCGCCCTCCGCGTCGCCGCCGGGCAGGCCGGGGACCGGGGCGCGCTGGTTGCGGTAGCCCGAACCGAGCAGCTCCTCGGTGTCGACCTCCTCGCGGGCCAGCGAGTCGAGGATGTCGGCGATCTTCTTCCGCAGCGGCTGCGGATCGATGCCGTGCTCCTCGTTGTAGGCGAGCTGCTTGGCGCGGCGCCGGTTGGTCTCGTCGATGGCGCTGCGCATCGAGTCAGTGACCCTGTCGGCGTACATGTGCACCTGGCCGGCGACGTTGCGGGCCGCGCGGCCGATCGTCTGGATCAGCGAGGTCTCGGACCGGAGGAAGCCCTCCTTGTCGGCGTCCAGGATCGCCACCAGCGACACCTCGGGCAGGTCGAGGCCCTCGCGGAGCAGGTTGATGCCGACCAGCACGTCGAACTCCCCGGTCCGCAGCTCGCGCAGCAGCTCCACGCGGCGCAGCGTGTCCACCTCGGAGTGCAGGTAGCGCACCCGGATGCCGAGTTCGGCGAAGTAGTCGGTGAGGTCCTCGGCCATCTTCTTGGTGAGCGTGGTGACCAGCACCCGCTCGCCGCGCTCGGCCCGCTCCCGGATCTCGTGCACCAGGTCGTCGATCTGGCCTTCGGTGGGCTTGACGACCACCTCCGGGTCGACCAGCCCGGTCGGGCGGATGACCTGCTCGACCACATCGCCGCCGCTCTGCCGCAGCTCGTAGGAGCCGGGCGTGGCCGACAGGTACACGGTCTGGCCGATGCGCTGGAGGAACTCCTCCCACTTCAGCGGCCGGTTGTCCAGCGCCGAGGGGAGCCGGAACCCGTGGTCGACCAGGGTGCGCTTGCGGGAGGCGTCGCCCTCGTACATGCCGCCGATCTGCGGCACCGTCACGTGCGACTCGTCGACCACCAGCAGGAAGTCCTCGGGGAAGTAGTCGAGGAGGGTGTTGGGGGCGCTGCCGGCGTCGCGGCCGTCGAAGTGCCGCGAGTAGTTCTCCACCCCCGAGCAGCTGCCCACCTGGCGCAGCATCTCGATGTCGTAGGTGGTGCGCATCCGCAGCCGCTGCGCCTCCAGCAGCTTGCCCTGCGCCTCCAGCTCGCCCAGGCGCTCGCCGAGCTCCTGCTCGATCTGGCCGACGGCGCGCTCCAGCCGCTCCGGCCCGGCCACATAGTGCGAGGCGGGGAAGATGAACATCTCGTCGTCGCTGCCGAGCACCTCACCGGTCAGCGGATGCAGCGTCTGCAGCCGCTCGATCTCGTCGCCGAACATCTCGATGCGGATGGCCAGCTCTTCATAGACCGGGATGATCTCCACGGTGTCGCCGCGCACCCGGAACGTGCCGCGGGTGAACGCGGTGTCGTTGCGCGAGTACTGCATCTCCACCAGGCGGCGCAGCAGCTCGTCCCGGTCGACCTCCATCCCGACGGACAGCTGGGCCATCCGGTCGACGTACTCCTGCGGCGTGCCCAGGCCGTAGATGCACGACACCGAGGCCACCACGACGGTGTCGCGCCGGGTCAGCAGCGAGTTGGTCGCCGAGTGCCGCAGGCGCTCCACCTCGTCGTTGATGGAGGAGTCCTTCTCGATGTAGGTGTCGGTCTGCGGAACGTAGGCCTCGGGCTGGTAGTAGTCGTAGTAGGAGACGAAGTACTCGACGGCGTTGTTCGGCAGCATCTCCCGCAACTCGTTGGCGAACTGCGCGGCGAGGGTCTTGTTCGGCTGCATCACCAGGGTGGGGCGCTGGACCTGCTCCACCATCCAGGCGACGGTGGCCGTCTTGCCGGTACCGGTGGCGCCGAGCAGCACGGTGTCCCTGCTGCCGCCGCTGACGCGCCGGCTCAGCTCGGCGATGGCCGCGGGCTGGTCGCCCGCCGGGGTCATGTCCGACACGACCTCGAACGGGTCTTCTTTGCGGATGATGCCGCTGACCGGCCGCATTGGCCCCACTCTCCCCGAAATCCCGGTACTCGCTCCCCGGCGCCCGCCGCGGACGCGCCCGGTGCCACCGTACAACCGTGCGACGACACTGCCGGGCGTCCGCCGAACGGTGCCCGCGGCGCCCGCATCCGCCGCACCGCCACCGCGTAGAACCGTCGGCGACCTGCTGCGATTCCCGCCGGCGCCGCGGCCCCTCCCGTGCGCGGCGCGGGATCCCGGCCGCGGAGGGCGGACGGGCTTAGGCTCGGCTCTGCCAGCACCCGGGACGAGAGGGCACCGTGACCGCACCGGCCGAGCAGGACCAGGCTCCGGCGCTGGTCTCCTTCATCCGCTCGCAGAGCGGCAGCACCGCGATCCTCCTGCTCGCCGCGGTGGCCGGCCTGGTCTGGGCCAACTCCCCGTGGAGCGCCGCCTACACGGCCCTGTGGGAGACCGAGTTCGGCATCCGCTTCGGCGGCGCCGCCTTCCAGCTCACCCTGCACGAATGGGTGAACGACGGGCTGATGGTGCTGTTCTTCCTCGCCATCGGCCTGGAGCTCTCCCGCGAACTCACCCTCGGCGCCCTGCAGGACCGGCGCGCCCTCGTCGTTCCGGTGTGCGCCGCCCTCGGCGGCGTTGCCGGGCCGGCGCTCATCTACCTCGCGTTCAACGCCGGCGGCTCCGGCCAGGCCGGCTGGGGCATCCCGGTCGGCACCGACACCGCGTTCGTGCTGGGACTGCTCGCGCTGGTCGGCCCGCGCTGCCCCGGCCCGCTGCGGATCTTCCTGCTCACCCTGTCGATCGCCGACGACATCCTGGCGATCCTGATCATCGCGCTCTTCTACACCGAGGACCTCAACCCGGGGGCGCTGGCCGCCTCCGCGGTGCTGCTCGCACTCATCGCGGCCCTGCGCAAGCTGCGGGTGGGCCGCATCCCGGCCTACGTCATCCTCGGCACCGCGCTGTGGGCGGCGGTCCTGCACAGCGGCGTCCACCCCACCCTCGCCGGGATCGCGGTGGGCGTCCTGGTCACCATCTACCCGCCCGAAGAGGGCCGGCTGCTGCGCGCCGAGGAGACCCTGCACGCCTTCACCCTCAGCCCGGACCGGCACCGCGCGCAGGCCGCGGCCCGCTCACTGGCGACCGCCGTCCCGCCCAACGAGCGCCTCCAGATCCAGCTCGACCCGTGGATCGGCTACCTCATCGTGCCGCTGTTCGCGCTGGCCAACACCGGGGTCGGCCTCGACCCGCAAGCACTCGCCGCAGCCGCCGCCTCCCCCGTCACCATCGGCGTCGCACTCGGCCTGGCCCTGGGCAAGCCCCTCGGCATCTGCCTCGGCACCTGGATTCCGCTCCGGCTGCGCCTGGGCACGCTGCCCGGAAACCTCGTGTGGGGCCAGGTGGCCGGCGGAGCGGCGATCTGCGGCGTGGGCTTCACCATGGCGCTGTTCATCAACGGCCTGGCCTTCACCGACCCGGAGCTGCGCAACGACGCGGTCATCGGCGTCCTCGCCGGCTCCCTCGCCGCGGCCGGCGCGGGCTGGCTGATCTTCCGCCTGGCCTGGAACCGCGGCGCGCCGTGCGCGGCGCCGGACGCGCCGGACCGGGGATCGGGACCGCCGCCGCAGCTGGCCGCGGCCGTCAGCGCCGCGGACCACGTGCGCGGCCCGGCCGATGCGCCGGTCACCGTGGTCGAATACGGCGACTACGAGTGCCCGGTCTGCGGCGAGTCCTACCCGGAGGTGGAAGCGCTGCTGGCGCGCTACCCCGACGAGGTGCGGTTCGCCTTCCGGCACTTCCCGCTCGCCCGCGTCCACCCGCACGCCCGGCCCGCGGCGCTGGTCGCCGAGGCCGCCGCCGACCACGGCCGGTTCTGGGACATGCACCGGACACTGTTCGCCAACCAGCTCGCGCTGGCAGACACCGACCTGGTCGGCTACTCCGAGCAGTTCGGCTTCTACCCGTGGGAGGACGTCGCCCGGCACGACCGGCGCGTCGCCCGCGACGAGGAGTCCGGGCGGGAGTCGGGGGTGCCGGCCACCCCGACGTTCTTCGTCAACGGCGTCCGCCACACCGGGCGGGCCGACGCGGCGTCCCTGGCGGCGGCCGTCGACGAAGCGCTCGCGACCGCCTCCGACCGGGGACCGCTCGTCCTGCCCCCGGAGCGCCGGCGCCAGGAGGCCGGCGGCGCGGAGGAGGCGGAACCCGGACGCGCGGCGCCCGGCACCGGCGGGGAACCCGGCCGGGACGAGGAGCCCGGCAGCGGCCGCTGAGACCCCCCTCCTGCTCAGCCGGAGGCGGCGGGCCGGACCCGTCAGCCCGCGGCGCGGCGCTCAAGCGCCGCGTAGACCTCGGCCACCCGGGCGTCGAGCTCGGCCAGCCCGCCGGAGTTGTCGACCACCAGGTCGGCCGCTGCGAGCCGGTCCTCCCGGCCGGCCTGCGCGGCCATCCTGGCCCGCGCCTGGTCCGGATCCATCCCGCGCTGCTCCTGCAACCGCCGCAGCCGCACCTCCTCGGGCGCGTCCACCACCACAACCACGTCGTAGAGCTCCTGCAGCCCGTTCTCGACCAGCAGCGGGACATCGTAGACCACGATCGCGCCCTGGGGGGCGGCGGCCATCAGCTCCTCGGTGCGCGCGCCGACCCGCGGGTGCACGATCGCGTTGAGGGCCGCCAGCCGGTCGGCGTCGGCGAACACGATCGCGCCCAGCCGCGGCCGGTCCAGCGCCCCGGCGGGGTCCAGCACCCCGGTGCCGAACTCGGCCACCACCTCGGCCAGCCCCGGCGTGCCGGGCTCGACGACTTCGCGGGCGATCGCGTCGGCGTCGATCACGAGTGCGCCCCGCTCAGACAGCCGCGCCGCCACGGCGCTCTTGCCCGAGCCGATTCCTCCGGTCAGACCGACACTCAGCATGGAGGCGAGCCTAGGGCATGCCCGGGCGGCCGGGGCAGCGTCCGCTCACGGGGGAGGCCCGGCGTCCTTGGCGAAGTGCACCAGCGTCAGGTGGTCGTGCAGGGCCTCCCGGCGCGTCTCGCGGTAGCCGGCGGAGCGGAACAGGGCGGGCGCCGCACCCCCGCCGTGCCCGGTGGACAGGGTGAGGGTTCCGCCGCTGGAACCGACCAGCCGCTCCTCCAGCGCGCTGAGCAGAGCGCGGCCGATGCCGGCGCGGCGCCGGTCGGGTGCGGTGAACAGCCGCGCCACGACGCCGCTGGCGCCGACCGCCTTGCCGCGCGCGCCGCCGACGATGCGGGCGCCCTCGACCGCCTTGAGCAGGACGGCGCCGGCCGCCACTGCGCGGGCCACCTGGTCGGGCGTCTCGGTGAGCGGCAGCACGAACGGGTCGCCGTAGAGCTGGGCGTCGTCGACGTAGGCGGCGCGCTGGACCGACCAGAGCTCACCGAGGTCGGCGGCGCGCGCCTCGGCGATCCGCACCGGCACCCCGCCTGCAGCGGCGGCGGACCCGCCGCTGCCGTCCTGGCGCCGCGCCTCGGCCGGTACGTCCGCCGCCGTGTGCTCGCCCATGCCGCGCTCCCGCCGTCGCCCTGCCGCAGCGCCGTGCCGCGGCAGGGGCGACGATACCGGCGCGGCGCGCAGCCGGGGGGCGGCGCGCCCGGCTCCGGGCTCCGGCCGCGCGGAACGGCCCGGCGGGCCGGGCGCCTCCCGCCCCCGGACACAGCGGAGGGCCGCCCCCGATCGCTCGGGGACGGCCCTCGGTCACGCACGCACCGGAACGCGGCCGGCGCGGGTGCGGGTACTGCTTACTCGCCGCCGGCGAGCTTCTCGCGGAGCGCGGCCAGGGCCTCGTCGGAGGCCAGGGCGCCGCCGGTGCTCTCCGAGCTGCTGCTGGAGCTGCTCGACGAGCCGCCACCGCCGCCGGAGGAGGAGGACGCCGACGCGGAGTCGCCCTCGTACGGAGCGGGCGGGGCCGCAGCCGCCTCGGCCTCGGCGGCCTGGGCGTCCTCGACCTGCTTGCGGTGCGCTTCGAAACGGGACTGGGCGAGGGCGTACTGGCGCTCCCACTCGTCGCGCTGGGTCTCGAAGCCCTCCATCCACTCGCCGGTCTCGGCGTCGAAGCCCTCGGGGTACTTGTAGTTCCCCTGCTCGTCGTACTCGGCGGCCATGCCGTACAGCGTCGGGTCGAACTCTTCCTGGTCCGGCGAGACGCTCTCGTTGGCCTGCTTGAGCGAGAGGCTGATCCGGCGCCGCTCGAGGTCGATGTCGATGATCTTGACGAAGATCTCGGTTCCGACCTGGACGACCTGCTCGGGGATCTCCACGTGGCGCTCAGCCAGCTCGGAGATGTGCACCAGGCCCTCGATGCCCTCCTCGACGCGGACGAACGCGCCGAACGGGACGAGCTTGGTGACCTTGCCCGGGACGACCTGCCCGATCTGGTGGGTCCGGGCGAACTGCTGCCACGGGTCTTCCTGGGTGGCCTTCAGCGACAGGGAGACGCGCTCGCGCTCCATGTCCACGTCGAGCACCTCGACGGTGACCTCCTGGCCCACCTCGACGACCTCGCTGGGGTGGTCGATGTGCTTCCAGGACAGCTCCGAGACGTGCACCAGGCCGTCGACGCCGCCCAGGTCCACGAACGCACCGAAGTTGACGATCGAGGAGACGACGCCCTTGCGGATCTGGCCCTTCTGCAGGGTGTTGAGGAAGGTCTGGCGGACCTCCGACTGGGTCTGCTCGAGCCAGGCGCGGCGGGACAGGACCACGTTGTTGCGGTTCTTGTCCAGCTCGATGATCTTGGCCTCGAGCTCCCGGCCCACGTAGGGCTGGAGGTCGCGGACCCGGCGCATCTCCACGAGGGAGGCCGGGAGGAAGCCGCGCAGTCCGATGTCGAGGATGAGACCGCCCTTGACGACCTCGATCACCGTACCGGTGACGACGTTGTCCTCTTCCTTGATCTGCTCGATCTTGCCCCAGGCGCGCTCGTACTGGGCGCGCTTCTTGGACAGGATGAGCCGACCCTCCTTGTCCTCCTTCTGGAGGACCAGGGCCTCGACGTGGTCGCCGACAGCAACGACCTCGTTGGGGTCGACGTCGTGCTTGATCGAGAGTTCCCGCGAGGGGATAACGCCTTCGGTCTTGTAACCGATGTCGAGCAAGACCTCGTCTCGATCGACCTTCACGATGGTGCCCTCGACGATGTCACCGTCGTTGAAGTACTTGATGGTCTCGTCGATCGCCGCGAGGAAGGCTTCCTCGGACCCGATGTCGTTGACCGCTACCTGGGGTGTCGAGGTGGCCTCGGTGCTGCTCGTCATGTGTGGGTGGACTCCGGATACGGACATTGGCAGAAAGTTGGGCGAGAAGAGCACACACGTCCGCCCGGCCAACGGGGTCCAGAGACGAAAAACCGCGGATACACGATCCGCTCGCCGCGATTCCCTGCTGCACCGGGGCGCCCGCCGCGCGCCCCGCCCCTGGTACCGCCGGGGCCGGACAGCGCACGCGCATTCTCAACGCTCGAGCCAGAATATGAGACGCGGGCGTCCTGGTCAATCGGAATCCGGGCGGCGAATGCGACCAAGACCGCATCCGGCGCATGCTACACGCCCGCGCGGGCACCGGAAAACACCGGCCGGGAGCGCGGCCGGCAGGGGCCGGCACCGCCCGGCGCTCAGTCCTCAGCCGGGCGGCCGCGGGTGCGCTTCAGCGCGGAGCGGCGGCTCTTGGCGTCCATCCGGCGGCGGCGCGCAGCGCGGCTGGGCCGGGTGGCGCGGCGCTCCTTCGGCGGCGGCGCGGCCGCCTCGGCGAGCCGGTGCCGCAGCCGCTCCAGGGCGAGTTCGCGGTTGCGGCCCTGGGAGCGGGTGTCGGCCGCGGTGGCGGTGAGCACGGTGCCGGCCAGCCGCGGGGCGAGCCGCTCCAGCGCGCGGGCGCGCTCGGACTCGTCCAGGGCGCTGGTCGCGGCCACATCGACCGAAACAGCGGCGCGCGTGTCCGCGGTGTTGACGTGCTGCCCGCCCGGGCCCGGCGACCGGGAGAAGCGCCAGGTGAGCTCGCCCGGCGGAACCTCCGGCAGCGCCGGCCGGCCCGCCGGCGCAGACCCGCCTGCGGCCCCGCGTGCCCGTCCCATCACCGGCCTCCGTTCCTCCGTCGCCCTGCCCGCAGCCCCCGACCAGCGGAGCAGCCCGGCACACCTGAGTATTCCCGCGCGCGTGCGCCCGGGCCGCCCCGCGGGGCGGCCCGGCACGCACCCGCGGCCCCGGCAGGGGGCGCTAGTGCGCGGCGTCGCGCCAGTTCCCGCCCTCGCCGACCGAGACGGCGAGCGGCACACGCAGAGCATAGGCGGCGGCCATCCGGTCCGAAACCAGTTTTCGGACGGCCTCGGACTCCCCGGCCGGCACTTCCAGCACCAGTTCGTCGTGGACCTGCAGCAGCGCCCGCGAAACGTAGCCGCCCTCGCGCAGCGCGCGGTCGACACCGAGCATCGCGACCTTGATGATGTCGGCCGCCGATCCCTGGATGGGCGCGTTGAGCGCCATCCGCTCCGCCATCTGGCGGCGCTGCCGGTTGTCGCTGGTGAGGTCGGGCAGGTACCGGCGGCGGCCGAGGATCGTCGAGGTGTAGCCGTCCCGCCGCGCCTGGTCCACGACCGAGCGCAGGTAGTCGCGCACCCCGCCGAAGACCGCGAAGAAGTCCTCCATCAGCGCGGCCGCCTCCTTGGGGGTGACACCGAGCTGCTG
The DNA here is from genome assembly GCF_054779695.1 of Nocardiopsis coralliicola. Classification (NCBI taxonomy): domain Bacteria; kingdom Bacillati; phylum Actinomycetota; class Actinomycetes; order Streptosporangiales; family Nocardiopsidaceae; genus Nocardiopsis; species Nocardiopsis coralliicola. The sequence goes on along the minus strand of NZ_BAAGXT010000033.1, from coordinate 53,214 downwards.
GGACAGGCCGTACTCGCTCAGACCGTAGGCCAGGCCGTAGTTCATCGCCTTGATGCGGGCCCGCTCCTCCGCGCCGACCTGGTCCGGGTCGGTGCCGAAGACCCGCGCCGCCGTCTCGGCGTGGAAGTCCCGGCCGCTCTGGAAGGCGTCGATGAGCTGCTCGTCGCCTGACAGGTGCGCCATGATGCGCAGCTCGATCTGGCTGTAGTCGGCGGTGAGCAGGTGGTCGTAGCCGCCCCCGACGACGAACGCGCGGCGGATGCGGCGTCCGGCGTCGGTGCGCACCGGGATGTTCTGCAGGTTGGGCTCGACCGAGCTGAGCCGCCCGGTGGCCGCCACGGTCTGGTTGAACGTGGTGTGGATGCGGCCGTCGTCGGCCACGGTCTTGATCAGCCCTTCCACCGTGGTGCGCAGCCGGGTCTGGTCGCGGTGCCGCAGCAGGATGCCGGGCAGCGGGTGGTCGGTCTGGGTCGCCAGCCACGCCAGGGCGTCGGCGTCGGTGGTGTAGCCGGTCTTGATCTTCTTGGTGCGCGGCAGCTCCAGGTCCTCGAAGAGGATCTTCTGCAGCTGCTTGGGCGAGCCCAGGTTGAACTCCTGCCCCACCGCCTGGTGCGCCTCCTCGATCGCCTTGCGCTGCTCGCCGGCGAACTCGGCCTCCAGCTCGTCCAGGTAACCGCGGTCAGCGGCGATGCCGACCCGCTCCATCCCGGCCAGCACCTGCTCCAGCGGCAGCTCCAGGTCGCGCATCAGCTCCGCGGCCCCGCGCTCGGCAAGCAGCACGTCGAGCCGGTCGGCGAGCTCGGCGGTAGCCCTCGCCCGCACTGCGAGGTCGGCGCGGCGGCCCGCGTCCGGGTCGCTGTCCGCACCGTCTTCAGCGCCCAGGTCCAGGGAGAGCTGCGCCCCGCCGCTCTCCTTCCGGGCCAGCTCCTTGCCGAGGTAGGGCTGGACGAAGTCTTCCAGCCCGGTCTTGCGCTGCCCCGGCTGCACCAGGTAGGCGGCGACAGCCGTATCGCTGCTGAGGCCGGCGACGGTCCAGCCGTGCGCCGCCGCGGCGAGCAGCGGGCCCTTCGCGTCGTGCAGCGCCTTCGGCCGCTCCGCGTCGGCCAGCCAGGCGGCGAGCGCCCGCTCGTCCTCCTCGCCCAGCTCCGCCGGGTCGAGGTAGAGCGCGGCGCCGTCGGCCGCAGCAACGGCGAGCGCGGTGAACCGCCCGGTGCCGCGGCCCCACTCCCCCTCAGCGGCCAGTCCGGAGCGGCCCTGCGCCGTGTGCCCGGCCAGCCAGGCGCCGAGCGCGCCCGGCCCGGCGGTCTCCACCTCGTCGGAGAAGTCCTCGCCCGCGCTCTGCGGCGCGGCCTCCCCGGCGCCGCCGAACACCCCGAACAGGCGGTCGCGCAGCGTCGCGGCGAACTCCAGGGTGTCGAACAGCTCGTTGACCGCCTCGCGGTCAGCGGTACCCAGCACCAGGTCGCCCGGTGCGGCGTCGAGCGGCACGTCGCCGGCGAGCGCGTTGAGCCGCTGGTTGCGCAGCACCCCGTCCAGGTGGTCGCGGAAGCTCTGGCCCGCCTTGCCGGCGACCTCGTCGGCATGCGCCACCAGGTCGTCCAGCGAGCCGTACTTCACGATCCACTTGGCCGCGGTCTTGGGCCCCACCCCGGGCACACCCGGAAGGTTGTCGGCCTTCTCCCCGACCAGCGCCGCCAGGTCGCGGTAGCGCTCCGGCGGGACGCCGTACTTCTCCTCGACCCGCTCCGGCGTCATCCGCGTCATGTCGGAGAGGCTCTTGCCCGGATAGAGCACCGTGCAGGAATCGGTGACGAGCTGGAACGCGTCCCGGTCACCGGAGGCGATGAGGACCTCCATGCCCGCGCGGCCGCCCTGCCCGGCGAGGGTGGCGATGACGTCGTCCGCCTCGAAACCGGGCGCCGACACCGACGGCACCCCCAGCAGCCGGAGCAGCTCCTGGGTGAGGTCCACCTGGGAGGGGAACTCCGGCGGCGTCTCGGCGCGCCCCGCCTTGTAGTCGCCGTACTCCTCGTGCCGGAACGTCGGCCCGGACAGGTCCCAGGCCACGGCGATGTGCGTCGGCTCCTCCTCCCGGAGAAGCTTGATCAGCATCGACGTGAAGCCGTACACCGCGTTCGTGGACTGCCCGGTACTGGTGCCGAAGCGGTCCACCGGCAGGGCGAAGAACGCGCGGAACGCCATCGAGTGCCCGTCCAGCAGGAGGAGCCGACCACCCCCCTCCGCTGGAGCTGCGGCCGCACTGGTCTCATCGGGGGTCTCTCGCTTGGTCACCACACCCCGAATCCTAGGATGCGGTGCGGACATACGTGCGCCGGAGCGCGATCCGGCCCGCCGGATGTCCGCACACCGGTGCGGCCGCCGCCGAGCGCCGCCCGGCACCGCAGCGCGCCGCACCGCCACCGGCCGGCGACAGACCCGAGGGGGACCCGATGAACCTGACGTCCGAGCAGCTCACCGAAATCCTGGGGGTCAGCGGCGGCGCACTGGGCGAGCGGATGGGGCTGGAGGTCACCGAGGCGTCCGCGGAGAAGGTGGTCGGCCGCATGCCGGTGGAGGGCAACACCCAGCCCTACGGGATCCTGCACGGCGGCGCCTCCTGCGTGCTCGCCGAGACCCTCGGCTCGGTCGGCTCGGCCCTCGCCGCCGGCGAGGGCCGCATCGCGATGGGGATCGAGATCAACGCCACCCACCACCGCGCCGCCACCGAGGGCGTCCTCACCGGGACCGCGGTGGCCGTACACGTCGGCCGCACCCTGGCCACCTGGGACATCACCATCGCCCGCGAGGACGGAAAGCGGGTGTGCACCGCGCGCCTCACCTGCATGCTGCGCGACGCCTGACCGGCACCGCCCCGCACGGCCGCCGCGCTGCGCCGCAGGCAGCGGCCGGCGCAGCGCGGCCCGGCGCCGCCCCCGCGCAGACGGGCGCCCGCCCCCGCCTCCGCACACCCCCTGAGCTGGGGTTTCACGCAGAGCAGCGCTGCGCCGACGGAGCGCGACACAACTGCGCGCCGTCTTCACTACAACCCGGTAACGGCCTGAACCCGACTCGGCACCAACGCCCCATCGCTCCTTCCCCGTCCCGGTTCGCCCTGTTTAAGCTCCGCTAACAGGATCGGTTAAGCGGCACCTCACGGCGCTGCCCCGCAGACCGATTGGGCACCGAACCAGCCGGCGTGAACGGAGAACCTCGATGCGGAGCAGAAAGGCCCTTGCGGCCATCGCGGCCCTGGGACTGGGACTGACCGCCTGCGGCGGCGGCGGAGACGACGGAGGCGGCGGAGGCGACGCCCTCCAGTTCGGCTATGTCCTCCCCCAGACCGGCGACCTGGCCCACCTCGGCCCGCCCCAGGAGCAGGCGGCGAAGTACGCTCTGCAGCAGATCAACGACGCCGGCGGCGTCCTCGACACCGAGCTGCCCGAGTTCCTCGAAGGCGACGAGGCCAACGACGCCGCCCAGGCCAACGACGCCGCCACCCGGCTGATCGACAACGACGCCGACGTCATCATCGGCGCCGCGGCCTCCGGCATGACCCAGGCCATCATGGACAACGTCACCAGCAACGAAGTGATGCAGTGCTCGGGGTCCAACACCGCGCCCGGCCTGGCCGAGGAAGACGAGACCGGCTACTACTGGCGCACCGCCCCCAGCGACCTGCTCCAGGGCCCCGTGCTCGCCGAGCAGATCGCCGCCGACGGCCACCAGAGCGTCTCCATCACCTACCGCGCCGACGACTACGGCGAAGGCCTCGCCCAGGCCACCGCCGACGCGCTCGAAGAGGCCGGCATCAGCGTCGACTACAACGAGGGCTACGACCCCAACGCCCCCAACTTCGACGCCGCGGTCGGCGAGATCGCCAACGCCGACAGCGACGCGGTGGTCATGGTCTCCTTCGAGGAAGGCGTCCAGATCATCACCGGCCTGGTCGAAGAAGGCGTCGACGCCGACCGGATGTACGCCACCGACGGCCTCAACGACGAGACACTCGCCGAAAAGGTCGACGCCGAGGACCCGGGCACCGTCTCCGGCTTCCAGGGCACCGCGCCCGACGTCGGCGGCGACGAGTTCATCGAAGGCCTCAAGGGCTTCGACGACAGCCTCGAGGTCTTCCAGTTCGCCGGCCAGGTCTACGACTGCGTGAACCTCGCAGCCCTCGCCGCAGAGCAGGCCGGCAGCACCGACCCGGCCGAATTCGTCGGCGAGATGGAGGCCGTCTCCAAGGACGGCACCGAGTGCTCCGCCTTCGAAGAGTGCAAGCAGCTGATCGCCGACGGCGAAGACATCGACTACCAGGGCGTCAGCGGCCCGATCAACTTCGACGAGAACGGCGACGTCACCCAGGCCACCTTCCAGGTGTACGGCTTCGATGACGAAGGCGTCCACTCCAAGGTCGACGCCATCACCGTTCCCTGACCACCACCCCACCGCGCCGCCTCCTGGCGGCACCCCCCACGAGAGGCCCCGCACCCGAGCAATCGGGGGCGGGGCCTCTCCGTATGCCCGCCGGGGCAGCCCAGGCCCGAACTCCCCCGCGCCCGAACGCCGGATACCCCCCCCGGCGCCCCCTGCCGCACCCCCGGAACACGGCACCGGTACCCGCCTCCCGCGCACGGCGCGAGACCAGCCGGGCAGCCGGGACAGCAGAAAGGGCGGCGCCGAAAGGCACCGCCCCTGCCCGGCCGGCCCGGCGGCCGACCGCCCGCTCAGTCCGCCTTGGCGAGCGTACCGAGATACAGCTCAATCACGTTCGGATCCTCCAGCAGCTCGCGGCCGGTACCCGTGTAGGCGTTGCGGCCCTGGTCGAGCACGTAGCCCCGGTCGCAGATCTCCAGGCAGCGCCGCGCGTTCTGCTCCACCATCACCACCGAGACACCGGTGGCATTGATCTGCTTGACCCGCTGGAACACCTCGTCCTGGAAGATCGGCGACAGACCCGCCGTCGGCTCGTCCAGCAGCAGCACCGACGGCTCCATCATCAGCGCCCGGCCCATCGCGACCATCTGCCGCTCACCGCCGGACAGCGCACCCGCCTTCTGCCGCCGCCGCTCCCCCAGCAGCGGGAACAGCTCCGCCACCGACGCAAACCGGTCCTTGAACGTCTTCGGCTTGAGGAAGACCCCCATCTCGAGGTTCTCCTCCACCGTCAGCGTCGGGAACACGTTCTGCGTCTGCGGCACATAGCCCACCCCGCGCGACACCAGCTCGTGCGCGCTCAGGTTGGCAATGCTCCGCCCGTTCAGCAGCAGCGCCCCCGAACGCACCGAAAGCAGCCCGAAGATGGTCTTGACCAGCGTCGACTTACCGGCGCCGTTGGGGCCGATGATGCCGACGACCTCGCCCTCGTCCAACGTGAGCGTGCACCCGTTGAGGATGTTCACCTCAGGGATGTAGCCGGCCTTGACGTCATCGGCCACCAGCAGATGCGCCTCCGGATCCACCACCGGGCCCGTGCCGGCGTGCTCCAGGACCTCCTCGCGCGCATCCTGCAGCGCCTCCGCCGACCCCGCCGGGCCGTGCACACCCTCCTCAGCCGCACCCTCCGCCGCGGCACCCGGACGCGGCTCCGCCGCGTCCGCCCCGCCGCCCTGCGCGCCGCCCATCAGGACTCCTCCCCATCCGCGCCAGACCCCTCGCCGCCCTGGCCCGCACCCGCGTGCGCCCCCAGGTAGGCGTCGATGACCTGCCGGTCCGACCGGATGTCCTCCGGCCGGCCCTCCGCGATCACCCGGCCCTGCGCCAGCACCACGATCCAGTCGCTGATGCCCATGATCACGTCCATGTCGTGCTCGACGAACAGCACCGTCATACCGTCGTCCCGCAGCGAAGTGATGTGGCCCAGCAGCGACTGCACCAGCGCCGGGTTCACCCCCGCCATCGGCTCATCCAGCATCACCATGGACGGGTTCACCATCAGCGACCGCGCCATCTCCAGCAGCTTGCGCTGACCACCCGACAGGCTGCCCGCGATGTCGTCCTTCTTCGCGTCCAGCTTGAAACGGGCCAGCAGCTCCATCGCGCGCGCCGTGTTCTCCGCCTCCTGGCGCCGCCACGCACCGCGCCGCAGCGCCCCGAGGAACCTCTCCCCGGTCTGGCCCGGCGCCGCGAGCAGCATGTTCTCCAGCACCGTCAACCGCGTCAGCGCCTTCGTCAGCTGGAACGTCCGCACCATCCCGGCCCGCGCCACCCGGTGGCCGGCCAGACCCGCCAAACTGCGCCCCTCGAACGACCACGAACCCGAATCCACCCGGTCGAACCCGGTCAGCAGATTGAACAGCGTGGACTTGCCCGCGCCGTTCGGGCCGATCAGCGCCGTGATCGTGCCCCGCTGCACCTCCAGGTGGTCCACGTCCACGGCAGTCAGACCGCCGAAGGAGCGCTGCACCCCATCCGCGGTCAGAATCGCGTCCGGCTTGGCCGCACCGGGCCGCGGCTCGACACCGGCCATCCGGTCGCCCGCAGCCGCCCGCTCTGCGTCACTTGACATTGACCAGCATCTCCTTCCGGTTCCCGATGAGGCCCTGCGGCCGGTACACGATCAGCAGCACCAGAGCCAGACCCACGAAAGCGTGCCGCAGCGCGCCGATGTCGCCGCCCTCGATGAACGGCAGCATGCCCAGCGTCAGCAGCGACCGCAGCGTCTCGTCGAACGCCGTCAGCAGGAACCAGAGCGCCATCGGCCCGATCACCGGACCCAGCGTCCGCGCGGCACCGCCCAGCAGCAGCATCGCCCACAGGTAGAACGTCACCTGCGGCATGAACTGGTCCGGCGTGATGTTCTGCTGGTGGATCGCCAGCATCGCGCCGGCCACACCGCCCAGCACGCCGCCCAGCACCAGCGCCTGCATCTTGTAGACGAAGACGTTCTTGCCCAGGCTGCGCACCGCATCCTCGTCCTCGCGGATGCCCTTGATGACGCGGCCCCACGGACTGTGCATCAGCGCCCAGGTGGCCAGCAGCGCCAGACCCACCAGGCCCCACGCCACCGCCATCGTCCACAGCTGGTTGTGGGTGAACTCCACGCCCAGCACGCCGTACCGGCCCGCCGGGATCGGGTTCACCTCGATGAACCCCGACGCGAGGCTCTGCTGCCCGTACACGCCACCGGTCAGCGGGCGCGCGAAATCCGCCCGATAGAGCAGCCGCAGCGCCTCAGCCACCGCGATCGTGGAAATCGCCAGGTAGTCGGCGCGCAACCGCAGCGTCGGGATACCCAGCAGCAGCGCCAGCAGCACCGCGCACGCCACACTCAGCGCGAACGCCACCAGCAGCGGCAGCTGGAAGGTGCCCACACCGATCCCGACGCCGTAGGCGCCGACCAGCATGAACCCGACCTGCCCGAAATTGAGCAGGCCGGTGTAGCCGAAGTGCATGTTGAGGCCGATTGCCGCGAGCACGTAGATCGCAGCGATCGGTCCGATGGCCGTCGTGAACGAGGCGCTGAGGATATTGAAGAAGATGTCCATCGTCGCTCTCCCCTAGCCCACTCGCTCGCGGCGCCCGAGAATGCCCTGCGGCCGCACCAGCAGCACCAGGATCATGATCCCCAGCGCCCACACGTTCATCAGCTGCGGAGAGAACCACAGCGTCGACAGCATCGCGACCAGGCCGACGACCAGGCCACCCACCATCGCGCCGTAGGCCGTGCCCAGGCCGCCGAGGATCACCGCGGCGAACATCAGCAGCAGCAGGTGGAAGCCCATCTGCCAGTGCACCGTCTGGTTCAGCCCGTAGAGCACGCCGCCCAGCGCCGACAGCGCGCCGCCCAGGCCCCACACCCACAGGGTCACCCGGTCCACGTCGATGCCGGACGACTCCGCCAGGTCCCGGTTGTCGGAGACGGCGCGCATCGCCTTCCCGATCCGGGTGAACTGCAGCATGCTCGCCACCAGGACCAGGACGACCACCGCGACGAGCATGATGCCCAGATCGCGCGGGGTGATCGAGATGGGGCCCAGCTCCAGCGGCTGCTGGATGCGGAACTGCTCGTACTTCTCCCGCCGCGCACCGAACAGCACCAGCAGCACGTGCCGCAGGATCAGCGAGACGCCGATCGTCACGATGAACATCTGGATCAGCGCCACGTGCCGCCGCCGCAGCGGGCGCCACAGGAACCGCTCCAGCGCCATGCCGAGCGCGCCGCCCAGCACCACGGCCAGCAGCAGGCCGACCACGAGCGGATTGAGGAGGAAGCCCAGCACCGGGATGCCGGCCACCGAGTCATGCAGCGACGAGAACAGCGTCATGGAGCTGAACATCATCGCCATGAACGCGCCGAACGTGACCATGTCGCCGTGCGCGAAGTTGATCATCCGCGTGGTGCCGAAGATCAGCGAGAGGCCGACCGACGACACGGCGATCACCAGGCCGAAGATGAGGCCGGCGACGATCAGCTGGACGACCCGGTCGCCGAAGGACGCGCCCGGATCGACGCCGGGTACCGCGCCGTCGCCCTCTTCGGCCTCCTCGCTGCCGGAGCCGCTGCCGGAGGGCTCTTCGGCCTCCGCCGACTCCTCGGCCGCCTCCTGCTGGACCTGCTCCGGAGTCTGCAGGCGGAAGACCACGGTCCGCTGCTGGCCCTCGCGGACCTCGACCTCCAGTTCAGAACCCGGCTGGTCGGGGACCACGTACTCCTCGGGCACCGTTGCTTCGTCGAGTACCACCCGGTACTCGCCCGGTCCCGGGAGCTCCACTTCCCACTTGCCCTCGGCGTCGGTGGTGACCTGCTCGATCTCTTCGTCGCCCTCGGCACCCTCGTAGACCGTGATGTCCAGTCCTTCGACGGTATCCGGGTTGCGAATCTGACCGTTGAGGTTCTCTCCACCGCCCTCAGGGTCTGCCGCTGCCGTCCCGGGGATCACCATGAGAACGGCGACCACGGCGAGCAGCACAGTCACGAGGCGTGTGCGCACGCGCGCTCCTTGCGCATTCGATATCGAACGGTCGCGGACTGTTCGTCCGAAACCGGGAGGTATCCATCGGTGGCGAGAGTTTAGCCCGATTCAAGAGTGCTGTTCAGATCGCCTTATATGCCGTGATGGAACCGGTACGCGCCCGTCCGTTTTCGTGACCGGATCGCAACCGCGCGGGCGTTCCCACGGACCACCTGCACGGTGCCGGTGACGCTCCGTCTCCGGCCGGCGTCCCGCGGCGGGCGGAGGCGGGAGGCGTACGCACAGCAGAGGGGGTCCGCCGCGAGTGCGGCGGACCCCCTCTGCGTCAGGGCCCCCGGGAGAACCGGGGACCGGACCTCAGCCGTCGCCCTCCAGGGTCTCCACGACCGTCTCGGCGACACTGCGCATCGTCAGGCGGCGGTCCATGGAGTTCTTCTGGATCCACCGGAACGCCTCGGGCTCGGTGAGCCCGTGCCGGCTCTGCAGCAGCCCTTTGGCGCGCTCCACGAGCTTGCGGGTCTCCAGGCGCTCCTGGAGCCCGCTCACCTCCGCCTCCAGGGCGGACAGCTCGGCGTAGCGGCTGACCGCCATCTCCACGGCCGGCACCAGGTCGGTCTTGGAGAACGGCTTCACCAGGTAGGCCATCGCACCCGCGTCGCGGGCCCGCTCCACCAGGTCGCGCTGCGAGAACGCGGTCAGGATGACCACCGGCGCGATGCGGTCGGCGGCGATCCGCTCCGCGGCCGACAGCCCGTCCAGCACCGGCATCTTGATGTCGAGTATGACGAGGTCGGGTTTGAGCTCGCCGGCGAGCCGGACGGCGGTCTCGCCGTCGCCCGCCTCCCCCACGACGGCATAGCCGTCCTCCTCGAGCATCTCCTTGAGGTCCAACCGGATCAGGGCCTCGTCTTCCGCGATCACCACGCGGCTCTGCGTCGTCGTCACGGACACGAGGGTACCGAGATCCGCTAGGGTAGGCTGCACCGGATGGCCGCCTGGTGCGCCTTGAGAGCCGAACGGAAGTCCGCGTCAGGTGGCATGCGCAACGTGCCTCCCGAGCTGACGGCCACATCAAGCAGTCCTACTGATAAGCCCCGGTAATCCAATGGCAGAGATGATTGACTCAAAATCAATACAGTGCGGGTTCGAATCCCGCCCGGGGTACCCTTAAGGCCACCAAATGGTGGCCTTCTTTTTTTTGCGTTGACCGAACGCAGCTTCGGCCAGTACTCCACCATCGGCCTATGCACCCTCCCCACGTCCGCCACGCAGTTGTTTCACTGCTCGACTCGGGCGCCTCTATTTCCGAGGCCGGCCAGCGTTACGGAATCAGTCGGAGCACAATCGCCACATGGAATAGGGACCGAACCCTCGTCAACAAGTACGCGGGCCCTGGCTCATGCCCGCGCTGCCAGCCCTTCCCATCAGCGCCAGTACCATCGGCCGCCTATGCCTACTTACTCGGCCTCTATCTCGGTGATGGAGCCATTAGCCTATGCGGTGACCCGGCGAAACTGATCTGGTCACTCCGCATAGCCTGCGACGACACCTGGCCGCGGCTGATCACTGCATGCTCGGAAGCCATAAAGGCGATCCGCCCCAACCACCCGGTACACCGGGTCCCGAGGGTCGGCTGCACTGAAGTCTGCGCCCGATGGAAGCACTGGCCATGCCTCTTCCCTCAGCACGGTCCGGGCACAAAGCACTCGCGCCGCATCGCCCTCACCGACTGGCAGGAGGGAATCGTCCGCGAATGCCCCCGGGAATTCACTAAAGGGCTCTTCCACTCCGACGGCTGCCGCGTAGACAACAGGGTCCGGGCCAGAGTCGGCGGAGCATGGAAGTACTACTCATATCCGCGGTACATGTTCAGCAACACTTCGGCCGACATCCACGGGCTCCTCGGGAACGCGCTCGATCTGATGGGGGTCGAGTGGAAGCTCATCTGGAAGGAGCCGGTCCGCGACACCCATCAGCCGACCGGGGTCCTCTCCGTGTCCAAGCGGAACTCCGTCGCCCTGCTCGACACGTTCATCGGCCCCAAAGGCTGATCGGGGCGGGGCGGAGGCCCAGCGGTCACATCACGGCTACAACCCGGGCACAACCCGTGGGTTTGGTCGCCGGGGCGGGGGGTGGTCCACGATCCTGGATGTGCGGGCGGAACGGGCGCACGGGTCCGTCCGCGGGCCGATCGGAGGGAGTGGACGTGCTGACCGCGGTGGCCGGAGTCGTCGGCACCCTGGTGATCGGCGCCTGGGCGTTCGTGGCGTGGGCGGCGGAGCGGCGGCAGCCGTGGCTGCTGGCTCCGCTGGCGCTGCTCATCGTGCTCCTGGTCGTGCTCGGCCTGCCGGGCTGGTCCTTCGTCCCGATCGTGCTGCTCGCCGCCGGCGCGTTCGCCGTCCTGGTGATCGGCGCCCGCGAGGCTCCGGTGATCCGCGCCCGCGACCCCGAGGCCCCGCTGAGCACCGAGCGGTGGGCGGCCGCGGTCGCCGCGCCGTTCCGGGTCGCGGTCGCCGAGCCGTGGGATGCCGTGGTCCGGCCGCAGCTGCGGCGCCGCTACCGGCGGATCCTGCTGGACGAGTGGGGGGTCGAGGACCGCGCCGGCCTGCTGGCGACCGTGGACCGGCTCTGGTCGGAGCTGCACGGAGGGCCCTCGGCCGACCTCGTCATCGACTTGCGCACCGGCGCGGCGCACACCCGCGGCGGTGCCGCGGAGCAGCCGGAGCGGCGGGTTCTGCTCTCCCCGGACCAGGTGGCGCGGATGCGCGAGGTGACCGGCGCTGCCGAGGCGGCGGAGACGGTCGTGGTCCGCTCGTATGAGTGGTGGCGGTCGGCGCATCTGGTCCGGCTGGCGTGCGCGGGGGCGACCCTGGACTGGCTCAGCCAGGTGGAGTCGCAGCGGATGCTCCGCCGGGTGGCCTCGGATCTGCAGCGGCGCTTCTCCGGCTGGCAGCGGCTGTCCGAGGCGTTCCACGGCGGCTACCTGCTGTGGCGGGGCGGCGCCGAGGAGGAGTCGCCGGACCGGGTGTGGACGGCGCTGGGGCTGCTGCACGCGTCTCCGGAGAGCCCGTGGAACCTGCTGCCGTGGGATATGCCGCTGGAGCGGGCGGCCGGGGCTCTCGAGCGGGATCCGGCCGAAGCCGCGGGTGCGGCGGACGCGGCCGCTGCGCCGCGGGGCCGGGAGCGGTGGCGGGGTCCGCTGCGCGGTGCGGTGCGCTCGCGGCGGCCGTAGCGGCGGCCGGAGCGCTCTGGGCCCCCGGTGCCCCGACCGGGGCGCGGATGCGCCACCGGGGGGCGGAGGGCGGCGCGGATGCGCCTGCCCTCGGGGATTCCTCAGGATCCGTGCGTGATGGCGTCGCCGATGCGGTGGACGCGCAGGGAGTTGGTGGATCCCGGGGTGCCGGGCGGGCTGCCGGCGACGACGACGATCTTGTCGCCCTTGGTGTAGATGCCCATGTCGAGGAGTTCGGTCTCGACCTGGCGGACCATCTCGTCGGTGTGGTCGACCCAGGGGACGCAGTAGGCGTCGACGCCCCACTGCAGGGAGAGCCGGCCGCGGGTGGCGGTCTGGGTGGTGAACGCGATCAGCGGGATCGGGGACCGGTAGCGGGCCAGCCGCCGGGCGGTCTCGCCGGACATGGTGAAGGCGACCAGGGCGGTGGCGCCGACGGTGGCGCCGACCTCGGCCGCCGCGCGGGCGATGGCGCCGCCGGTGGTCTCCGGCACCCGGTTGAGCATGTGCGAGGCGCGCAGCGACTCCTGTTCGGCGGCCACGACGATCCGGTCCATGGTGCGGACCGTCTCGACGGGGTAGTCGCCGACGCTGGTCTCGCCGGAGAGCATGACGGCGTCGGCGCCGTCGAGGACGGCGTTGGCGACGTCGGAGGCTTCCGCGCGGGTGGGCCGGGGTGCGCTGATCATGGATTCGAGCATCTGGGTGGCGACGATGACCGGTTTGGCCTTGTCGCGGCAGCGCTCGATCGCGCGCTTCTGCACCATCGGGACGTTCTCGAGGGGCAGTTCGACGCCGAGGTCGCCGCGGGCGACCATGACGCCGTCGAAGACCTCGATGATGTCGTGCAGGCGCTCGACGGCCTGCGGCTTCTCGATCTTGGCGATCAGCGGGACGCGGATGCCGACGTCGTCCATGATGGCGTGGACTTCGTCGGCGTCGGCGGGGCTGCGCACGAAGGAGAGGGCGACCATGTCGACGCCCTGGCGAAGGGCCCAGCGGAGGTCGTTCTCGTCCTTTTCGGTGAGCGCGGGCACGCTGACGGCGACGCCGGGGAGGTTGAGTCCCTTGTGGTTGGAGACGGTGCCGCCGATGACGACGCGCGTGTGGACGTCGGTTCCGGTGGTCTTGGTGCATTCCAGGACCACGCGGCCGTCGTCGATCAGGACGCGGTCGCCGGGGCGGACGTCGCCGGGGAGGCCCTTGTAGGTGGTGGAGACGCGGCGCGCGTCGCCGTCGATGTCGTCGACGGTGATGGTGAAGGGGTCTCCGGGGGTGAGTTCGACCGGGCCGCCGGAGAACGTGCCCAGGCGGATCTTGGGTCCTTGCAGGTCGGCGAGGATGCCGACGTTGCGGCCTTTCTCCTGTGCGGCCGCGCGCACGTTCTCGTAGGAGGCGCGGTGGTCCTCGTGGGTTCCGTGGCTGAGGTTGAGGCGCGCCACGTCCAGGCCCGAGTCCACGAGTTCGGAGAGGATCTCCGGGCTCGCGGTGGCGGGGCCGAGGGTGGCGACGATCTTGGCTCGACGTGTCACTCTTCCCACTCTAGAGCGTTTCGGGCCCAGAGTGGTCTAAACCAGGTTGCGAATGGGCGACCGGAAGGCGTCTGCGGGGTGGCGGCTCCGGCGCCGTGCGCTGCGGTGACGCTGCGGTGGCGGTTCTGGATCGGCCGCCAGTGGCCCGGGGTGCTGTGTGCGGTGTGCATGCCGGGGCGGGGCGCAGCGGCGGCGCACGCGCGCTCTGGGCGGCGCGGCGGGTGCACTCTGGGCGGTGGGCGCTGCGGGGGCGGGGCGGCGCGGCGGTCAGCCCTCGGCGACGCGGGGTACCGCGGGGCCGGGGAGGCGGCCGTAGGCGCGGAGTACGAGCAGGCGGCGGATGGTGGCCATGCCGCGCCAGTCGGTGCGGGCGCGCTCGGTCCAGTAGGGGCGGGCGGTGGGCCAGCCGCCGTCGGACTGCTGGGTGCGTTCGAGGAGGTCGAGGTTGGCGTCGATTTCGGCGTCGGTGAACATGCGGCGGGCGGCGGAGCTGGGGCTGGGGGCGAGGTCGACGGGCCGGCGGACGTCGCCGGGGCGGTCGGCGTCCAGTTCGGTGACCGCGCGGATCATGGGGGCGAGCCGGTCGGCTTCTGCTGCGGCGCGGTGCTGGTCGGGCACGTGGTGCAGGAAGGTGCAGATGGCCATGGCTTCGTCGGGGTCGGTCCAGTGCAGCGCGGCGATGCGGGTCCAGCTGAAGGCGGTGGCGCGGTCGCGCCAGGCGCTGGCGGCGTGGCCGCGGTGGAGGAGCCCGGCGATGGCGGCGGTGGGGCGGAGGGCGCCGCGGCGGGTGTGGGCGTAGTCGCGCCAGGGGGGTGCGGCTTCGGTGTGCCGGATGCCGGGGGTGACGGGCGGGACGCCGCCGTCGCGGCTGCTGGCAGAGGTGAGGTAGGTGCTGATCCGGTGCGCGGTGTCGGCGGGGATGGGGCCGGTTTCGAGGAGGTTGCGCAGGGCGTACTCGACGGCGAGGGGTTCGCTGCGGTGGCCGCGGAGGTCGGGGTAGAGGCCGTTGCCGTAGCCGCCGTCGAGGTTGCGGTAGGCGTCCAGTGCGGAGCGGACGGGTTCGGCGGGGCCGGCGGCGAAGAGGTAGTCGTAGCGGTGCCGGTCGAGGAGCCGGGCGGTGCGGGTGATGAAGTGCTCGGCAGCGCGCAGGGTGTCCGTGGTGACCGTCGTCATGGTCGGAATCTGCGCGGTGGCGGGCCGGGGCAAACCTGAACGACTTGCGTGGTTTGCGGTATTTTGTCAGATCTCTACCCGGACAATACGGGCATGCTTCCCGGGTGCAGCGGGAAATGCTCACGCATCCTTAACGCGCCCGGTGTCCGGACCGGACGCCGTGCCGGGACGCGCCCCCCTCTGGACGTACAGCACCAGGGCTCCGGTGTAGGAGGCGGCCACCGCGACCGCCGCGGCGGCGCGGGCGGCGGCCAGGTGCTCGCCCGGATAGACGACGCCGGTCAGGTAGTGGTCGATGAACCCGCTGTGCGGCAGCGAGGCCTCGCCGGCCCGGGTGCGCGCCCAGTTCTCGACGTGGGTGAGCGGGCAGTCCCAGCCGATGGCGGTGATCCCCAGGGCGTAGGCGGCGACGGCGGCGTGCGGCCAGATGGCCGCCGGCCGCCGCCAGGCCCAGAACCCGCCCAGCACGACGTAGGCCAGGAATGCGAAGTGCAGCACCATCGCCGCATCGGCCAGCAGTCGGAAGGCCATCCGCCCAGCCTAATCGGCGCCTCCGGGACCGCACCGTGCCGCCGCCGGGCGCACCGGCTCGGCAGCGGCCGCACCCGTGCGGGCGCGCGGCAGCACTGCGGGAGGGCCCGCGCACCGGCGGCCGGACGGAACGCAGTCGGCGGTTCCGGTACCCGCGGACCTCTGGCGGCCGGCCGGGGTGCAGGCCCCGTCCGGGTGCGCGCCCCGCACGCCGTGGAGTGCGCTGCGGCACGCGTCCCGGGTCCGGTCCCGGCCGCCGGCCGGCGCAGCAGCCGACTCCGCCGGCGCCCGCCACCGGGGGTGCCGGGGGCGGGCGCCGGTCGGGCCCGGCGGTCAGACCAGGGGCCGGGCGGTGGGCGGGATCGCCGTGGGGAGTTCGGTGGCGCCGGCCAGGTAGCTGTCGACCGACGCGGCGGCCGAGCGGCCCTCGGCGATGGCCCAGACGATGAGCGACTGGCCGCGGCCCATGTCGCCGGCGCAGTAGACGCCGTCGACGGAGGTGGCGTAGGCGTCGTCCCGGGACACGTTGCCGCGCCCGTCGAGGTCGACGCCGAGCCCCTCCAGCAGGCCCTCCTTCTGCGGTCCGGTGAAGCCCATGGCCAGCGTGACCAGCTGGGCGGGGATCTCCCGCTCGGTGCCCTCGACCGGGCTGAAGCCGCTGTCGGTGCGCTCCACGTCGACCAGCTTGAGCGCGCGCACGCGGCCCTGCCCGTCGCCGAGGAACTCGACGGTGTTGGAGGAGTAGACCCGCCTGCCGCCCTCCTCGTGTGCGGAGGTCACCTTGTAGACCGCGGGCATGGTCGGCCACGGCTGGTGGTCGGGGCGGTTCAGCGGCGGCTTGGGCATGATCTCCAGCTGGGTCACCGAGGCGGCGCCCTGCCGGTGGGCGGTGCCGACGCAGTCGGCGCCGGTGTCGCCGCCGCCGATGACGACGACGTGCTTGCCTTCGGCGGTGATCGCCGGGGCGGCGGTGTCGCCCTCCTGCACCCGGTTGGCGGCCGGCAGGTACTCCATCGCCTGGTGGACGCCGTCGAGGCTGCGGCCGGGCGCCGGCAGGTCGCGGGTGACGGTGGCGCCGCCGGTGAGGACGATGGCGTCGTTGGCGGCGCGCAGTTCGGCCGCTGAGAGGTCGGTGCCGATGTCGAGTCCGGTGCGGAACCGGGTGCCCTCGGCGGCCATCTGGGCGAGGCGCCGGTCGAGGTGGCGCTTCTCCATCTTGAATTCGGGGATGCCGTAGCGGAGCAGGCCGCCGATGCGGTCGGAGCGCTCGTAGACGGTCACGTCGTGGCCGGCGCGGGTGAGCTGCTGGGCGGCTGCGAGGCCGGCGGGGCCGGAACCGACGACGGCGACGCGCTTGCCGGTGCGCACGGCCGGGGGCTGCGGGCGGACCCAGCCCTCCTCCCATGCCCGGTCGATGATGGAGTTCTCGACGTTCTTGATGGTGACGGCGGGCTGGTTGATGCCGAGTACGCACGCCGACTCGCACGGCGCGGGGCAGAGCCGGCCGGTGAACTCGGGGAAGTTGTTCGTGGCGTGCAGCCGCTCGATGGCGGCGTGCCAGTCGTGCTCGGAGACCAGCGAGTTCCATTCGGGGATGAGGTTGCCGAGCGGGCAGCCGTTGTGGCAGAACGGGATGCCGCAGTCCATGCAGCGGGACGCCTGCCGTTCGACGGCGCCGCGATCGAAGTCCGCGTAGACCTCGCGCCAGTCCATGATGCGCACGTCGACGGGGCGGTGCGCGGGCAGTTCGCGCTCGGTGGTCTTCAGGAAGCCCTTGGGGTCGGCCATAGCCGGGTCCCTCCTCTCTGTGCCGGCGCTATGCCTGCGCGGCGGCCATCACGGCCTGGTCGACGTCGGTTCCGTTGGCCTCGGCTTCGGCGCGGGCGGCCAGCACCCGCTTGAAGTCGCGCGGCATGACCTTGGTGAACCGGGCCGCGCGGCCGGGGTCGGCGAGCAGTGCGCGGGCCACCTCGGAGCCGGTCTCCTCGGCGTGCCGGGTGAGCACGTCGGTGAGCAGTGCGCTGTCCTGGCCGTCGAGCGGGTCGAGGTCGACCATCTCGCCGTTGACCCGCCCGGGGTCGAGGTCGAGGACGTAGGCGGTGCCGCCGGACATGCCGGCCGCGAAGTTGCGGCCGGTGGGGCCGAGGATGACGGCGCGGCCGCCGGTCATGTACTCGCAGCCGTGGTCGCCGATGCCTTCGGCGACGGCGAGTGCGCCGGAGTTGCGCACGCAGAACCGCTCGCCGGCCTGGCCGCGGAGGAACACCTCGCCTCCGGTGGCGCCGTAGGCGATGACGTTGCCGGCGATGATGTGCTCTTCGGCGCGGTAGGGGGCGTTCTCGGGCGGGCGCACGGTGATGCGGCCGCCGGAGAGGCCCTTGCCGACGTAGTCGTTGGCGTCGCCGATGAGGCGGAGGGTGACTCCGCGCGGCAGGAAGGCGCCGAAGGACTGGCCGGCGGCGCCGGTGAAGGTGGTGTCGATGGTGTCGTCGGGCAGGCCGGCGGCGCCGTGCCGGCGGGTGACCTCGTGGCCCAGCATGGTGCCGACGGTGCGGTTGACGTTGCGGACCGGCAGGTCGAGGGTGACCTTCTGGCCGTAGTCGAGGGCGCCTTCGGCGAGCTGGATGAGGGTGTTGTCCAGGGCCTTGGCGAGGCCGTGGTCCTGGCTGCGGGTGCGGCTCAGGTGGTCGCCTTCGCGGGGCGGGACGCGGTGCAGGACCGGCTCCAGGTCGAGGCCGGAGGCCTTCCAGTGGTCCACGGCGCGGCGGGCGTCGAGTGCCCCGACTGCGCCGACGGCCTCCTCGATGCTGCGGAAGCCCAGTTCGGCGAGGATCTCGCGGACCTCTTCGGCGATGAACTCGAAGAAGTTGACGACGAACTCGGCCTTGCCGGCGTACCGGGCGCGCAGCTCGGGGTTCTGGGTGGCGACGCCGACGGGGCAGGTGTCGAGGTGGCAGACGCGCATCATGACGCAGCCGGAGACGACGAGCGGGGCGGTGGCGAAGCCGAACTCCTCGGCGCCGAGCAGCGCGGCGATGACGACGTCGCGGCCGGTCTTCATCTGCCCGTCGGCCTGGACGGTGATGCGGTCGCGCAGGCCGTTGCGGAGCAGGGTCTGCTGGGTTTCGGCGAGGCCGAGCTCCCAGGGCGTACCGGCGTGCTTGAGGCTGGTCAGCGGGGAGGCGCCGGTGCCGCCGTCGTGGCCGGAGATGAGCACGACGTCGGCGTGGGCCTTGGAGACGCCGGCGGCGACGGTGCCGACGCCGGCCTCGGAAACCAGCTTGACGTGCACGCGGGCCTGCGGGTTGGCGTTCTTCAGGTCGTGGATGAGCTGGGCGAGGTCTTCGATGGAGTAGATGTCGTGGTGCGGCGGCGGCGAGATGAGGCCGACGCCGGGCGTGGAGTGGCGGGTGGTGGCCACCCATGGGTAGACCTTGTGGCCGGGCAGCTGGCCGCCCTCGCCGGGCTTGGCGCCCTGGGCCATCTTGATCTGGATGTCGTCGGCGTTGACGAGGTAGTGCGAGGTGACGCCGAACCGGCCGGAGGCCACCTGCTTGATGGCGCTGCGGCGCAGTTCGCCGTTGGCGTCCGGGGTGAACCGGTCGGGGTCCTCGCCGCCTTCGCCGGTGTTGGACTTGCCGCCGAGGCGGTTCATCGCGATGGCGAGGGTCTCGTGCGCCTCGGCGGAGATGGAGCCGTAGGACATGGCGCCGGTGGAGAACCGCTTGACGATCTCGGCGGCGGGCTCGACCTCCTCGATCGGGACGGGCCGGCTGCCGCCGGCGAAGTCGAGCAGGCCGCGCAGCGTCATCAGCTCGCCGGCGCGCTGGTCGACCTTGGCGGTGTACTCCTTGAAGATCTCGTAGCGGCGGGTCCGGGTGGAGTGCTGCAGCTTGAAGACCGTCTCGGGGTCGAACAGGTGGGGTTCGCCCTCGCGGCGCCACTGGTATTCGCCGCCGACGGGGAGCCGCCGGTGGTCGGCGGGGTTGGCGGCGTGCGCGGCGGCGTGCCGCATCCGGACCTCTTCGGCGAGTACGTCGAAGCCGACGCCGCCGAGACGGGAGGTGGTGCCGGTGAAGCAGCGCTCGACGACCTCGGCGCCCAGGCCGACCGCTTCGAAGATCTGCGCGCCGGTGTAGGAGCCGACGGTGGACACGCCCATCTTGGACATGACCTTCAGGACGCCCTTGGCGTAGGCCTTGGCGGTGTTGCGGACGGCCGTGGCGGCGTCGGTGCCGGTCAGCACGGAGCGTTCGGCGAGGTCGGCTGCGGTGGCCAGGGCCAGGTAGGGGTTGACCGCGGAGGCGCCGTAGCCGAGCAGCAGTGCCATGTGGTGGCATTCGCGGGCGTCGCCGGCCTGGATGACCAGGCCGACCTGGTTGCGGGTCTTCTCGCCGACGAGGTGGTGGTGGACCGAGCCGGTGGCCAGCAGGCTGGGCACGGCGGCGCGTTCGGGGCCTGCGGCGCGGTCGCTGAGCACCAGGATGCGGGCGCCGGCGGCGATGGCGCGGTCGGCGGCGTCGTTGATCTCGCTGAGCCGGCGGGCCAGCGCGGTGCCGCCGCCGGCGGGGTCGTAGGTGGTGTCCAGGACGGCGGTGCGGAATGCGGGGTCGCCGCCCGGCTCGCCGGCGGCGCGGATCGCCGCGAGTTCGGCGTCGTCGAGGATCGGGGTGGGCAGCACGATGCGCCGGCAGTCCTCGGGTGAGGCGTGCAGCACGTTCTCCTCGGCGCCGAGGGCGACGCCGAGGCTGGTGACGAGCTCCTCCCGGATGGCGTCCAGCGGCGGGTTGGTGACCTGCGCGAAGCCCTGGGTGAAGTAGTCGAACAGCTGGCGGGAGCGCTGGGAGAGGGCGGCGACGGGGGTGTCGGTGCCCATGGAGCCGATGGGTTCGGCTCCGGTTCGGGCCATCGGCGCGAGGATGGTGCGGAGCTCTTCCTCGGTGTAGCCGAACGCCTTCTGCGCAGTGGTGAGGTCCGCTGCGGACGCGGTGGCGGGCACCGGGTCCGGCTTGGCGGCGGGCAGGTCGGCGAGGCGGACCACGCCCTGGGCGAGCCAGTCGGCGTAGGGGTGCTCGGCGGCGAGCTCGGCCTTGATCTCGGTGTCTTCGACGATGCGGCCCTGGGCGGTGTCGACGACGAAGATGCGGCCCGGGGCGAGGCGGCCCTTGCGGACGACGGCGGCGGGGTCGATGTCGAGGACGCCGGCCTCGCTGGCGAGGACGACGAGGCCGTCGTCGGTCACCCAGTAGCGGCCGGGGCGCAGCCCGTTGCGGTCGAGGACGGCACCGACGATCTCGCCGTCGGTGAAGGAGACCGAGGCGGGGCCGTCCCAGGGCTCCATGAGCATGGAGTGGAACTCGTAGAAGGCCCGCACCTGCGGGTCCATCTCGGTGTGGCTCTCCCAGGGCTCCGGGATCATCATCAGCACGGCGTGCGGGAGGGAGCGCCCGCCGAGGTGGAGGAGCTCCAGGGCGGCGTCGAAGGACGCGGTGTCGGAGTCCTCGGGGTCGACGATGGGGAACAGCCGGGACAGGTCGCCGGGGATGAGTTCGCTGGCGAGGCTGGCCTCGCGGGCGCGCATCATGTTCCGGTTGCCCTTGACCGTGTTGATCTCGCCGTTGTGCGCGACGTAGCGGAACGGGTGGGCCAGCGGCCAGGACGGGAAGGTGTTGGTGGAGAACCGGGAGTGGACCAGGGCCAGCGCGGAGGTGTAGCGCCGGTCGGACAGGTCCGGGAAGAACGGCTCCAGCTGGGGTGTGGTGAGCATCCCCTTGTAGACGACGGTCCGCGGGGACAGGCTCGGGAAGTAGACGCCGGCCTCGTGTTCGGCCCGCTTGCGGACGCAGTAGGCGAACCGCTCCAGGTCGATGCCGGTGCGGCCGTCGGCGGGGCCGCCGGGTGCCGCGGCGAGGAAGGGCTGCGCGAAGTGCGGCATGGCGGCGCGGGCGGCGGGGCCGCAGTAGCGGGGCTCGACGGGAAGCTCGCGCCAGCCGAGGACGGTGAGTCCCTCTTCGGCGGCGATCTGCTCGATGCGGGCGGTGGCGCGGGCCCGGTCGTTCTCGCCGGCGGGCAGGAAGCCGATGCCGGTGGCGTAGGCGCCGGCGGCGGGCAGGTCGAGTCCGGCGGTGGCGCGGTAGAGCTCGTCCGGAACCTGGGTGATGATGCCGGCGCCGTCGCCGTCGTCGGGATCGGCACCGGCGGCGCCGCGGTGGTCCAGGTTGCGCAGGACGGCGAGTGCCCTGTCCACGGTGGCGTGGGTGCGCCGCCCGGTCAGGTCGGCGACGAAACCGACGCCGCAGGCGTCGTGCTCGAAGGACGGGTCGTACAGGCCCTGGGGGGCGGGGTGGGTCGCCGCAGTGGTGAACGGGGCGTCCGGGGCGGTGGGACGCTGCACCTGGCCAGCAGGCATCTACCCTCCTGTCGTCGTGCGTATGGGCTTTTCGAAAGCGCATCCGGGACGACATTGGCCCTGCTGCGGTGGCGTTGTTCAGTTGTCGGGGAGCGGGTGCTGCGCCCGCCCCCTCGCAGGGGCGGGGTGCGCCGCCATCCGGCCGGCGTGCGTCACATCCTCGTGCGCCGGCCGGGACCGCGGAGCGGTCCGCTGTGGCGGACCGGGCGGTTCCGGTCCTGCCGAGTGGCAAGTTACCCGGTGGCGGGTGTGCCCCGCACATCGGGGCTGGGGCCACTGGGCGGCTCGATCGCCCCTCCGTCGGAGCTGCGAGCAAGGATAAGCGGCTCCGGCCGCCGGGTCGGCACCGGGCTGAGGGAGGTGTTTCCCGGCGGCCCCAGCGGCAAACATCCGCAAACCAGACGAAACCGCCAAACGGGAGCGTAGCAAGCGGTTTCGCCGGCGTCGGGCCGCCGCCGGGAGCCCGCGCCGCGGCCGCGTCTCAGCGTCCCAGGACGCGGTCGGCGAACGCGGCCAGGTCGGCGCAGACCAGGTCGGGGCGGGGGTCGAGGCGCCGGGCGCGGGTGGCCGAGGTCACGCCGGTGAGGACGAGTGCGGCGCGCATTCCGGCGGCGCGGGCCATCCGCAGGTCGGTGTCGACGCGGTCGCCGACCACCCAGACGGCGCTCGCCCCGGGGCCGATCCGGCCGGCCGCGGCGCGCGCCATCTCGGCCGAGGGCTTGCCGGTGACCGCGTCGATGCTGCGCCGTGCCGCGGTCTCGACGGCGGCGATGACGGCGCCGCAGTCGGGCACGTCGCCTCCGTCGACCGGGCAGGTCGCGTCGGGGTTGGTCGCCGCGATGTAGGCGCCGGCGCGGGCCGCCCGGTGCGCGGCGGCGAGCTTGGCGTAGGTCAGGCCGCGGTCCCAGCCCAGGGCGACCGCCTCGGGCGGGGGCGCAGAGCCGTCGGAGGCGTCCGCCGGGGCCAGCCCGGCGGCGGCCAGCGCCTCGGCGAGCGGCTCCTCCCCCACCGCGAGGACCCGGGTGCCGGCCGGGAAGCGCGCGGCCAGGTGGGCGGCGAGCACGTCGTTGGCGACGACGAGGTCGGCGGGGTCGGCGGGGATGCCCATCGCGGCGAGCCGGCGCACGTAGTCGGCGCGCCGGGCGATGGACTTGTTGGTGGCGAAGACGGCCCGGTGGCCCGCGGCGCGGAGCCGGCGCAGCGCGTCCGCCGCTCCGGCGAGGGGCTGGTCGCCGCGGTACACGGTGCCGTCCAGATCGACGATGATTCCGAGCATGGTGCAGCCCTCTCCGCCGCGGCGCGGCCGGTCGGTAGCGGTGCGGGGGTCAACCGGGCGGGCGGCGGGCGGAGCGGGCGGCGCCGTACCGGTCAGTACAGCGAGTCCTTGCTGAAGCGGTAGGCGATCTGCTGCAGCGTGATGACGATCACGAGCAGGACGACCGACATCGCCGAGGCGGTGTAGAGCTCGCCGCGCAGCAGGTTGGTGAAGATGTCGAGGCTCATCGGGGCCCAGCCGGGCGGCGCGACCATGACGGTGAGGCTGGTCTCCTTCAGCACGGTGACGAACACCAGGATCCCGCCGGCCGACAGCGCCGGCCGCAGCAGCGGCAGGACGGTGGTGGTGACGGCGGTGAACCGGGTCGCGCCGAGGCTGCGGGCCGCCTCCTCCACCTCCGATCCGATCGCCTGCATGGCGCCCACGGCGGGGCGCAGCATGTAGGGCAGGCGCCGCACGGCGTAGCCGGCGACCAGCAGGATCCCGGTGCCGTACAGCGCGAGCGGCGCGGTGTTGAAGGTCTGGATCAGCGCGATGCCCAGGGCGATGCCGGGCACGATGAGCGGCATGGTGGCGAGGAAGTCCAGCCCGGCGGAGCGCTGCCGCACCGTGTAGTAGGCGACGGTGACGGCGACGAACACCACGACCAGGAGGGTGCTGCCGGCCAGCGCGAGGCTGTTCAGGATGGCGTAGGCGGAGCGGGAGAACACCATCTCGTAGTGGGCAGTGGTGTAGCCGTCGGGGAGCAGGGTCGCACCCCAGGTCGTGGCGAAGGACTGCACCGCCACCGAGGCCAGTGCCAGCGTCGGCACCAGCGTGACCAGGAGCGTGAACGCCGACAGGCCGCGGCAGAGTCCGCGGTGCCGGATCAGCGGCGCGCTGCCGCCGCGGGCGGTCAGGGTGCCGTAGTCGCGGCCGCGCAGGACCAGGCGCTGCAGGGCGAAGAAGAGCGCGACGACCGCGACCATGACCATCACCAGCACCGAGCCCGCGGCCCAGTTGTAGAAGCCGGAGATCTCCCGGTACGCCTGCACGACGACGAGGTTGAGCCGGTCGGGGGCGAGGATGATCGCGGCGCCGAAGTCGCTGAACACCAGCGCGAAGGCGAGCAGCGCGGTGGAGAGCAGGGACGGCAGCGCGAGCGGCATCGTCACGGTGGCGAAGGTGACGAGGGAGCGGGCGCCCAGGCTCGCGGACGCCTCCTCGACCTGCGCGCTGCTGATCCGGAACGCCGCGACCAGCGGCCACAGGACGAACGGGAACATGAAGAACAGCAGCACACCGACGATGCCGGTCATCGAGTAGACGTCGAACAGCACGCCGGACCCGCCGAAGCGCTGGTAGAGCGCGTTGACCCAGCCGGCGCGGCCGAACATGACGATGAAGCCGGCCGCGGCGACGAAGGTCGGCACGACCATCGGGATGGTGCACAGGATGCCGAGGGTCCGCTTGAACGGCATCGCGGTCCGGGCGAACCCGTAGGCGATGGGCAGGCAGATCAGTGTGGCCAGCAGCGTGACGCCGAGCGCGAGGACGAGGCTGTTGCGCACGGCGGACAGGTAGACCGGGGTGGTGGCGACCTCGGTGAAGGTCTGCACGGAGGCGCTGCCGAAGGCGGCGAAGAGGTCGGCGCGGACACCGGCGTCGGTCAGCGCGCCGAAGAGGTTGGCCTGCTCGCCGGTGAAGGCGACGACCACCATCGACAGCAGCGGCACGACGAGGAAGAGCGCGAAGAAGGACAGCGCCAGGAACTTGCAGAGGCCGAGCAGGTCGATGCCGCGGCTGCGGACGCGGTCGGCGGGGGTGGTGCGCTTGACGACGGGGGGCGGCGCGGCGGCGTCCCCGCTGCTGCCGGTGGCGCCGGGGGTGCTCACTGGTCCTCCCCGCGGTCTGCTCGGCTCCGGTCCGGGCCCGGGCCGGCTGTACTGCCGGCCGTGTCCGGGGGTGCGTCTCCCGCGATGGCGACGATCCGCTCCGGCGCCACGGCCAGTCGGACCTCGTCGCCCTCGGCCAGCAGCGCACCGGCTCCGCGGAAGGTGTCCTCGACGGCGATCTGCGCGCCGGCCGCGTCGACGTCGTAGACGACGGCCGGGCCGAGGTAGGAGCGGCGGGCGACGGTGCCCGGCAGCAGGTTCGCGCCGGCGGCGGGGGTGCGGCCGGGCGGCACCACCTCGATCGCCTCGGGCCGGATGAGCAGCCGCACGCTGGCGCCGGCGGGCCGGTCCAGCGCTGCGGTGCGGAGCCGGGTTCCGCCGACGCGGACCGCGGCGCCGCCGGCGGCATCCTCGACGGTGCCCTCCAGGATGTTGGAGGAGCCGACGAAGCGGGCGGCCCAGGCGTCGGCGGGCCGTTCGTAGAGGCCGGTGGGCGTGTCGACCTGGACCAGGCGGCCGTCGCGCATCAGCGCCACGCGGTCGGCCATGCCCATGGCCTCCTCCTGGTCGTGGGTGACCAGCACCGTGGTGATGCCGACGTCGCGCTGGATGGTGCGGATGGTGGCCCGCATCTGGATGCGCAGGTTCTTGTCCAGGTTGGACAGCGGCTCGTCCATCAGCAGCACCGCGGGGCGCCGCACCAGGGCGCGGGCCAGCGCGACGCGCTGCTGCTGGCCGCCGGAGAGCGCGGTGATGGCGCGGTCCTGGTAGCCGGTGAGGCCCACCTGGTCCAGCGCCTCGTCGACCTTGGCGCGGATGTCGGCCGAGCGGCGGGCGGCGCGCCCGCTGAACAGGGCGGCGGCCGCCCGGGCCCGGGTGCCGCCGGTGCCGGTGTAGAGGTCGCGCATGACCAGGCCGTAGGCGACGTTGCGGAACACGTCGTAGTGCGGGAAGAGCGCGTAGCTCTGGAACACCATCCCGGTGTTGCGGCGGTGCGGCGGAACGCTGCCGACGTCGGTCCCGGCGATGCGGACCTCGCCGGAGGTGGGCGCCTCGAAGCCGGCGATGCAGCGCATCGTGGTGGTCTTGCCGCAGCCGGAGGGGCCAAGGAGCGCGAAGAACTCGCCCTCGGCGATCTCCAGGTCGACGCCGTCGACCGCGGCGACCCCGCCGCTGAAGACCTTCGTGAGACCGCGCAGGTCCACTGATCCCATCGTTCACCTTCTCTGGAGCTGCGGGCGCAGCGCAGCGCGGCGGCACGGTGGGAGGTCACGGTGCGGCGGGCTGCGGCGCCCGGGCCGCCCGCCGCGGGCGCAGCGGGCGGCGGTCAGGGCAGGGGTTCGGGGCCCCGCCGGCCGGACGGCGGGGCGCCGGCTCACACCTCGAAGCGGGTGCGCCACTCGTCGCGGACGAGGTCGTAGTTGTCCACGACCCAGTCGACGTCCAGCTCCTGGGCGTGCTCTTCGACCTGGTCGAGCGTGAGGTCGGTCTTCGCCTCCACCTCGGGGTCGAGCGGGATCATCCCCCAGTCTGCGCGGACCTGCTGTCCTTCGGTGGACATCATCCAGTCGATGAACGCCTGGGCACCCTCCTCATTGGGCGCGTCGGCGACCATGGTGACCGGGTTGACCAGGACCGGGGTCTCCTCCGGGATGTGGAAGGCCACGCTCTCGCCGCGCTCGGCGGCCTGGAAGGCCATGAAGTCGTAGCCGACGGCGATGCTCGCCTCCCCCTGGCCGACGGCCTGGGTGGGCGCGGCGCCGGAGTCGGGGATGGCGCTGGCGTTGTCCACGAGCGCGTCGAAGTACTCCCAGCCCTCGTCCTCGCCCTGGGTCATGAGCTGGCTGAGCACCAGGAGCGTCGCAGTGCCCGAGGCGGACGGGTTGGGGAACTGCAGTTCGTCGGCCCACCGTTCGTCGGCGAGGTCGGCCCAGCTGTCCGGGAGTTCGTCCTCGCTGACCTTTTCGGGGTCGTAGGCCACTCCGAGCACGAACAGCTCCGCGCCGACCCAGCCCCATTCGTCGTCGCGCAGCCGCACGTCGCCCTGTGTTTCCGGCATATCGGCGGTGGTCTCGGGGGTGTATGCCTGGATGAGGCCGTCGTCGAGGGCGTTTTCGAACGGCAGGAATCCGCCGCCGCCGTACCAGACATCGCCGCGCGGGTTGTTCTGCTCCGCCATGAGCTTGTTGACGATGACGTTGGTGCCGCCGTATTCGACCTGCACATCTGCGTCGTGCGTCTTCTCGAACGCGGCCGCCATTTCCTCGGTCATATCCGGGGTCTCGGGCGAATAGAAGGTGATGGTGCCGAGGCTGCCGTCACCGCCGGATCCTCCGCCGCCGAATCCGCCGCAGCCGGAGGCGAGGAGGGTGGCGGCGGCGCTCGCCGCCAGAA
The DNA here is from genome assembly GCF_054779695.1 of Nocardiopsis coralliicola. Taxonomy (NCBI): domain Bacteria; kingdom Bacillati; phylum Actinomycetota; class Actinomycetes; order Streptosporangiales; family Nocardiopsidaceae; genus Nocardiopsis; species Nocardiopsis coralliicola. The sequence continues at coordinate 25,881 of NZ_BAAGXT010000033.1, read as the reverse complement.
GGGGGATGGTTCTGCGCATGTCGCGATTACTCCTTCTGCGCCGGCCGGGGGCGGACCGATGCGGCGGTCTGCGGTCAGCAGTGGCGCGTGGTGGGGGATGCAGCCGGTGCGCGTCGGAGACCGGCCGCGGCGGCGCCCCGGACCGGCAGGGCCGGAAGGATTCAGGCAGGGGGCAGCGCCGCGGACGCTCCGGAACCGCGGAGGAAGTCGTGTGGCTGGCGGGGGGATATGGGGGATGGACGGGGGGATTCCGCGGCACCTACGGCGGGCGCGGAGTGCGGCTCGCCAACGGCGGCCATGGGCCGACGCTGTGCCGGTCCCAGAAACGCGGACGGTTCGGGGAACGGCTCCGTGGCGCTTTGTGCCGGTAGTTGTGCGTTTCTGTTCGGTACCGGTGCTGAACGCGAGGTTACGCACGCATGAACAACCGAGTCAAGAGGCCTTCCGGGGCCGCTCAGCAGGTGGCCGCCGAGGCCCTGCCCACCGGCGCTGCGGCATTACCGGGAGTATTCCCCGGCCGTTCACCGCGAGGAAGCCGGTGTGTTTCCGGAGGAATTCCCAGAAAGCGTTCACTGCCGTACAGTTCTGCACGTCGGAGCGGGCGTGGGCGGATGGGGCGGCGCCCCGGCGCGGCCGCGGTGCGCTGCGACGGCGCTCCGGTCCCCCGCTTGACCAGAGAGGACCCGCCCCATGCCGCCCCGTACCCGCCACGTCATCCCGGCCGAGCGCCGCCGCCGCATCCTCGCGGCGCTGCACGCCGCGGGGTCGGTGCGCGTCGCCGAACTCGCCGGCGAGCTGTCGGTCTCCGACGTGACGATCCGCAGGGACCTCGACCGGCTGGAGGCCGAGGGCACTCTGGAGCGCACCCACGGCGGCGGGCTGCTCGCCACCCGGCTGCACGCCGAGCGCGGCTTCGGCGAGAAGGACGAGCGCCAGAGCGCCGCCAAGGACCGGATCGGCCGGTGCGCGGCGGAGCTGGCCCGCAGCGGCGAAACGGTCTTCGTGAACAGCGGTTCGACGACGGCGCGGCTGCTGCACCACCTGGCGGACCGGTCCGGGCTGCGGATCATCACCACCAACGCCGCTGCTCCGCTCCACCACGGCGGCGGCAGCGAGCTCATCGTTGTCGGCGGCGTCTACCGCGCCCGTTCGAACTCGCTGGTCGGGCCGCTGGCCGGCCAGGTGCTCCGCCAGTTCCACGCCGACCGCGCGTTCATCGGAGTGGACGGCATCGGGCCGCGCAGCGGGCTGAGCACGCCGTCGCCGGCGGAGGGGGAGGTGGCGCGGCTGATGATCGAGCGCACCCGCGGAACGGTGGCGGTGGTGGCCGACCACACGAAGTTCGGGGTGGCCGCCGACTTCGCCACGGCTCCGCTGTCAGCGGCGGGCGTCCTGGTCACCGACTCCGAACCCGCCCCCGCTCTCGCCCGTGAGCTGCACGCCGCGGGCGTGCGGCTCTGCGTCGCCGGCGAAGGCGCACCCGGCGGCGACTGACCCGGCTCCGGCCGGATGGATGATCCCCCTCTCTGCAGCTCACCGGGCATCGAGTGCCGCGGGCGGGGCTGCGGTGGTGACCGGGCGGCGGACGCACGCGCTCGAGGAGACGCCGGGGTGTCCGCGCGCCGCGGCCCGCACGGCCCGGGCGGCACCCGGTCGGCGCAGGTGGGAGGATCGACGGGTGAACGATCGCGCCCCTTCTGCAGCCGCTGAGCACGCCGGACCCCCCTCCTCAGCCGCACCGCCGGCTCCGACGGCGGCGGGAGCAGAGTCGCCCGCAGACCGGCTGACCGCACTCCTCCACCAGGCGGGAGCCGACGCGGGCCGGCTCCTGCGCGTGCCTGCGGCACTGTCCGACGGCCGGTGGTGGACGGCCCGCGGGCTCGTCCGGCACACGGCGGTCGCCTACCGGAACGTGGACGCGGTGCTCGGGGCGCTCGCGGCCGACCTCGAAGCGGAGCAGCCGCCGCAGCAGGGGCCGGCCCGCGGGGCGGGCCGCGCAGAGCCGCAGTACCGGCTGCGCCGCGGCGCCGAGTACTCCTGGGCTGCGGCACTCGCCGCGCCGGATCCGGCGGCCGGCCCGCTCACCGACGCCGAGCAGCGCTTTCCGGAAGCGGCCGCGGAGCTGGCGCGGCTCGTCGCTGAAGCGCCGGCGGCGCGCGCCGACCTCGACCACGTGGCGGCGACGCCCGGCACGGCACTGCGCAGGGCGGCCTACCTCGCCGACCACTTGGCGCTGGGCGGGCGGCGCCTGCTCTGCGTGGGCGACCACGACCTGACCTCGCTCGCTGCGCTGCTGGTGGCGCCGGACGCCGAGGCGGCCGTGGTCGACGTCGACGAGCGGATGCTCGACTACATCGACGGTGCGGCCGCCCGGCTCGGCCTGCCGGTGCGCTGCTTCTTCGCCGATCTGCGGCTCGGGATCCCCGCCGCGGCCGGCGGCGCCGACCTGGCGTTCACCGACCCGCCCTACACGCCGGACGGGGTGGACCTGTTCGTGCGCCGCGCCCTGCAGGGCCTGGCCGACCCCCGCCGGGGCCGGGTGGCGGTCGCCTACGGCGCCAGCGAGACCACTCCGCAGCTGGTGAAGAGCACCCAGGCGCGGCTGGCCCGGCTGGATGTCCTGGTGGAGGCGCTGCTGCCGGAGTTCAACCGCTACACGGGCGCCGAGGCGATCGGCGCCTCCTCCGACCTGTATGTGCTGCGCGGTACGGCGAAGAACGCACCGGCCGACCCGCCGGAGCGGGCCCGGATCTACAGCCAGGGCGGGAACGCCAAGGAGAGCGCCGTCCGCCGCGCGGGGGCCCGGCTGGAGGCCGCCGGCCCGGTCGGAGGCGGCGCGGCCGCAGCAGGAGCGGACCGCGCCGGGCGCGCCGCGGACGTGCACGCGCTTCTGGACGGCGCCGACGTCGCGGTCGGCCCGTGGGACGCCGAACAGCTCCCTGAGGGGGTGCGACCGGTCGGGCTGCGCGCGTGGCTGACGGCTCCGGTGCCGGTGGAGCGCGCGGCAGTGGTCGACCTGACGTCGGGCTGGGAGGGGCTGCTGTCCCGGGTGCTGCTGGCGGCGGGCAGCGGTGCGGTGCGGGCCCTGGTCCGCTCGACCGCTCCGGAGGTCCGCACCGCGCGCGGCCAGGCCGGGCTGCGCGACCTGCTCGGCCCCGGCCGGACGGTGCGCTTCCTGGCCGGCTCCCCGGCCCCGGGCTGGACGGCGGTCGAGGCGTCCGCGACCCGGGCGTCCGGGCTCGCTCACGGCGCGCAGCTCGCGGCACACTGCATCGGCAGCGCCCACGGCCCGCTCCCCCGCATCCTCCGCGAAGCGCTCATCGAGCAGGCTCGTGCGTCGGAGACCGCGGTGAACAAGCGCACCGCCCGCACCCTCGTCAGCGAGCATGCTCCGTGGACGGCCGGCCACACCGTGCTCGACCTGCCCGCCCACCGCTTCGCCGACCTGTTCTCCGCCTGCACCGCCATCACCTCGGCCGCGGGGCTGCCGGAGTAGCGGCGCGGCCTGCCCTGAACACGGACCTGGCAGGGCTGCCGGGCGGTGTGCGGGTAACGGCGGCGTCGGAGGGCAGGGCGCACAGCGCAAGGACGAGGGCGGTCCCGCCGGCAGGCTTTCCGCGCTCTCCCATCGCGTCTGGATCGGCACATGGCCAGAGCTTCCGCTGTTCGCGGGGCGGGCGCGAGCGGGTCGGCCGGGTGGCGGGTGGTCGGGGCGGGGCGGGGCGTAAGGCTTCAAGACAAGGACGGGTTCGCCGGCCGTCTTCCGCTCTGTCCCGCCGCTTCAGGAATCGCGTACGACCAGGGTTTCTGCTGTTCGCGGGGATGGGACGGCTGGGGCCCGCAGGCTCCCGCATGTCTGCGGCCGGCTTTTCGGTGTTCAGTGCGTCGGACCGGCGTAAAAGCGGCACCGACGGCGAGCCTGGGCAGGGGGCTCGGGCTGGTCGGCCGGGTGGCGGGCTGGTCGCGGGGCGGGCGCGAGGGAGCAGGTGTGACTGGTGTGAATAGCGGGGCTGCAGGGTCGGCGGTTGGTGGGCCGGGTGTAGGCGGTGGTTCGCGAACCCCTGGTAACACCCCATCGGCGCCGCGACTGCCACCTTTTCAGCGGCAAATGCGTGTGGAATCGAGAGGCGCGATCCCTCTGCGGCCCGCTTCCGGGCCTGGTTTCACTCTGCGTGGCGACATATGGGTCGAAATCGGACACCGATCGCCACCTGGGGCTGGGTGTCCGGTTTGGGGGCCCACGCGCAGGAGCGTGCCGCGTTCCTTTTCGCCGGGTAGTGAAACCTCTCCCGCCTCAAATCGCCTAAATGTGGGCATTCTGGCGCCACGGATCGCGCCTTTTCGCTGATCGGCCCCAGAAAAAGGTGGATGCGCGGGAATCGGGCACCGCCACGCTGCGTGACCCCGTGTTTGTGCAGGCCAGTGCGGCGCGATATCGGCCTCTCCGCGCAGGGTCCGTAGGGGCGGGGCCCCTTCTGCTTGGACGGGGTGCGCAGGGCCCCGTTGCCGTGCCCGATTTCCCGGCATGTGTCCGCTGCTCCCGCCGCGTGACCAGCCCGCCCCCGGCTGACCCGCCCAGCCCCTGCTCCCCCGGCCGTCGCTGCCGCTTTTCTGCTTTTGCGACGCACTGACCAATCGCCACCCGGCCGCCCGCGCGCGGGAGCCCGTAGCCTCCCCCGTCTCTCTATCCACACCAGCCCCGCGACCAGCCCGCCACCCGGCCGACCCGCCGGAGCCTCTGCCCCGCCTCGCCGTCGCTGCCGCTTTTGCGCTGCTCCGACGCACTGACCAACGGGTACCCGGCAGTCCTCACGCGGGAGCCTGTATCCCTCTCCCGTCTCTCTCGTCACCCCCCCACGCGGCCAGCCCGCGGCAGCCCTGCCGCAAGCCCGCGCCCCGGCCGCCGCCCCGAGGGCCCGGCCGCCCTCCCCGTCGCTGCCGCATTTTCGCTGGTCCGACGCACTGAACACCGGAATGCCGGCCGCCGAGAAGCGGGAGCCTGCGGTCGCGGCCGCTCCAGCCCCGCGGCCGGCCGCCCGGCCGACCAGCCCGGGGCCCGGGCCGCCTCGCTGTCGCTATTGCCGCTGCGACGCACTGGCCATCCAGCACTCGGGCGCCCCTGCGCGCGAGCCCGCGGCCTTCTCCGCGCCTTCAACCAGCAGAAACCCTGGTCGCACGCGATTCCTGAAGCGGCGGGACAGAGCGGGAGACGGCCGGCGCAGCCGTCCTTGCTTGTCATCCCTGCACACCAGTCCCGCGACCCACGCAGGCGCTATGCGCACACGGCCCCTAAGCGGGACAGAGGGAAGCGCTACCGGCGCAGCCGCCCTTGCTGCTGGTGTCTTCCATGACAGTGCCCCTGCCGCACACGGCAGGGGCGCTGTCATGGCCTGACCAGCGGGGGTGTCAGCCGGCCGGGGTCCCCGCGCCTCCGCCGGTGCCCTGGTCGGCACCCGCACCGCCCTCCTGGCCGGTGCCGGCCCCAGCACCGCCCTCCTGGCCGGCACCCGCTCCGGCGCCGCCCTCCTGGCCGGCGCCAGCGCCGCCGCCCTGGCCGGAGCCGCCGCCCTGGCCGGATCCCGCTCCGCCGCCCTGCACATCGGCCGCGGCCTCGAGCTCGACGACGCGGCGGTAGAGCGGGTCCTTGAACGAGGTCAGGGCGATGAGCGGCGAGGTGAGGTCCTCGTGCTCGGCGAGGTCGTCGGAACCGGCACTCTGCGCCCACGCCACCAGCAGGTAGTGGCCGTTCACCGACGCCTCGGCGCGGCTGTAGCCGGCGCCCAGGCGGGTCAGCGGGTCCTCGGAGCCCGGATTGGTGATGAAGCCGGGGCCTTCGGCCTCGACGTCCTTCGGCTGCTCCATGGCGTCGGCCACGGCCTTGGCTGCCTTGGCGTCGCGCAGGTTGAACAGGACGGCGGCACCGACGTAGTCGCCGGAGCTGTAGGCAGCCCGGGCGGCCTGCGTGCAGCCGCCGTCCTCCAGGGCGCCGGCCACCGCCTCGCCCCAGACCGCGGCGGAGCAGTCCTCGGTGAGCTCGTGGTCGGCCAGTTCGAACTCGATGTCCTGGGAGTCGATCGCCTCGTTTCCGCGCTCGAACATCTCCCCCTCGGCGAGCGGGCGCGAGTCGGTCTCCTGCGAGGCGAGTACCGCGCCCATCCGGTCGGACTCGTGGACGACCGTGTAGCTGGACGGCCGCGCGTTCTCCGGCGCGCTCGGGCCCGAGGCGAACTGGACCACCAGCACCACGGCGAGCGCGACGACCGCGGCCCCGAGCACCCCCAGCAGGATCGGCACGGTCTTCCGGCGGCCGCCGGAACCGCGCCGGCGGGTGCCGGACGCGCGGCGGCCGCTGCCGCCCTCGCTGGCGTCGCCGGCGGAGCCGGCCCGCCTCCGCCGTCCGCCCTGCGGAGCGGGCGCGTCAGAGGGATCTGAAGAAGACACCGGTACCTCTCGGGGTGGACGGGACGGGCGCGGTCGGCCCAGTCGGCGGCTTCGGGATCGGGCGGCGGGTGCGGCCGGCGCGGCGCGCGGGACCCCGTGCGGCGCTGCGGCACCGGGCGCCCCTCCCCCGGTGGGTGCATCTTAGGGCATTGGGGCTATCGGGCCGCAGTTGCGGGAAGCGGACCGGCAGCGGGGCCGCCGCCCGGGCGCGGTGCCCGGGAAGCGGCCCCGTTCAGTCGTCCCCCTTGGCCGCGACAGCCTGCTCGTAGACCCAGATGGAGGCGTCCATGGCGAGCACGCCGGCTTCGGCCAGGCCGGTGTCGTCGGCTTCCGGCGCGGAGCCGTCGGTGGGCGCCACCCAGTACACGGCGAGGTAGTGGCCCATCGCCTGGGTGGACGCCTGGCTGTAGCCGGTCTGCAGGCCCTCGATGGAGGTGTCCATGGGCACCAGGAAGCCGGGCTGGACGTCGGGGTTGCGCGGGTCGAGGATCTCCGCGGTGGCCGAGGCCGCATCGGCGGTGGCCATGTCGAAGAGCGCGACCTGGCCGACGTAGTCGTCGCTGCTGTCGGTGTACACGCCGCGGACGGCCGAGGTGCACTCGCCGTCGACGAGGGACTGGCCGAGGTCCTCGCCCCAGACCCACTGGGTGCAGGTGTCGGTGGTCTCGGAGCCCTTCAGGGCCATGGTCAGGTCGCCCTGCTCCAGCTCCTCGGCGTCGCCGCCGAAGACCTTGCTGTCGTCCAGCGGGGCGGCGTCGGCGCCGCGCTCGGCGATCGGGTCGAACACGTCGAGCTCGGTGGTGGCGCCCTGGTACACGGTGGGCAGCAGGGTGGAGTGGCCCTCCTCGGGCAGGTCCAGTTCGGGCTTGTCGCCGCCGGAGATGGGTCCGCCGGCCAGCAGCAGGCTGGCGAGCAGGCCGAGCAGCGCGAGGAGCGCGACGCCGCACAGGGCCAGCAGGACGCCGAGGATCACGGTCCCGCGCTTGCGCTTGCTCTGCTCGGCGAGGCTGTTGACCATCTGGCTGGGCCGGTCGCCCAGCACGCTGACCCGGCGCAGGGCCGAGGCGGAGAACCGGGATACCGGGTCGGCGCGGCGCGCGCTGCGGCGCGACCCGTCCTTGCGGCGGCGCTTCTCCGCGCGGCGCCCGGGCGTGCCGGCGGCGGACTCGCTGTCCAGCTCCTCGCCGCCGGAGTGGTCGTCGCCGTAGTCGTCCGCGGAGCCGCCCCGGTCGTCGCGGCCGCTGTCGTAGCCGCCGCCGTCGCCGTAGCCGCCGTCATAGCCCTCGCCGGCGCGGTCGTAGTCCTCTTCGGTGTAGCCGTCGCCGGTGTAGGTGCCGTCGCGGACGGGCTCGTCGCGGCGGCGGCGCGCCGAACGGCGTGCGCGGCGCCGGCCGGCGCGGCCCGCGGACTCGGATCTGCTCACCTGGGTGCTCACTCATCCTCGGCGGCGCCGCCGGGTCTCCGCCGCGCCTTGCCGCGGCGGCGCCGCCGGCGCCTTAGGCGTTCCGCTCGGGCCCGGACGGCCCGGCGGGGGCACCGTCGGAGGAGTCGGCGCCGCTCTCCGGCGAGGCGCTGTCCCCGCCGGCGTCTCCAGCGCTCTCCTGCTCAGCGTCCCCGCCGGCGTCTCCGGCGCTGGGGCCGGTGCCGTCGGAGCCGTCGGTGCCCGCGGTCCCGGCGTCGCCGCCGGCCGATCCGCTCTCCTCGGCGTCCGGCGCGGACGCGCCGCGCCCGCCGGAGGTGGCGGGATCGGTGTCGAAGACCTGGGTCCCGGGGTCGTGGCCGACCGGGACGACCCGGGTGGAGAAGCGGTCGAGCCTGCGCCCGGCCCAGATGAAGTAGGCCAGTGCGGCGAGGAGGACCGCGATCGACGTCCAGTTGTTGAGCCGCAGCCCGAGGATGTCGTGTGCGGGATCCACCCGGAGGTATTCGATCCAGAACCGCCCCACACAGTAGCCCATGACGTACACCGCGAAGAGCCGCCCGCCGCCGAGGGCGTCGGTGTAGCGGCGGCCGAGCCAGGCGAGCAGGACCGCGAGCCCCACGCACCACAGCGATTCGTACAGGAAGGTGGGGTGGTAGGTGGTCTCGCCCATGATGTAGCCGGCCGGGACGCCCTCGTCGATGGAGACGTGCAGCGCCCAGGGCACGTCGGTGGGGGCGCCGAAGAGCTCCTGGTTGAAGTAGTTGCCCCAGCGGCCGAAGGCCTGCGCGAGCGGGATGGTCGGCGCGATCGCGAAGGACAGCTTGGTGAGGGACAGCCCGCGGCGGCGTGCGACGAACCACACACCGAGCGCGCCGAGCGGGATGGCGCCCCAGATGCCGAGGCCGCCGTTGCGGATGTCGAGTGCGCCCAGCGGGTCGCGGCCGGGCCCGAAGTAGAGCTGGTAGTCGGTGATGACGTGGTAGATCCGGCCGCCGATGAGGCCGAGGAAGACGGCGGGCACCGCCGCGTCGATGATGGTGCCCTTCTCGCCGCCCATCGCGGCCCAGCGGCGCTCGGCCCAGAAGACGGCGGCGACGACGCCGGCGAGGATGCACAGCGCGTACAGGTAGATGGTGAGCGGGCCGATTTCGATGCCGCTGATGGGTGGGCTGGGGATCGCCGCGAGGGCGCGGCCGGCTTCGGCCGCGCCCTCGCCGGCGCCGTCGGGCGCGGCCGTGGTGGGGCTGGTCATGTGCTGGTCTTCATTCCTTGGCGTCAGGGGAGGCGGAGGGCGAGGCGTCGGAGCTGCCGGCGTCCTCTCCCTCAAGGGGCTGGGTCTCGACCTCGCCGGGGCCGGCTCCTTCGACGGCGCCGCGCAGGCCGGAGGCGGAGAACGCCTCGTCGCCGAGCTGGCTGCCGTTGAGGTAGACGGCGGGGGTTCCGGAGAACGCGTCGGCGCCGGAGTAGCGCTCGTTCACCGCGGCGGTCGCCTCGAGGACCTCCTGGACGTAGCTGCCGTCGAGGAAGGACGCGTCGAGGCCGTTCTCCTCGCCCCAGGCGATGAGGTCGGTGATCGGCATGGTGTTGATCTGCTCGGCGCCGATCTCGCCCTGGGCGCGCTCGAGCAGGTCGGGGCCGAAGGAGGTGCCGAACTCCTCGGCGACGGCGGCTTCGGACTCCACGCGCTCGGCGAAGGCCGGGTCGTCGATCCCGGCCTCTTTGCCCCAGTCGACGAGGTCCTCGGTGGCGAAGCCGGGCTGGCCCTCGGTGGGCTGGTTCTCGAAGACCAGGTCGTGGAACTCCACGAAGCGGCCGTGGTCGGCGGCGGCGCGCGCGGCGCCGGCGGCGCGCAGCGAGTTGGTGGAGATGGGGTCCTGCTGCAGGGCGAAGATGCTCACCGGCCGGTACTGCACGGTCGCCTGCCCGCTGGCGGCGAGTTCCTTGATCGCGGGCCCGCTGGCGACCTCGAGCTGCTTGCAGGCGGGGCACTGGAAGTCGGCGTAGACCTCGACGAGGGGCTTCTCGCCGCCGCCGTCCGTCGCCATGACGACGCTGCCGTCCTCCTGCAGGGTCTGCGGAGCGAGCGCCTCCGGCCCCTCGTCGCCGCGGTCGGAGCTGAACCAGAGGTAACCGCCGGCGACGACGAGGACGAGCACCAGCACGGCCGCCCCGATCACCAGATAGGTGTTCCGCTTGCGCTTGCGCTCCTCCGCGATGCGCTGCTGCTTCAACCGTTCGCGGGCCTCGCGCCGCGCCGCCTTGCTCATCTGGCCTTCACCGTTCTCGGTCGGGTGTGGGACGTGGATCGGGGGTGGGGGCCGCCGCGGCGCGGGCGGGGGCAGGCGCCGGAGGGGCCGGCGCGGTCACCGGTAGAGGCCGGCGACCCGGTCGAGGGAGAGCGGCGAGCGCGGCCAGATCATGACGATACCGGCCAGCACGATGAAGCCGACGTCGCGGGCGATGTCGAGGCCGTACTCGGTCTCGCCGGGCGCGACGGGGCCGCCGGTGCCGAAGCAGCCGCAGTCGATGTTGAGGCCGCGCGCCCACGCCGAGATGATGCCCGCGATGAAGACGGCCATCAGCAGCGCGGTGGCGGCGCCGGCGTAGCGGGTGGCGAGGCCGACGAGCAGCAGCAGCGCGAGCGCGATCTCCACGAGGGGCAGGGTAATGCCGATGAACTCGTTGACCGGGTCGGAGAAGAGGTCGTAGGCCTCGACCGACTGGATGGACAGCGCCGGCGGCAGCTTGGTCACCGCGGCGAAGCCGAGGATGCCGGTGAGCGCGAGCCGGCTGGCGAGGGTCACCCAGGGCTGGGCGGTGCTCCACAGGGCGCGGGCGCCGCCGGGCGCAGCGCTGTCCTGCGCGGTCGGCTCCTCGGTGGCGGCCGGGTCGGTCGATTCCATGGCTTCTCCCGTTGAGGGCGGGCGGCGGCCCCGGGGCGCGCAGGCGCGCCGGGCCGGGGGTCGCAGCGGAGCCTACTGCACGTGACTGCGGCGTGACGGCAAGTCCGCACGGATCGGCCCGGCGCGGGCCGCCGGCGGGGCGGCCCGCAGCCGCCCGGGGGTGCCGCGCACCGTGTGCGGCACCCCCGGGAACGCTCCGGTGAGGCGAACCTACCGCCGTCGGCGGCCGCGCGCATTCCGGCCCGGCCGCTGCGCCGCAGCGCCCCCGCTGCGCTCAGCCGCGCCCGGCGCGCACGCCCTCGGCGAGTTCGGCGGCGAACGCCCGCACCGCCGCACGGGCCGCGTCCATGTCGGGTGCCTCCAGCACGCGGCGGCAGAAGCCGGCGCCGACAATGACGCCGTCGGCGTAGCCGGCGACCTCGGCGGCCTGGGCGCCGGTGGAGATGCCGAGCCCGACGCAGACCGGCAGGCCGGTTCCGCCGATCGCGGCGCGGGTGCGCACCACGAGCTTCTCGGCGGTGTCGGCCACCTGTTCGCGGGCGCCGGTGACGCCCATCAGCGAGGCGGCGTAGACGAAGCCGCGCGAGGCTGCGGTGGTCAGCCGCAGCCGCGCGTCGGTGCTGGACGGCGCGACCAGGAAGATCCGGTCGAGGCCGTGCGCGTCGGAGGCGCGCACCCACTCCCCCGCCTCTTCGGGCAGCAGGTCGGGGGTGATGATCCCCGCGCCGCCGGCGGCGGCGAGGTCGGCGGCGAACCGCTCGGGGCCGTACCGGTCGATCGGGTTCCAGTAGGACATGACGAGCGGAGCCGCGCCCGCTTCGGCGACGGCGGAGACGACGTCGAACACGTGCCCGGGGCGGGTGCCGGCGGCCAGCGCCCTATCGGCGGCCTGCTGGATGGTGGGGCCGTCCATCATCGGGTCGGAGTAGGGCAGGCCGACCTCGACGACGTCGCAGCCGCCCTCGACCATGGCGCGGACGATCTCGATCGATCCGGGAAGGTCGGGGAAGCCGGCCGGCAGGTAGCCGATGAGGGCGGCCCGGTTCTCCCTGCGGGCCCGCTCCAGGGTGCGGGTCAGGGCGGTGGGCTGCGGTACGTCTGCGGCGGTGGCCGGGGTGGAGGTGCTCACGCCTGCTCCTCGCTGTCCAGGAGGTCGAAGTAGGCGGCGGCGGTGTCGACGTCCTTGTCGCCGCGCCCGGAGAGGTTGACGACGATGACCGCGTCGGGGCCGAGCCGCTCGCCGAGCGTGCGCGCACCGGCCAGGGCATGCGCGGACTCGATGGCGGGGATGATGCCCTCGGTACGGCAGAGCAGCCGGAACGCCTCCATCGCGGCGGCGTCGGTCACCGGCTCGTAGACGGCGCGGCCGGTGTCGGCGAGGTGGGCGTGCTGCGGGCCGACCGCCGGGTAGTCCAGGCCGGCCGAGATGGAGTGGCTGGGCCGGGTCTGGCCGTCCTCGTCCTGCAGCACGTAGGTGCGCGCGCCGTGGAAGACGCCGGGGGTGCCGGCGGTGATGGACGCGGCGGTGCGGGCCGTCTCGGCGCCGTCGCCGCCGGCCTCGAAGCCGTACAGGGCGACGCTGCTGTCCGGGATGAACGCCGCGAACAGCGCCATCGCGTTGGAGCCGCCGCCGACGCAGGCCGCGACCGCGTCGGGCAGCCGCCCGGTGCGCTCCAGCACCTGCTCGCGGGCCTCGGCGCCGACGACGAAGTGCAGGTCACGGACGAGGTCGGGGAACGGGTGCGGGCCGGCGGCGGTGCCGAACAGGTAGTGCGTGGTCTCGACGTTGGCGACCCAGTCGCGGAACGCCTCGTTGATGGCGTCCTTCAGGGTGCGGCTGCCGATGGTGACCGGGACGACCTCGGCGCCGAGCAGCCGCATCCGGGCGACGTTGAGCGCCTGGCGGCGGGTGTCCTCCTCGCCCATGTAGACGGTGCAGTCGAGGCCGAGGAGCGCGCAGGCGGTGGCGGTGGCCACGCCGTGCTGGCCGGCTCCGGTCTCGGCGATCACCCGGGTCTTGCCCATCCGGCGGGTGAGCAGCGCCTGCCCCAGCACGTTGTTGATCTTGTGCGAGCCGGTGTGGTTGAGGTCCTCCCGCTTGAGGAGGATGCGGGCGCCGCCGGCGTGCGCGGAGAAGGCGCGGGCGTCGGTCAGCGGCGTCGGCCGGCCGCTGTAGTCGCGCAGGAGGTCGGCGAGCTCGGTCTGGAACGCCGCGTCGCTGCGGGCGTCCTCCCAGGCTGCGGCGACTTCGTCGAGGGCGGCGACGAGCGCCTCGGGGGCGAACCGCCCGCCGTAGGCGCCGAAGTGGCCCACCGGAGCGGTCTGCTCCGCGGGGCCGGTCGGTGCAGTGGTCATGTCGGTTGCTCTCCTGGGAGCCGCGGCGGCGCGCCGGTGGGCGGGCCCGCCGCGGGCGGTACGGGTTATGCGGGCGCGAAGGGGGGAGGCCGCCGTGCGGGCCGCGGATATCTATCCCGGTCCCGGCGTGGTGGGCGGTCTCCCTAGAGCCATCGCCGGGTACGGGCGCGCAGCCCCGCGGGTGCCGCGGGCGCGGCGGCGCGCAGCGCTCTGCAACCGCGGGCCGGAGCGGCCGGAGCGGTGCGGTGCGGAGCCGCGGTCATGGCGCGGCCTCAGTGCCGGTCGCGGAGCGCCGGGTGGGCGCCCGCGGTGACGAGGTCGGCGACCGCGGTGCGCGGGTGGCGGCCGGTCACCAGGCTCTCCCCGACGAGGACGGCGTCGGCGCCGGAGGAGGCGTAGGCCAGCAGGTCGTGCGGGCCGCGCACGCCGGACTCGGCGATCCGGACCCGGTCGGCGGGGATGGCCGGGGCGACGCGGGAGAAGGTGTCCCGGTCGACCTTGAGGGTGGTCAGGTCGCGGGCGTTGACCCCGATGACGGTGGCGCCGGCGTCCAGCGCGCGGGTGACCTCGGCCTCGGTGTGCACCTCGACCAGCGGGGTCAGCCCGAGGGATTCGGCGCGCTCGACGAGCGAGACGAGGGCGTCCTGCTCCAGGGCGGCGACGATGAGCAGCACGGCGTCGGCGCCGTGCACCAGCGCCTCCCAGAGCTGGTAGGAGCTGACGACGAAGTCCTTGCGCAGCAGCGGGGTGTCCACGGCGGCGCGGACCGCGGCGAGGTCGGCGAGGCTGCCGCCGAACCGGCGCCGCTCGGTGAGCACGCTGATCAGCGCGGCGCCGCCGGCGGCGTAGTCGGTGGCGAGCGCTGCCGGGTCGGCGATCGCCGACAGGGCGCCCTTGGACGGGCTGGAGCGCTTCACCTCGGCGATGACCTGGACGCCGGGGCGGCGCAGCGCCGCGGCAACGTCGATGGGGCGGGAGACGGCCGCGGCGCGGTCTTTCAGCTCCTCCAGCGGCGTGGCTGCCTGCCGTTCGGCGAGGTCGTCGCGTACCCCGTCGAGGATCTCGTCGAGCACGCTCACGTGGGCCTGCCCCCTCTAGTTTCAGCCGTGGTGGACGGTAGTCGGACCGGGCGCGGCTCCGGCTCCGTGCGGGGCGGCCGCTCGGCCCGCCCGGTGTGCTCCGATCGTATCCGGACCCGCTGGCCGACCGGGCACCGGCCCGCGGTCGGGCCGGGGTGCGGCAGAGCGCGCGGGGGCGGCCCTGCGCCGCCGGTCAGAACAGGATGGACGGGGGTGCGAGCACTCCGCCGGGGGCCAGAACGGCGCCGAACGGCGTGTTGCGCACGACCCAGTAGCCGATGATGACGGCGAGGATGCCGAGCAGCCACACCCTGCGCCAGCGGATCACGGCGGCGCCGATCCGGCCCGGCGGGCGCACCGCCCCCTGCGGCCGGAAGGAGCGGTACAGCCAGCGGAAGTAGTGGAAGAGGAAGTAGGGCACCAGCACCGTGAAGAGCGCGTTCATCTGGAGCGCGCCGACGATGTCGAGGTTGCTGAGCGCGTTGACGGCGCGCATGGTGCCGCAGCCGGGGCACCAGGTTCCGGTGAGCATGAGCCACGGGCAGGTGGGGTAGTGGCCCGGCTCGTGCGGGTCGACCAGGTGCACCATGGCGATGCCGGCCAGGCCGGCCACGCCCACCAGGACCGGCCACGCTCCGGGGTGGACGCGCGCGGCGAGGGCGCGCAGCCGGTCCGCCGGTCCGGCGGGGGTCTGCGGTGCGGGGCGGGCCATCTCTTCCACGGTGCCACCTTAATGCGCGTGGGGCGCCGCCGGTGTGCGGCGGCGCCCCGGTGCGGTCCGGCGCGCCGCCCGGGCGGGCGGCGCGCCGCAATGCGTACGGCGGGCCGGAGGCGATCCGGCACGCTGCAGACGGGCAGGGTGCTCAGAAGTCGGTCTCGAGGTCTTCCATGTCCTGCTCGAACTGCTCCATCTCCTGCTGTTGCTGCTGCTCCAGATCGTTCAGCACGATCGCGCTGAAGATCTGGGCGCCGATCCCGACGACGATGGCGATGGTGCCCAGGACGAAGGCGATGTTGCGGAAGGTCGTGGCCTTCTTCGCCGAGTCCTGCGCGCCGGCGTAGTCGCCGGTCTGCCACTGCTTGTCGATCTTCAGCTGGAACACCAGCGCCGGGATACCCAGCGGCCAGCAGCACAGCAGGGAGAGGATGACGCCGACCAGGCCCACCTCCGGCGGCGGACCGCCAGCGGGGGGACCGGGGGGCGGGCCGTAGCCGCCGGGTCCGCCTCCGTAAGGGGGCTGGCCGGGGGGCGGGGGGCCGGGAGGCGGTCCGTAGCTCATGCCGAGTCGCGCTTTCTGACGGAACGGATAACGACGCCGAGCGCTCCGGCCGCGGACACCGCGGGCCGGAGCGGGCTGTTTCTCAGGGGGGATGGTGCCGGCGACCGGGGGCTGGGATCGCGCGCCGCAGCTGCGGCGGGGGCTAGAGCATGATGGCAGATAATCCGGTCCTGAATGGCCAATTCGGGCCGAACGGCCGGTATTCACCCCGGATCTGGCCGACTCCGGACGTGAAGGGAACGGGTCCGGAACTCACAACCGTGCGCGGACCGCCCGCGCCGGGCCGCGGGTGTGCGGCGCCGGCCGTGCTGCTGCTCCGGCCCCGCCCGCAGTGGGCGGGAGCCGGAGCCTGCAGGTGTCACCAGGGCAGGCGGGCGCCTCAGTAGGTCGCCGCCGACATGCCCGCCAGCATCAGGTTGCTCACCACGCCGAGGACGATGGCGATGGTGCCCAGGACGAAGGCGATGTTGCGGAAGGTCGTGGCCTTCTTCGCCGAGTCCTGCGCACCGGCGTAGTCGCCGGTCTGCCACTGCTTGTCGATCTTCAGCTGGAACACCAGCGCCGGGATACCCAGCGGCCAGCAGCACAGCAGGGAGAGGATGACGCCGACCAGGCCCACCTCCGGCGGCGGACCGCCAGCGGGCTGGCCGGGAGGGGGACCTTGGGGAGTGCCGTAGCTCATAGCCGTGTTGCTCTCTGTCTCGGTAGGGAGGGTGCGCCCGCAAGTCCCGCGGCAGTCGCGGCGCCGGGAGGGCGCGGAGGCTCTGCTGCGCGGACGGGCCCGGCCCGTCCGCGCCGCCGGCCAGGACGCGCGGAGCAGGGCGCGGCCGTCCGCTGCCGGCGGAGCGGTCTGCATCATGGCAGTGCACGGTGACGATTGGGACTCTTGTTGCGCAGTCCGCCGCATCCCCCTCGCGCGCCGCATCCGCCCGCATCCGCCCCGCGGCGTGCGACAGCACCTGCGGACAGCCGGTTTCCGCGGCCGCGCCCCTGCCCCGGCCGCGGGCGGCGCTCCTCCGCGCCGCGACCACATGCGGCCACTGGCGGGGCGCACCGGTCCGGGGGGTGCGGGCGGCAGCGCCTCCGCAGGGACTGCCGGACGGGGCCGCGGGGGCCCTGCAGCCGCGGACCCGGGGGGCCGCAGCGGGAGACAGGACAGGGACGGGCGGTTCTGCGGGGTGCAGAACCGCCCGTCCCCGCCCGTCCCTGGCGGCGGGCGCGCCGATCGGGCGCGCACCGCGGGATGCTCCGGCTACTCGGCGCCGACGGTCTCCTTCTCGGCGGCGGCCTTGGCGGCGGGCTTCGCCGCGGAGCGGCGGGACTCCTCCCACTCCTGGCGCGTCGGCGGCACCGGGCGCGGCTCCTTGCGGCCCAGGCCCGCCTTCTTCATCAGGCCGGCCACCACCGCGAGGACGACGCTCGCGCCGAAGGCCAGGCCGGTCCAGGCGATGAGGTCGCCGCCGAGGACGATGGCCACGCCGGCGACGGTCCAGGTAATGATCCAGGTGAGGGTCAGGAACCAGGCGGCGACGGTGTTGCCGTGGTCTTCGTGCTCCTCGTGGTGTGCCTCAGCGGTGTCGGCCATCAGGGCTCCTTCTGTGCTGCCGGGGCGCCCTCGGGACGGACGCTCGGGTGCTCGGTGGTCTCGGCCCGCTCGCCTGCGGCGGGCGCGGGGTCGAGGGTGGGGTCGTCGCCTCCGTCGAGGGACTTCCACAGGTCAGCAGGGTCGGCGGGCCCGGCGGGCCGTCGTGCTGCGGTGCCGTGGCGATCGTACCGGCTGCCCATGCCGGGCCAGCCGGGTCCCCGCACCGACACGGCCAGGCCGGCCAGGGCGATCAGCGCGGCTCCGGCGGCCGCAGCGGCCGGCCAGACCCAGGCGACCTCGACGTCGGACGGCGCGCGGCCGGAAGCGGCTTCGTCCGCCAGGGCGGCGGCGACGCGGGAGCCGCGGGTGCCCGTCCACAGCGCGGCGAGGGCGCCGGCGGCCAGCAGCGCCATGGCGGCGCCGACGGCCATCCGGGCGCGGCCGCGGGTGGAGAAGACGGCGGCGAGCGCGGCGAGTCCGGCCCAGCCCAGCCCGGAGGCGGCCGGGACGAGGTCCGCGCCGCCGGCTTCGACGGGGGCGGCGGCGAGCCGGCCGGGCATCTCCACGGTGCCGTGCGCCCACACCTGCCCGGTGGCGGCGATGAGCGCTGCGGCGCCGAGCGCTGCGGCGGCGACTGCGGCGGTGTAGCCGCGGCGGGAAGCGGCGGTGCTCATGCCGGGGCTCCGGGAGCGGTACCGGGCCCGGCGGGCAGCGGGTCGGCGTCGAAGCAGGTGCGGTCACCGGTGTGGCAGGCGCCGCCGGCCTGGTCGACCCGGAGCAGCAGGGTGTCGCCGTCGCAGTCGAGGGCGGCGGAGACCACCCGCTGGGTGTTGCCGGAGGTGGCGCCCTTGACCCAGTACTCGCCGCGGCTGCGCGACCAGTAGGTGGCCGCACCGGTGGCGAGGGTGCGGGCCAGGGCGGTGTCGTCCATCCAGGCCAGCATGAGCACCTCGCCGGTGTCGTGCTGCTGCACGATGGCCGGGATGAGGCCGTCGGCGGTCCGCGTGAGGCGGGCGGCGATCTCCGGGTCGAGCCCGGATGCGGCCTGCTCGGTAGTGGGGCGCCCGTTCATACCTCCAGATTAGGGTGCCCGGAGCGGGACCCTCCCCCGGGTCCGCCGTCCGGCGCTGGGTGAGGTTGGCCACGGCCCGGCGGAGGAATGCCGCAGCGCCGCCGGGGCCGGGCAGACCGGGCACTGCCCGGCCGCCGCGGTGCCTCGGCCGCCGGGTACGGCGGACTGCCGCCGGACCGAGCGTCGGTAGGGTCGGGTGCGTTCCCCTGCGTGCCCGAAGGAGTCCCGTGACCGCCCAGCTGCTCCAGGCCGATCTTGCGGCCGTTCCGGCGGCGCTCACCGCCCTCGCCGACCGCTTGGCGCGCTTCGATCCGTTCGCTGCGCTGCCGGCGCTCGTCGACGACGAGCCGGCCGGCATCCTGCTGCTGGGCACCGGATCGGCGCGCTACGCCTGCACGGCCGCGGCCTACCGGCTGCGGATGGCCGGGCTGAGCGCGGTGGCCGAATACCCCTCCGCGGAGGCGTCGCTGCCGCCGGGGCCGGCCACCCTCGTCGTCGCGGTCGACGCGGGCAGCGGGCGGCGGGAGCTGTGCACCGCGCTGGACCGCTACGCGGGCTCCTCGGCGATCATCGTGCTGGCCGACGACCCGGCTTCGCCGGTGGCACGGTACGCCGACATCCTCGCACCGCTGCAGGCGGGCCCCGAGGAGAGCGGCCTGGCCTGCCGCCGGCACCGGCTCGCCCTGGCCCTGCTGCTGCACCTGGGGCACCGGCTGGGCGCGCCCGCCGCGGGCTCGTCGGCGTCGCTGGTGCCGACGCTGCGCCGGTCCGCCAACGCGGCCGCCGACCTGCTGGAGCGGTCCCGCACCTGGCTTCCGGCGGCCGCTGCCGCGCTCGGCGGCGAGGGGGCGGGCACGGCACCGCGGGCGCTGTATGCGGTGGCGCCGCCGGGGCGGCTCGCCTCGGCCGAGCAGGCGGCGCTGGCGCTGCGCGAGGGGCCGGTGCTGCCGGCGGCGGCGTGGGAGACGGCCGAGTGGTCGCACACCGGACGGCACATCGCGGCGGTAACGCACTACCGGGCGCTGCTGTTCGGCGGCTCGCACTACGACGAGCGGTTCGCCGAACACCTGCTGCAGCTGCGCGGCCGCTTCGTCGCCGTCGGCCGCGACGTCGAGGGCGCCGCGGTCGCGGTGCGCTACCTGGGCGACTCCGACCCGGATGTGGCGCTGCTGACCGAGCCGGTCGTCGGCGAGCTCCTCGCCGCGCGCTGGTGGGCGGGGCGCGGCTGAGCCGAGCCCGTCACGAGGGCCCGCCCCGCGCAGGTGCGGCGCCGCTGCCGGGACCCGCACGGCAGCCCCCGTCCCGCCGCGGGAGCGCGGCGGGGCGGGGGCTGCTTCAGGCGGAGCTCCGCACCCAGGAGGCGTACAGGTCGGCGTAGACGCCCGGCTCGGCGGCGAGGCGGTCGTGCGGGCCGCGCTGCGCGACCCGGCCCGCGTCGAACACCAGCACCTCGTCGGCGGCCTCGGCGGTGGACAGCCGGTGCGCGATGGTGATGGACGTGCGGCCCCGGGTCAGCCGGTCCAGGGCGCGCTGGATGCGGACCTCGGTGGCCGGGTCGACCGCGGACGTCGCCTCGTCGAGCACCAGCAGGTCGGGATCTGCCACGAAGGCGCGGACCAGTGCGACCAGCTGCCGCTCTCCGGCCGACAGCGATTCGCCGCGCTGCCCGACCGGGGTGTCCAGGCCGTGCGGCAGGCCGTTCAGCCACTCCCCCAGGCCGAGTTCGCGCACCGAAGCGGCGAGTTCGGCGTCGGTCGCGCCGGGCCGGGCGAACCGGATGTTGTCGCCCAGGGAGGCGTCGAACAGGAAGCCCTCCTGGGGCACCATGACGGCGCGGCGGCGCAGCGAGGCGAAGGACACCTCGCGCAGGTCGGTGCCGTCCAGCAGGACCCTGCCTTCGCGCGGGTCCATGAGCCGGGTGAGGAGCTTGACGAACGTGGTCTTGCCCGAGCCGGTCTCGCCGACCACGGCCAGCCGGGTTCCGGGCGCGATGCGCTCGTCGACCCCGTGCAGCACCACCGGGCCGTCCGGGTAGCTGTAGCCGACGCCGTCGAAGCGTACTTCCACCGGGCCGCGCGGCAGCTCCACCCCGTCGGCGCCGGGGTCGGCGACGTCGGGCTCGGTGTCCAGGACGCCGAGCACGCGGCGCCAGCCGGCGATGGCGTTCTGCGCCTCGTTGAAGATCTCCGTGGCCATCATCATCGGCTGGATGAAGAGGGTGACCAGGAACAGGAAGGCGATCAGCTGGCCGGGCGTGATGTCGCCGGCGACGCCGAGCAGCACGCCGACGACGACCACGGCCGCGTTGCCGACGGCGGCGATCATCTCGGCGAACGGCGAGACCGCCATCGACAGCCGCTGCGCCTTCACCTGGGCGGTGCGGTTGGCGAGGATCGCCTCGTCGACGCGCTGCGCGGTGCGGTCCTCGGTGCCGTAGGCGCGGATGACCGCGGCGCCGCTCACCGTCTCGCCGATGGCGCCGAGCATCGCGCCGGTCCGCTCGCGCACGGCCAGGTAGGCGCGGGAGAGCAGGCGCTGCAGCCAGCGCGCGCCGAACAGCAGCGGCAGGAAGCAGATCCAGACGACCAGGGTGAGCTGCCAGGAGTAGACCGCCATCAGCCCGGTCGCGATGGCGAGCTGGCCGGCGGAGACGATCAGCATCAGCCCGCCCCACTGCATGAAGGTGCTGATCTGGTCGACGTCGGCGGTGACCCGGGAGACCAGCGCGCCCTTGCGCTCGCTGTTCTGGGTGAGCACGGACAGGTCGTGCACGTGCCGGAACGCCTTGCGGCGCAGGGTGGCCAGGCCGGACTCGGTAGCACGGTAGAGCCGGACGTTCATCAGCCCGGTGCACACCGCGGTGATCAGCAGCGCCGCCGTGCACAGCCCCACCGCGGTCGCGACGAAGCCCAGGTCGGGGCGGCCGGATGCGGCGATACCGCCGTCGATGATCTGCTGGACGGCGACCGGGACGACGACCTTGCCCGCGGTGGCGACGGCGGCGAACAGCAGGGTCCAGCCGATGCCGCGGGTGAACTCCGGCGACAGCTGCAGGCCGCGGCGGATGGTGCCGATGGCGCCGTCGGCGGATCTGGCGAGGGCGGGCCCGCGGACGGGCTCCGGCGCCGGGCCGGCCGGCGCTGCGGTGCCGTCCGCGCGGTCGCGGGGGCGGGTCGGTGCGCTCATCGGGCGGCCTCCTCGGCGTCGGTGGGCGGTGCGGCTTCGGCGGCGCGGTCGGCGGCAGCGCGCTCGTAGGCGGTGACGAGGCGCTCGTAGCCGGCCGAGCGGCCCAGGAGCTCGGCGTGCGTACCGCGGTCGGCGACGGTGCCGCCGGCCAGGAACACCACCTCGTCGGCGAGTTCGATGGTCGCCCGCCGGTAGGCGACCACGACGACGGTGGACGCCGCTCCGGTGTCGGCGAGGCCGGCCAGGATCTCCGCTTCGACCTGCGGGTCGACGGCGGAGGTAGCGTCGTCGAGGATCAGCAGCCGCGGGCGCCGGACCAGTGCGCGGGCGAGGGCGAGGCGCTGCCGCTGGCCGCCGGACAGGGAGGTGCCGCGCTCGCCCAGCCGGGTGTCGAGCCCGTCGGGCAGGGCGGCGACGAAGGAGTCGGCGCGGGCGGTCCGCAGTGCCGCCCACACCTCGTCGTCGCCGGCTCCGGTGCCGAGTTCGACGTTGCCGCGGACGGTGTCCTCGAACACGAACGCGGTCTGCGGGACCAGCGCGGCGGCGCCGGGCAGCGCGCCGCGCTCCAGGTCGCGGATGTCGGTGCCGTCCAGCAGCACCCGGCCGGTGTCGGGGTCGACGAGCCGCATGAGCAGCGCGGTCAGAGTGGACTTGCCGGCGCCGGTGGGGCCGACGACGGCGACGGTGCGGCCGGGCGCGATGGCGAGGTCGACGTCGCGCAGCACCGTGGTCCGCGGCCGCGGCTCCGCGGCGGCCGCGGAGCCGCCGGCGCCGTCGAGGTCCCGGTCAGCGGCGCCGTCGGGGTCGTAGGCGTCCTCGTAGGAGAAGGAGAGCCCTTCGACGGTGACGGAGGCGCCGTCCGCGCGCGCCCCGAGGGTGCGCTCGCCGTGCTCCATGCGGCCCCGGGCGGTGAGCACGGACTGCACCCGGTTCCAGCCGACGACGGAGCGCGGAAGATCGCCGAGGATCCAGCCGAACGAGCGGATGGGCAGCGCGAGCAGCGTGAACAGGTAGGCGATCTGGACCAGTTCGCCGGGGTCGATGGCGCCGCTGGCGAGCCGCCAGGAGCCGACCAGGAGGACGGCCAGGACGCCGAGGTTGGGCAGCGCCTCCATCACCGGGTCGAAGGTGCCGCGCATCCGGCCGAGCCGGATGAGGGTGTCGCGCAGCCGTTCGGTGGAGGCCGCGAAGCGCTCGGTCTCGGTGTCCTCCCGGCCGAGGGTCTTGACGACGAGGGCGCCGTCGAACGACTCGTGGGCGACTTCGCTGACCTCGCCGCGGAGCGCCTGGGCGCGGGCGGCGACGGGTGCGGAGACGCGCTGGAAGACGACGTTGACGGCGAACAGGAGCGGGAACACGACGAAGCCGACGAGGGCGAGGAAGGGGTCGGTGACCACCATCGCGCCGGCGGCGATGGCGAGCATGAACACGCTGCCGATGGCCATCGGGAGCGGGGCCAGCGGCATCCAGGCCGCCTCGACGTCGGCGTTGGCGTTGGACAGCAGCTGCCCGGTGGGGTGGCGCTGGTGCCAGGCGAGCGGCAGTTCGAGGTACTTGCGGGAGACGGCGCGCCGGTAGCGCGCCTGCATGCGGAACTGCATCAGGCCGGCGTAGAGGCGGCGCAGGGCGAGGCCGAACGCCTTGAGCACGCCGACGGCGAGGAGCGCGGCGGCGCCGGCCGACAGCAGTGCGGCGGTGGTGCGGCCCTCGGCGAAGGCGGGCAGGATCACGTCGTCGGTGACGCGTCCGAGCACCCAGGAGGAGCCGACGGTGACGGCTGCGTGCAGCGACGCACCGAACACGGCGACCAGGAAGACGGCTGGCTCGGTGCGCATGGCGACCCACAGCACCCGCATGCCGCGGCGGAAGACCGGGGACCGCCGCGGCTTCTCCGGCGCGCCAGGGGCGATGCCGCCGGAGCCGCTGGAGCTGTCGGGCGCCGATCCGGCGCGGTTGGATGCGGCCCCGTCCTGGCGGATGCCCTGCGGCATGCGGCCCCCTGTCCGTTGTCGTGCCCGCGGTGCGCGGCCTGCCCGCGGGGCGCCGCCGCTGCCGCCTGCGGCGCGGCGGCGCGGCAAAAAGCACATGCCATCCGGTCGGGGCGGCATGTGCTCGGTGCGAGCCTCCTGCGCGGAACTGCGCGGGTGGCAGCGAAAGGTTCAGCGTCCTGCAGAGCGGCCCTATTCCGCCCGAGTCCGCATCTGTCCGCCGGCGCGCGGAACCTGCTGCCCCGGGGCGGCGTCCGGGCGCCGCTGCGCACCGCGCCCGCGTGATCCGGCTCTCCCGCCCGACGCTGCGGGCACGTCCGATACCCGGGACCCCGGTCGTCCGCCCCGCCTCGCGCACCGGCGGGTGGAGAGCGGCAGGGCGGGCCGCGGAGCGGATCGGCCGCCCCGGGCCGGCATCCGGGCAGGGTGCGGCGCAGCGCGGGGAGCAGGGGGCGGGGCGGGGGGCGGCGTGGCACGCCGGCGCGGCATGCACCGCCGTGTCCGGGGGCGGCTGGACACGCCTCCGCCCCGCGGACGGGCACTCGGGGCACCCGCCCGCGGGGCGGTGGGAACTGCGGGAACTGCAGGAACTACGGGATGCAGACGTCCGCGGCGAGCAGCGCCTTGAAGGTGTCCGGGCCGACGTCGCCGTCGACGTCGATGCCGGCCTCGGCCTGGAACTCGCGCACCGACTGCTCGGTGACCGGGCCCCAGCGGCCGTCGGTCTCCTCCGCCCGCTTGATGTCGTAGCCGTGCGCGAGCAGAGCGGTCTGCACCGCCCGCACCATGTGGCTCGGCTCCTCTTCGGTGCCGTCGCCGACGATGCCGAAGTCGGAGCGGATGTGCTCCCAGGTCTCGTTGCCGACGACGCCGTCGACCGGCGGCGGGTTCTCGGCGTCCTGCTTGGACTCCTGGTAGTAGGTCACCGCCACGGCGGTGCCCTTCTCGTTGTAGAGCTCGTCCGGCGTACCGCCGAAGTGGCCCCATTCGACGAGCAGGTGCTCGAGGACCTTGACGCGCCAGCCCTCGGAACCCGGCTTGAGTTCGACCCAGTCGCACTGCTGGATCTGCTGGCGCACCTCGGGCGGCGTGTTCGGACCGTCGGCCAGGGCGGCCGGCGCCCCCGCGACGGCACCCCCGGCGAACAGGGCGGCAGACGCGAGAACAGCGGTCGCCGCCGCACGGATGGACGAAACTGCGGGCATGGAGTGGTCCCCTTCCACTCGATTCTTCCTCGGACGCGGGGGGAGACGCGGCTCTGACCTGCACGGTTCACCGAAGCGCTCCGAATGCAGCCGCACAGCCAGGACTTGATCACTTTCTGTAGTCCGGGACAACCGCACACGCCGCCGCGCGCCTGCGCCCCCGCAGCAGGCCGAGGACAGACCGGGTGGAACCCGGCGACCGCGGCGCCTGGCGGGCGGGAACCCGCCGAGGAAGCGGTGCGTACCGGAGGAGAGGCCCCGCAGGCGGGCGCTCGGGGCACCCGCCCGCGGGGCTCTGCGGATCCTCTCCGGCTAGCCGGTGCAGTTGTCGGCGGCGAGCAGGGCCTTGAAGGTGTCCGGGCCGACGTCGCCGTCGACGTCGATCTCGGCCTCGGCCTGGAAGTCGCGCACCGACTGCTCGGTGACCGGGCCCCAGCGGCCGTCGGTCTCCTCGGCCTGCTTGATCGCGTAGCCGTGCGCGAGGAGCGCGGTCTGCACGGCGTGGACCTTCTGGCTGGGCTCCTGATCGGTCCCCTGGCCGACGACGCCGAACGCCCCCCGCAGGCTCTCCCAGGTGTCGGCGTCGACCGAGTCGCCTTCGGGCAGGCCCATCGCCGCGCGGAAGTCGGCGACGGCCGCGCCGGTGCCATCGGCGGTGTAGACGGTGTCCGGGGTACCGCCGAAGTGGCCCCACTCGACGAGCAGGTGCTCGACGGCCTTGACGCGCCAGCCCTCGGAACCCGGCTTCAGCTCCAGCCAGGAGCACTCCTGGATCTGCTGGCGCACCTCGGGCGGCGTGTTCGGACCGTCGGCCAGGGCGGCCGGCGCCCCCGCGACGGCACCCCCGGCGAACAGGGCGGCAGACGCGAGAACGGCGGTCGCCGCCGCACGGACAGACCTCAGTGCAGGCATGGAGTGGTCCCCTTCCACTGGCGTGCTTCTTCGGATGTGCAGGGAGACTGCGCCGCCGTCCGGCTGGTTCGGGAAATGCTCCGAATGCAGCCGAGCAGCCAGAGCCTGATCACCTTGATCGCGCGCAGGCAACCGGAAACGCATCCGCGCGTCGTCGCCGCCTCGCAATCGGCGCCCGTGCCCGGCCCGTCGCGCGCGCGGCGGGCCGGCCAGGTGGCGGGCCGGTGAACGGTGGCGCTCACGCCGGCGAATTCACCGCGCGAATGCCGCCGCGGCGGTCCGGGCACCGGTGCGCCCGGCGCAGACTGCGAGGGTGCCCGAGCACCGATCCCCCACGCTCCCGCGGGCTGCCGCCCCCTCGCTCCCGCCCGCCGACGCGCTCGGCGACGCGGCGGCCCGCTGGGCCCTGCGCGCCGGCCGCAGGCTTCCCGGCGGCGCCGGCCGTCCGGGTG
>NZ_BAAGXT010000032.1:0-70800 GCF_054779695.1 Nocardiopsis coralliicola | reverse complement strand
TCCCGCCGCGCCGGCCCCGCGGCCGGCTGACGGGCCGCCGGCGTCCCCGCCGCGGTGCAGCGCACGCGCCCGCGCGGCGGACGCGGCCGAGCCGGAAGAGGCTCCGGGGCCGGAATGCGGGTGTCCGGCGTATCAGCGGGCGGGTTTCGCGGGATCCGGCAGGGCGGAACCGGCGGGCACCGGCTGCTGCCGCGCGCCTCAGCTGACCGTCGCGAGGAGGGGGGCGGGTGCGCGGGTGCACGGCGCGGTGGCGGGACGGGGGCAGCCGTGCTGCGGGGACGTCCTGCGGCCGCGGGGCGCCCGGGACCGGGGCGCGGGCGGGGAGCTCCGGCAGAAGTGAGCAGAGCGCGCCCGCCGACGGTGCAGCGGGCGCGCTCGGACGCCGCGGGGGTGGAGGCCGCGGGTCAGCCGTCGCCTTCCTGGCGGCGGCGCCAGCGCTCCTCAAAGCGGTTCATCATGCCCGGGCGCTGCTCCTTCTTCTGCTGCTTGCCGGCGGGCTTCTCCGACGCCGCTGCACGGCCGCCGCCGGAGCCCTTGCGCCAGCCGGACAGGCCCAGGAGGGCACACGCCAGCATGATGACGAATCCGAGTGCGCCCACGACCGGCTGCTGCAGGATCATCCCGCTCATCAGCACGCAGATACCGACCACGAAGCCGATGGAGGCCCGGACGATCCACTTCTTGTAGTGGGTCGTCGGGTTGGTCTGCCGGACTGTGTTGGCGAACTTCGGATCTTCCTCGTAGAGCGCCTGCTCGATCTGGTCGAGCATGCGCTGCTCGTGTTCAGAGAGCGGCACGGCGCCTCCCAAAGACAGTCCCCGGTTGGGGTGACGGGTACTGAACCACGGCATGATGATCTGAGATATGCCCAGAATACGGCGCTTCAGCGCCGACTGGAAAGGAGGGATGCCCGCGCAGCCCCGTTCTGCAGGCCACGTTACCCTCACCGACTGGAATCGCCACCGCTACGCCTACCCCGCTTCCACCCTCTACTCCTGGAGAACCGCCGCCGTCATGGAGCGGACGGCGGCGCGCCCTGACATTCTTCCCCCTGCCCGCCGCGGTGACACGGCGCCCCTGAGCGGGGCGCGCCGCGCGGGCGCGGAGGGAGCCCGCACTTCCTGCAACGCACGGGAGGTCCGAAAAGTTACCGCTTCTCGCGGTCGCCCGCGTCACGGTGGTCCGACGATTGCGGGGGCTGACCGGTTCCGGTTGCCCCGTCTGCCCCTGGCGCACCGGCCGCCCCGGAGGGCCCGTCCGCGGCCGGCGGGCCGCTCAGGCTGGCCGGGCGCAGCGCGCCGGCGCCGAACCGCCGGGTGACCGCGTCCATGGCGCGCTCCGCCTCCCGCCAGCCGGTGTCCGGCTCGTCCAGGGTCGGCTGGCGGTGGGTGGCGGCGGCCTCGGTGAGTCCTTCCACGCGGACGCCGACCAGGCGCAGCCGCACCCGCTCCATGCCCGCGCCGTCGTAGAGGGCCCGCGCGGCGGCGCTGATCTCGCGCGCCACGTCGGTCGGGTCGGACAGCGTCCGGGACCGGGTGATGGTGCTGAAGTCGGCCCGCCGCAGCTTCACCACGACGGTCCTGCCGACCTGGCCGGAGGCGCGCAGCCGGCGGGCCGTCTTGTCCGACAGCCGCAGCAGTTCGCGGTGGATGAGCGCGGTGTCGTCGACGTCGGAGGGGAAGGTCTCCTCGGCGCCGATGCTCTTGTCCGGGGTGGTCGGCACCACCGGGCGCGGATCACTGCCGTGCGCGAGCGAGTGCAGGTGGTCGCCTGCGGCGCGGCCCAGCTCGGACTGGAGGACGGTTCGGGGCATCCGCGCCACGTCTCCGACGGTGCGCAGCCCGAGCCGCACCAGCGCCTGCTCGGTCTTCTCGCCGACGCCCCACAGCGCGCCCACCGGCATCGGGTGCAGGAACCGGGTGACGTACCGGGTGGGCACGAGGAGCAGGCCGTCCGGTTTGCACTGGGTGGAGGCGAGTTTGGCCACGAATTTGGTGGAGGCTGCGCCGACCGAGCAGGTGAGCCGCTGCTCGGCGCGGACGCGGCGGCGGATCTCGGCGGCGATGTGCACCGGTGAGCCGAGGCGGCGGCGCGCGCCGGACACGTCCAGGAACGCCTCGTCCAGCGAGACCGGCTCGACCTCGGGCGTGACGGAGCGGACGATGTCCATGACGGCTTCGGAGGCGCGCCGGTAGGCGGGCCCGTCGGGCGGGAACACCAGGGCGTCGGGGCACAGCCGCAGTGCACGCACCATGGGCATCGCGGAGTGGACGCCGTAGGAGCGGGCGAGGTAGTCGGCCGAGGAGACGACGCCGCGGGCCCCGGTGCCGCCGACGATGACGGGGCGGTCCCGCGCCGCGGGGTTCTCCAGGCGCTCGACGCTGGCGAAGAACGCGTCCATGTCGATATGCAGGATCGAGCAGTCCGCGTCGTCCTCGGGCGCCGCCGCGCTCAGCGGGAGGATCCCTTCGGGACCGACCATCCCCCGCAGCGCCTCGCCGCGCTCCAGCTGCCGTCGGCTCATCCCCCCAGTCTGTCAGGCTCCGGGGCGGTGGGCGACGGCGTGCAGCTGGGCAGCGACGCCGGCGAGTTCCGGGCGGCCGGTGGCCTCGCGCTCCAGCGCGACGAGCGCGGACTCGTCGACGGCGCCGGCGTCGTAGGCCCGGCCGGGGACGAGGTCGGCGAAGACGCCCGCGCCGCGGATCCGCGGCGGCGCCAGGCCGGCACCGGCGACCAGGCCGCCCAGGGTGCCGGCGGTGAACCGGCGGGGCATCGGGTCGGCGTCGCCCCAGCGCCCGCCGGCGTCGTCCAGGAGGTGCCGGGCCTCGCCGATACCGCCGAGCAGCACGCGGTGCAGGGCGGCGGCGAACACGTTGGCGGCGAGCACGCTCAGCGCACCGCCGGGGCGCAGCAGGCCGGCCGCGTCGGCGAGCGCAGCGGCCGGGTCGTCGACGTACTCCAGCACGTTGTGCAGCAGCACCAGGTCGGCCTGCTCGCCGTCGAGCAGGCGCGGCAGGTCGACGGTGTCGCCCTGCAGGGCGCGGACCCGGACGCCGGCCTCGGCGGCCCGCCGCTCCAGCGCGGCCAGCGAGTCCGGGCTGGGTTCGACGACGGTCACGGTGTGGCCGAGCGCGGCGAGCGGGACGGCGGCACCGCCGGTGCCGCCGCCGGCGTCGACGATGCGCAGCGGCTCAGCGGCCGGACCGGACAGCTCGGCGATGAGCTCGCGCAGGTCCTCCCAGACGACGGCGGTGCGCGCCGTTCCGGGCGCGGGCCGCGCCGCAGTGCCGGTGCCGTTCTCGCTCACGCGGTTCCCCTCTCGGTGCGCCCGCTCGGGCAGGTTCGGGCGCGCGCCCGCAGCACGGCCGCCCCGGGCCGGCGCGGGCGGTGCCGCACCGGCCGCCCGGGCGGCGCGCTCACTGGGCGGCTTCGGCCTTGTTCTCCATCAGCCGGGACAGGAGGCCGTTGACGAAGCCCGGCGACTCCTCGCCGGACAGCTCCTTGGCGACGGCGACGGCCTCGGCGATCGCGACGCCGTCGGGGATGTCGTCGTCCCAGAGCAGTTCGTAGGCTCCCATGCGGAGGATGTTGCGGTCCACCACCGGCATGCGGTCGAGCGTCCAGTCGATGGCGTAGGCGTCGAGCAGGGCGTCGATCCGGGCCCGGTGCTCGTCGACGGCGGCCGCCAGGTGCTCGGTGAACTCGTTGATCGGCGGTTCGGGCTGGGCGCGGCGGCGCGCGACGACGTCGGCGACCGGAGCGCCGCGCAGCTCGGCTTCGTACAGCACCTCGATGGCGCGTCTGCGCGCCTTGCGGCGGGCTCCGCTCACCATGTCTCCCCCTGTGCTCCGGGGCCGCGCGCCCCGGTGTGCCGTACTGCTGTGCCGTGTGCTGCCGCGGCCCGGGCCGCCCGGGCCGGCGCCGGTGCACACCGGACCGGTGCCCTGTGGAGGTGGGCCATCAGTTGACGCGGCCGAGGTAGTCGCCGTTGCGGGTGTCGACCTTGAGCTTCTCACCGGTGGTGATGAACAGCGGCACCTGGATCACGGCGCCGGTCTCCAGCGTCGCGGGCTTGGTGCCGCCGGTGGAGCGGTCGCCCTGCACGCCGGGGTCGGTCTGGGAGACCACCAGCTCGACGGCGGCCGGCAGCTCGATGTAGAGCGGGTTGCCGTCGTGCACGGCGACGGTGACCATGGCGCTCTCCAGCAGGTAGTCGGCGCTGCCGCCGACGACCTCGTTGGGCACGTTGAGCTGGTCGTAGGTGTCGGTGTCCATGAACACGAACGAGTCGCCGTCGTTGTAGAGGTACTGCATCTCCCGGCGGTCGACGTTGGCGACGTCGACCTTCACGCCGGCGTTGAACGTCTTGTCCACGACCTTGCCGGAAGTGACGTTCTTCAGCTTGGTCCGGACGAACGCGCCGCCCTTGCCGGGCTTGACGTGCTGGAACTCGATGACGTTCCAGAGGGCGCCGCCGTCGAGCTTCAGGGTCATGCCGTTCTTGAGGTCGTTCGTCGTCGCCACGTCGGCTGTCTCTCCTGCGTTCGGGAAGTGGTCCTGGTGTGCTCGGAAAGGCGCGCCGGCCCGCGGCGTACTGCGCGGGCGGGCCCTTCCCCGGGTGCGGCCGGGGCCGCGGGGCACCGCCCGGACGTGCGGGGGCGGCGCCGGTGCGCACCCGAGTCTAGTGGCTCTGCCGCGTGCCGGTGCGCACAGCGCGGAGCCGCATGCTGCGCGGACGCGGGTGTGCGGCCCGGTGTGCCGCACCGCCGGCGGCCCTATTCGGCGACGGCGCGGTAGGCCGCAGCGAGCAGGTCCTCGCCGGGGCCCTCGAGCACCGCCGGCTCGGCGAGGCCGTCGAGCACGATGAAGCGCAGCGTCGCGCCGCGGGCCTTCTTGTCGACGCGCATCGAGGCGAGCAGCTCCGGCCAGGCCGCGGCGGCGTAGCGGGTGGGCAGGCCCACCGCAGACAGCACGGCGCGGTGGCGGTCGGCGAGGCCGGCGCCGATGCGCCCGTCGAGCCGGGCCAGTTCGGCGGCGAAGGCCATGCCGATCGCGACGGCGTGGCCGTGCCGGAACGTGTAGTTCTCGGCGCGCTCGATCGCGTGGCCGAGAGTGTGCCCGTAGTTGAGGATCTCCCGCCGGCCGGCCTCGGTCAGATCACCGGAGACCACGTCGGCCTTGACCGCCACGGCGCGCTCGATGAGCGTCCGGGTGTGCGGGCCGTCCGGCTGCGCCGCGCCTTCGGGGTCGGCCTCGACGGTGCGGAGGATCTCCGGGTCGGCGATGAAGCCGGCCTTGATGACCTCGGCGAGGCCGCCGATGTGGTCGGCGCGGGCCACGCCGGCCAGCAGCGCGGGGTCGCACAGCACCCCGGCCGGCGGGTGGAACGCGCCCACCAGGTTCTTGCCCTCGGCGGTGTTGATACCGGTCTTGCCGCCGACGGCGGCGTCGACCATGCCGAGCAGCGTCGTGGGAACCAGCACGCTGCGCACACCGCGCAGCCAGGTCGCCGCCACGAAGCCGGCCAGGTCGGTGGTTGCGCCGCCGCCGACGCCGACGACGGCGTCGCTGCGGGTAAACCCGGCGCGGCCGAGGCGGCCCCACAGGTGTGCGGCGACATCGGCGGTCTTGGCCGCTTCGCCGTCCGGCACGGGCAGCGGGGTGACGGTGCGCCCGGCCGCCTCGAGCGCGGCGACCGCCGGCCCGGCGAGCCGGGCGAGGCCCTCCGGGTGGATCACCGCGACCCGCTCGGCGCGCTCGCCGACCAGGCCGGGCAGCTCGGGCGCCGCGTCAGCGCCGATGACGACGTCGTAGGGCGCGTCGCCGCCGACCCGGATCCGGGACGGCGGGCTCACGCGTCCTCCCCCGCGCCGCCGGCGGAGGCCGCGGCGCCCAGCGCGGCGGCGATCGCGTCGGCGATCTCCTCGGGGTGGGCGTCGGCGTCGACCGTGGTGGTGGCGAGGCCCTCGTAGACCGGCAGCCGCTCTTCGAGGAGCTGGCGCAGCCGGGCGCGCGGGTTGCCGGCGAGCAGCGGCCGCGGCTGGTTGAAGCCGACCCTGCGGGCCGCGGTCTCGAAGTCGACCCGCAGGTAGACCACGTGGTGCCCGCTGAGGGCGGCGCGGGTCTCGGGGTCCAGGACGGCGCCGCCGCCGACGGCGACCACGCCCGGCCAGCCGACCAGGGCTTCGGCGATGACCCGGCGCTCCAGCGCGCGGAAGGCCTCCTCGCCGTCGTCGAGGAAGATGTCGCCGACGGCCTTACCGGCCCGCTGCTCGATCTCGGCGTCGGTGTCGAGCAGGGTGACGCCGAGCCGCTCGGCGAGTGCGGCGCCCACGGTCGACTTGCCCGCGCCGGGCGCGCCGATCAGGACGGTGAGTGGTGCGTTCATGGGGGTTCGTTCTCCTCGGGGGCCTGCGGCGCGCCGCAGGCCCCGGACGTCAGTCGCGGCCGCTGTCCAGCGTCTCCAGATAGCTGCGCAGGTTGCGGCCGGTCTCCGCGGCGGAGTCGCCGCCGAACTTCTCCACCGCGGCCTCGGCGATGACCAGGGCGGCCATCGCCTCGGCGACGACGCCGGCGGCGGGTACCGCGGTGACGTCGCTGCGCTGGTGGTGGGCCTGCGCGGGCTCGCCGGTGGCGACGTCGACGGTGTCGAGGGCGCGCGGCACGGTGGCGATGGGCTTCATCGCGGCGCGCACCCGCAGCGGCTCGCCGGTGGTCATGCCGCCCTCGACGCCGCCGGCCCGGTTGGTGCGCCGGCGGATGCCGTCCGGCCCGGGCTCGATCTCGTCGTGGGCTTGGGAGCCGCGCCGGGCCGCGGTGCGGAAGCCGTCGCCGATCTCGACGCCCTTGATCGCCTGGATGCCCATGAAGGCGCCGGCGAGGCGGGCGTCCAGCCGCCGGTCGGCGTGCACATGGCTGCCGAGGCCGGGCGGGAGGCCGTAGGCGAGGACCTCGACGACGCCGCCGAGGGTGTCGCCGGACTTCTTGGTGTCGTCGACCTCGGCCACCATCCGGGCGGAGGCCTCCGGGTCGAAGACGCGCAGCGGGTCGGCGTCGATCCGCTCCAGGTCCCCGGGGCCGGGCACGGTGCCCTCGGGAACCGCGATCGGCCCCATGGACACCACGTGGCTGAGGATCTGCACGCCGAGGACCTGCGCGCAGAAGCGGCGGGCGACCTCGCCGAGCGCGACGCGGGCCGCGGTCTCGCGGGCGCTGGCGCGCTCCAGGATCGGCCGCGCCTCGGTGTGGCCGTACTTCTGCATGCCCACGAGGTCGGCGTGGCCGGGGCGGGGGCGGGTGAGCGGCGCATTGCGGGCGGCCGTCGCCAGCTCCTCGGCCGGGACGGGGTCGGCGGACATGACCCGCTCCCACTTGGGCCATTCGGAGTTGGCCACCTCGATGGCCACCGGCCCGCCCTGGGTGAGGCCGTGCCGGACACCGCCGGCGATGGTCACCGCGTCCTGTTCGAATTTCATCCGGGCACCCCGGCCGTACCCGGCGCGTCGGCGGCGCAGCGCGGCGGCGATGTCGTCGGAGGTGACGGACACACCGGCCGGAAGGCCCTCCAGGATCGCGACCAGGGCCGGCCCGTGGGATTCACCCGCGGTCAGCCAGCGCAACATGGTCTGATCCTCCCACGCCCGGACGGGTGCGGACGCCGCCGCGGCCCCGGTCAGGCGGCGGCGAGCGCTGCGAGGGGGTCTCCGGCGACCAGCACTGCCAGCGCGGCGCCGAGCATGAACGGGCCCAGCGGCATCTCCGTCTTGCGTGTGGCCAGGCGCAGCGCGATCAACCCGAGGCCGAGCAGCCCGGAGGAGATGAAGGCGAGGAGTGTGGCCGAGACGACCGAGCCGAGGCCCTGCAGGCCGAGCACGAGCCCGAGCGGCAGGGCGAGCTTCACGTCGCCCCACCCCATCCCGGCGGGGTAGATGAACCAGAGGACGAAGTAGAAGGCGGAGAGCCCGGCCGCGCCGGCGGCCGCGTCGCGCAGGGCGGTCCACTCGGCGCCGCTGCCGCCGGGGCCGGAAGCGCCGGCAGCGAGGACCGCTCCGACGGCGAGCAGGGCGAGGAGGGGCAGGGAGCGCAGCACGATCGCGTTGGGCAGCCGCTTCACCCGCGCGTCGATGACGGCGAGCACCGCTCCGGCGGCGCAGAACACCAGCAGCAGCGGCAGCGCAGCGGGCACCGCGAGGGGGGCCGGCGCGCCGCCGGCCAGCCCCCAGCCGAGAAGGCCGAAGGCCAGGGCGGTCACGGCGGCGGTCACCGGGGATCCGGGGACCGGCTCCCCGCAGGCCGGGCACGTGCCGCGGACCAGCAGCCCCAGCGCCGCCGGAACGGGCAGCCCGGGCAGGAACCGCACCTCTGCCGCGCAGTGCGGGCAGTGCGGCGGGGGCGGTCCGGGGTCGTCCACGGCCTGCGCGGTGCCCGGTGCCGGGTCGGTCCCGTCCGGCTGCGGTCCCGCGGGCTCCGCGGCCGCGTCCGGGCCGGGGGCCTCGGGCGCGTCGGGATCGTAGGCCGGGAAGAGCGCGACCATGCGGCCGGACGCGGTCCCGACGAGGGCGCCCGCCAGGGCGAACACGGCGGTCAGCGCGACGAGGGCGCCCAGGCTGGCGCTGGCGGCCGGGGACGCCGCCGGATCCGCCGCGAACGGCACAAGCACCGCAAGGTCCGTGGTGGGGGGCATGCCGGGCAACCTACACGACGCGCTCCCCCGCCTTCCGCGCTGAAGGCCGCGCCCGACCGCACCCGGCCGCACCGGCCACAGGCCCGACGGCGCCGGTCCGGGTCAGCGGGGACGGCGCGCTGGAGCGCCGGAGGGCCGGAGGGCACGGGGCGGCCGGATCGGCACCGCCCCCGGCGGCGCGGGTGGGTAGCACGCGCCTGCCGGGCCCGGCAGGCCCGGGGTACCGGGCCGGGCCGGCGGCGTCAGCCGTCGCGGCGGGCGCGGACGACGGCGCTCAGCTCCACCCCGCCGGGCAGCAGCGGGCCCAGCTCAGCGGCGAGCCGCTCGGCCACGCGGCGCAGCACGCCGTCGTCGCGGCGGTCCAGTTCGAGCCGGACGCCGATGTCGGCACGCTCGGAATCGTGCACCCGCACCCGCTCGATCCCGAACTCGGAGTGGGTGACCCGGTAGACGGCGGCCAGCACCCGCGGGTCCTCCCACGGGTCGGGGACCTCGCCGCGTTCGGCGAGTGCGGCGAGCGCGCGGCCCTCCACGGCGAAGGTGACCGGGCCCGCGACGTCGACGACGAGCGCGTCGGCGGACTCGTCGAGGACCGCCTGGCAGGCTTCGGCAGCGGTGAACGGCACCGGCCGGGCGTCGGAGCGCCAGGAGCGCACTGCGTCGACGCTGGTGAAGGCGAGCACCCCGCGCCGGCCGTCGTTGCCGGTCATGACGGGCGTGGCAACCTCGCTGCGGCTGTCCTTGGCCAGGCCGCCGGCGCCCTGGGCCACCTCCAGTGGGACGGCGACCACGGGCACGAGCAGGCGGGAGGGGGCGAGCGCGCCGAGGACGCGGCGCTCGCCGGCCTCTCCGCGGGAGTAGGCGGCCAGGGCGGCTGCGACCTCGGGGTCGGCGGAGCCGTCGTCGTCGCGGAAGCGCTGGGCGCCGATGATGGTCGGTCCGGTCACGTCTGGTGACTCTACCCAGCTCCCGGCGGCGCCATCGGCCGGGAGGGCCGGTGCCGCCGCCGAGCGAGGCGGATCTCACCGCCGCGGTAGGGCCCGGGAGTGCGGAGCCGCCGGGGAGCCGGACCGGAACCGGGAGCGGCGGCACACTGCTGCCCGCCGGGTTCCGCTCCGGGACTTGCCGCGCGATTGCCGCCGGATTGAACCTTGCTCCAGCAGAATCGGTAGCGGCCCCGCTCCGCGGGGCGACCCGAGCGACGAGGGAGTACACGATGTCCGAGCCGGAGCACGGCCTGATTCCCGGCACCTGGCGGATCGACGCGGTCCACTCCGAGGTGGGGTTCTCGGTGCGGCACATGATGGTGAGCAAGGTGCGCGGACGTTTCGACACGTTCGACGCGGTGCTGACCGTCCCCGAGGACCCGCGGCGGTCCTCGGTCGAGGCCACGATCGACGCGAGTTCGATCAACACCTACAACCAGCAGCGCGACGACCACATGCGCTCGGCCGACTTCTTCGAGGTGACGAGCTACCCGGAGTGGACCTTCCGGTCCACCGGCGTGCAGCCGTCGGGCGAGGACTTCATCCTCTCCGGTGAGCTCACCATCAAGGGGCACACCAACCCGATCGACCTGAAACTGGAGTTCAACGGCGCCCGCAAGGACGCCTACGGACTGCAGCGGGCCGGCTTCCACGCCGAGGGCCAGATCAACCGCAAGGACTACGGGGTGGACATCGAGATGCCGATGGACGGCGGCGGCGTCGTGGTCGGCGACCGCATCAGCCTGTCGATCGACGCCGAGTTCACCCTCGACCAGGGCTGACCCGGGCGGCCGGTAGGGTCCGGGAGGGGGCGCCGCGGCGCCCCCTCCCGCACGCGCGACAGAGCTTGGGAAGGCAGGGCCCGTGAGCGAGAGCACCGCCCCTCAGCAGCACAGCGCCCCGTTCGGGCCGGACGTGGTGCGCGCCGTCACCGCGCACATGAACGACGACCACGCCGCCGACACCCTGGTCATCTGCCGGGGCCTGGGCGGCGTGCCGGAGGCGACCGCGGCCCGGATGACCGGGCTGGACGGCGACGGCGGCGACTATGCCGCAACCGTCGGCGGCACCGAGGTCCCGGTCCGGGTGCCCTGGTCCGGCCCGCTGACCGAGCGGGCGGAGATCCGCCGCGAGGTCGTGCGCCTCTACCGCGACGCCTGCACCCGCCTCGGCATCGAGCCGCACACCCACGGCTAGGGCCGCCGCACCCCGCTCCCCTGCGGCGCGCGGTGCCCATGCGGCTCCTGCACTGGTTCCGGACCGCAGTCCGGGCACCGCCCCGGGCACCGCGGGCCGCGTCCGCCCGCTCACCGCAGCCGCAGTCCGGCCCCACCCCGCCGTCCCTTCGCGCCCTCTCCGGGGCGATCCGTTCCCTTCGGTACTGCGTCCGCTTCGCGCCGCAGACGCGCCGAGCTGGGCGCTGACGGCTGCCCGGGGCAGGTCCAGCCGAGTCCGCCCGCGCCGGTCCTGCACGGCGCCGGCCCTCCCGGCGTTGCCGGCGCGCGGCGCGCGCCCGGATCAGGGGGCGCGAATCGGGGACGATTCAGGGTTGGCGGGAACCGTCCGGGCGGCGCGGCTCGCCTAACCTGGGAGAGACGGACTCGCCCTTCTGCCCACCGACCCCGAGCCCGCCCTCGCACCGCCCGCGACCACGACGACGCCGAAGGACTCCGTTACCCCGATGGCCGATCCGCTCCCTCCCGATCCGGACCGCCCCGCCGACCCGGCGGCGCCCACCACCCGGCTCGACCCCGGCCCTGCCGCGCCGGACCGGGAGCACACCCGCCGGGTGACCCGCCGCGCTCCGGCCCCCGGCGCCGCGCCGACGGAGCGGCGCACTCTCGCCGTGCCCGCCCGGACCGCGGCTGCCGCCCGCGCGGACGGCAGCGCGCCCGCCGCCGGAGGGGGCGGCGGAGCGGCCGGCCCCTGGTGGCGGCGCCTCTACGCGGCCGTCGCCTCCTGGCTGGGGCGCATCGTGTCCCGGGTGGTCGTCGGCCCCGCAGGCGAGCTCGACTACGCGGTGCCGGCCGATGTCCGGCGCCGCTACGACGTACTGGGCCGCATCGGCTCCGGCGGCGAGGCCATCGTCTACCTGGCCGCCCCCAAGGGCACCGGCGGTCAGGGCGGCGCCGAAGGGCAGGCCGGCCCGAGCGGCCAGGGGCAGCTCGCACTCAAGGTCTACCGGCCCGGCCACGACATCAACCGCGAACTGCTGGAGCGGCTCCGCGCCCGCGGCGCCGCCGACCCGCACACCCCCGCGATCCACGGCTACGGGCACGCCCGCGGCGCGTGGGAGGAGGACGTCGCCTGGGAGGCGCAGGAGTACTTCCCCGAGGGGTCGCTGCGCACCGTCATGGACACCGCGCCGCTGCCGGAGGAGAAAGCGCGCGCCGTACTGGCCGCCGTCGCCGACTGCCTCCGGCACTGGCAGGAGGACCTGCAGCACAACCACACCGACGTCAAGCCGGAGAACCTGCTGATCCGCTCGGCCGAGCCGCCGGTGTTCGCGCTCACCGACTTCGGCGGCGCCGTGCGGGCCACGATGAGCCGCATCTACGGCAGCCTCGCCGTCACCGAGGACTACGCCGCGCCGGAGGTGGTGGAGGGGCGCCGGGAGGCACCCGCCGCGTGGTGGTCGCTGGGCGTGATGGTGCACGAGATGGCGGCGGGGCGGCGGCTGCCGCGCCGGGAGAACTGGCTGACCGCGCGCACCGCGGAGATCGACGTGTCGGCCATCGCCGACGAGCGGTGGCGGCTGCTCGCCAGCGGCCTCCTCGCGCCGGTGCCCGAGGAGCGCTGGGGCTATGCGCAGGTGCGCCAGTGGCTCGACGGGGAGACGCCGCGGATCGCCCGGGCGCGGCGGAACGCGCCGATCGTGTTCGCCGGGGTGTCCCACCACGATCCGCCGAGCCTCGCCTTCGACCTGCTCGACCGCTCCGACAAGGGCGCGGTCTGGCTGCGCACGCACTGGTCGGCGCTGCGCACCTGGCTGGACCGCGAGGTCAACGACTACACCTTCGACCGGTCCCTGCTGACGGCCCTGCAGGACCACCCGGAGCGCGCGCACACCGCCATAGCGGCGTTCGCGGCGCACTTCGTCCCGGGGATGACGCCGCGCTTCCGCGGCAGCGACGTCAGCGCCGAGGGCGTGCTGGCGCTGGCGACGGGCGAGCGGGCGCGGCACGCGCTGCTGCGCGAGGCGGTCTCCTCGGGAGCGCTGGCGTCGGCGGCGCGGCACTGGTGCGAGCACTCCGGCTGCCACGCCGACGGCGCCGGCCGCTGCGTGCTGCTGGAGCGGGTGCAGCACGAGGTGCCGCTGGTGGTGGAGCAGGCCGAGGCGTCCGTGCAGCGTCTCGCGGCGGCCGACGGCGCTCCGCTCGGCGGACACGCTGCCGGGCTGGGCGACCACGTGTGGGATGCGGCGTGGGCGCACGCCGTCGAGCTGGTGCTGGACCCCGAGGCGTCGGCCCGCGAGCGCCGGTCGCTGCGGGCGCAGGCCCTGAACCCGGCGGAGCGCGGCGCGGCCCGGCACGCCGGCTGGTGGGCCGACCTGCGGCGGACCGCGGTGAAGGGCGAGGCCGGCACGATCGGGGCGAACGCGGCGCTGGTGGCGGTGGAGCTGCTGGCGCCGGTGGCCGCCGCGGTCGGCGCTGAGGCCCGCCGGCGCGAGATCGCCGAGGGCCGCACCCGCCGGCAGGCGCAGCTGCAGGGGCTGCGCGACCGCTCCGCGGCGGCCGCCGCTGCGGTGCGCGAGCGGGTCTCCGGGAAGAGCGGGGAGCCCTCACCCGAGCGCGGGGCGCAGCCGGGCGATCCCCTCGCCGCCTACCGGCCCGCGCCGGAGCCGTCGGCGGCCGACACCCGCCGGGTGGACCGCGGCATGCGCCAGATCCAGCGCGCCATGACCGCGGGCCGGTGCCGCCGCTTCGCCTACCCGGCCGGCCTGCTGGGGGTGGCCGACGGCGTGGGCCGCCTGCTCCTGCCGGAGGGCGGGTTCTACCCGGAAAGCCCCGGAGTGCTCGCCGTCTACCAGGGCTTCCTCGACTTCGCGGCGCTGCCGCCGGTGGAGGCCCTCTCCGGCGCGATGACGGCGCTGACCGGACTGCTTCCGGGCGCGGGCGAGTGGTGGTTCTCCGCAGGGCTGGGCGTGCTCCTGCTGGCGCTGGGCCGCACGGCCGCCTCCCGCAAGCGGGCCGCCCGCACCCAGCTCGCGGCCTACCGCATCTCGGTGGCGGGCTCCCTGCTCATGGCCGCCGTCCTCCTCTCCACGGCCCTGGTCACCCTCTCCGCCGCCGCCCTGATCCCCCTCGACGGCCTGTTCGGCTGACCGGCCGCTCCCGCCGGCTGCTCCGCAGCGGAGCAGCCGGCGGGAGCGCGGTGCCCGCGGGCCCGCCGCGGACCCACCGCTGGTCCGTACGGAACCGCGCGGAGCGTCAGGGGCCGGCAGCGCGAGTCCCCCCCCCCCCCCGCGGGCCGACTACAGCCCGGCTGCCCCGTCCGCTCCGCAGCAGCACCGCCACCGCACCCGGCGCCCTTCCACCGTCCGGCGCTGCGCTGCGCCGCTCCGGTCCGGCACCGGCGGCCGCCCCGGGCACACAGCTCTGCACAGACGCCAGCGCCCGTCCCTCAGCCCGGCCCAGGGAATCTGCGGCGGCCGGCGCCGACGGAGCATCGGCCGCCTCCCCCGGACCGGACACTCCTCCGTGTCACGCCCGCGACCCGGCAGTCGGCCGCCCTCTGCCGCCCCGGACCGGCAGGCCGAGTCTGCGGGGCGGGTGCCCCGGCCGGCGCAGGCACCGGCACCGCCGTACCGCCAGCGCTCGCACCGGCAGCTCGCCCCCGCGAGCGCAGACGGCCCGAGCGGAACCCGGGATCGGGAACGGGCATCCGGCGCCGGAGTTCCGGTGCCCGGCACTGAGCCGTGTCCCTGGAGCGCACCGGGGCGGGTGCTCCTTTCCGGCCCCGGCGCTGGGCCCGCTGGCCGGCCGTTGAGGGCGGCGCTGTCCGGACCGGCCGGCTCGGCTGCCGGCTGGGGCCGCCGCGCGGCCGCGAGGGGCGCCGGTCAGTCGCCAGGGCGGTCGGCGGCTTCGAGGGTGCGGGTGATGCGGGCCAGGTCGGCCGGGGTGTCGACGTCGTCGGGGGCGGCCACGTCGTCGCACGGCACCGGGGTGACCAGGTGCGAGTAGGCGCGCAGGAACGGGCGCGCGCCGACGTCGCCGACGGCCAGCGCCTGCACGGCCGGCCAGTGCTCGCGGCCCAGGAGGACGGGGTTGCGGAGGTTGCCGCGGTAGGTGGCGGCCGCAGCGGAGGCGCCGGCGCTGCCCGCCCTGATCAGCCGGGCCACTGCGGCCGGCGTCACCAGCGGCTGGTCGGCGAGGGCGACGACGACGGCGCCGACCTCGTCGGGCAGCGCGTCCAGGCCGGCCCGCAGGGAGGAGCCCATGCCGCTCTCCCAGTCGGGGTTGTGCACCTCGGCGGCGCCCTCGACCCGCACCGGCACCGCGCCGGAGACGACGAGCAGCGGCGCGCAGCCGCCGCTGCGCAGCGCCCGCACCGCGCGGTCGGCCAGCCGCTCGCCGGCGACGACGAGATCGGCCTTGGGCCGCCCGAACCGGCGCCCGGCGCCCGCGGCGAGCAGCAGGCCCGCCGGACCGTTCCCGTTCTGTGCGGTCATGCCGCGATGATGCCATGCGGTCGGACGCCGCGCGCGCGGAACCGGATGCCGGGGGCCGCTGCGGCGCCGGGACGGCCGGATCCGGCCCGCGCAGGCGCGGGACCCCGCACCAGGCCACAGAACAGGTCGGCCGGATCCCTCACGCGCACCCCTTCGAAACTGGCCCCGCGCGCCCCTTGCGGGCTCGGCGGGCACGATGGCCGCGGCCCGGTCCGCTTCCCCTGCACGGCGTTGCGAACACTGGGCCGTCAGGCGTCGGCGGGCAGGGGCCGGACGAGCGCCTCGGTGCTGAGCGGCTCGGTGTGGATGCGCCCGCTGGTCTGGGTGAGCGGGCGGCCGGAGCCGCCCCAGCGGGAGTTGATCAGCTCGGCAGCGATCGAGACGGCGGTCTCCTCCGGCGTGCGGGCGCCGATGTCGAGCCCGATCGGCGAACGGAGCCGGGCCAGCTCCGCCTCTCCGACACCTGCCTCGCGCAGCCGCGCCAGGCGGTCGGTGTGGGTACGCCGGCTGCCCATGGCGCCGATGTAGCCGGCGCGGGTGCCCAGCGCCTCCTCCAGCAGCGGCACGTCGAACTTGGGGTCGTGGGTGAGCACGCAGACGGCAGTCCGCTCGTCGACCTGGTCGGCGATCCCGGCGAGGTGGACGTGCGGCCAGGCCGCCACCACCTCGTCGGCGCGGGGGAACCGGGCGCGGGTCGCGAACACCGGCCGGGCGTCGCACACCGTGACGCGGTAGCCGAGGAAGGCTCCCACGTCGGCGACCGCGGCGGCGAAGTCGATCGCGCCGTAGACCAGCATCCGCGGCGGCGGGGCGAAGGACTGCACGAACACCTCCAGGGCATCGCCGCGCCGCTGCCCGTCCGCGCCGTAGTGCACGATCCCGGTGGACCCCTGGGCGAGCATGCCGCGCGCGTCGTCGTCGGCGGCGGCGTCGAGGCGGGCGCTGCCGAGAGTGCCGGAGGCGGTTCCGGGGCCGATCACGCGGCGAGCGCCGAGCGTTCCGGGGCCGCCGGCCACGGTGGCGACCGCGACGGGCCGGTGCGCGTCCAGGGCGTCCAGCACGTCGGACAGCTGCGGATAGCGCACCGGGTCGACCGGTTCGACGAGCACGTGCAGCGTGCCGCCGCAGGTGAGGCCGACCGCGAACGCCTCTTCGTCGCTCACGCCGTAGGTTTCGCGCACCGGCGCACCGGAGGTGATGACCTCCTGGGCCAGGGTGTAGACGGCGCCCTCGACGCACCCGCCGGAGATGCTGCCGGCCACCTCGCCGGAGGCGTCCACGGCCATCGCGGCCCCCGGGCCGCGCGGCGCGCTGCTGTCGGTGTCGACGACGGTCGCCAGGGCGAACGTCGCACCGGTGCCGTACATCCGGGCGACCGCGCTGCGAATGTCGCGCACGGAGTCCTCCTCGTCCGAGCGGAGCGCCCCCGACCCTGCGGGTCCCATCCGCTCCATCGTCTGGCGGCCGCGGACAGGCCCGCGCCGGCGTGCTGCGCGGTGGGCGGCGGCCCTTGCTCCCAGGCTAGGCGGCGGGGCCCCGGGGGTGGAGATGCGGTTCCTCCGAATCCCCGGCCCGCTGCGGGCCGCTTCCTCGTAGCCGCCGACAGTCCGGCGCGTCCGCCTGCGCCGCCGTCCGAGGGCGCACAGGCCCGCGGACGGACGGTCACACGGTGACGAGGGCGAGCACCGCCGCTGCGGCGACGAGGATCCACACGGCGAGGGCGACCCGGCCGCCGCCGGCGCGGGGGCGCCGGTGCGGTGCGGAGGTCGGCGGGGCAGGAATCGTTCGGCTGCTGTCCTTCCGGGCGCGGTTCTTCGGTGTCGCGGTCTCCATGCCTGTGTGATGCACCCGTTCCCCCAACGGTTCGGCGCTCCCGCCGGTACCGCCGCTCCCAGCGGCACCGGGATCGGCACCGGACCAGTTCACCGGCCCTGCGGCACGGTCCGCGATCCTGCGCGCTCGGCTCCCTCCCCCGCTGCGCCGCCGTCCCCGGCAGGCTCGGCGGCCGGAAAGGGGCGCGCGCTCCGCGGCTGCCCCCGGAGCACGGCGCTCGCTGCCGCCCGGCGCCTTCGCCCCCGCGGCAGCGG
Organism: Nocardiopsis coralliicola; assembly: GCF_054779695.1. Lineage (NCBI taxonomy): Bacteria > Bacillati > Actinomycetota > Actinomycetes > Streptosporangiales > Nocardiopsidaceae > Nocardiopsis > Nocardiopsis coralliicola. The sequence continues at coordinate 53,373 of NZ_BAAGXT010000032.1, read as the reverse complement.
CCGTCCCGGCGCTCCGCACCGGCGCGGGCCGCGCGGAGAACAGCAGGGGCCGCCGCGCACAGTGCGCGGCGGCCCCGGTCAGCGCGGTCTAGCGGGTCGGCTCTTCGCCCTCGCCGCGGGCGCGGAGAAGCTCGGTGAAGGCCGCGAGGTCGGCGGTGGCGCGGGCCCCGTCGGCGCTCTGGATGCCCATCATCGGCAGGGTCGCGCCGTCGGCGAGGTCCAGCGACGGCCACGGCTCGCCGTCCTGCAGGGTGACGGCGACGATCTCCGGCCAGACCAGTACGTGCGTGCGGATCCCGTTCACGACCGTGACCCCGTCGGGTGCGGCGACCACCCGGGGCCGGCCGAGCAGGTGCAGCGCGGCGGCGAACACCGCGCCCATCAGGACCAGGCCGGCCCGGTCGCTGAGCGCCCAGTCGTCCGGGAGCACGATGGCGAGCACCGTCATCGTGGCGATCATGATCGCGCCCATCCCGTAGGCGACGATGCGGACGTTGCGCGGGCGGAACACCACCGTCTCCGCCCCGTCGGGGGTCGCGTTCCCGGCTGCCTCCACGGCGGCCCCTCCACTGCTGCTCGGCATCGTCGTGCGCCTCGTCTCGTCGTTGATCGGGGTGCAGGGGCCGCGCCGCTTCCGCGGCCGGGCGGCCAGGCTTCAGGTGCGCAGGCTGCGCAGGGCCAGCGCGGACTCGATCGCCGCTGCCGCGGACTCCCAGCCCTTGTCCTCGATGCTGTCCTCCAGGCCCGCGCGAGCCAGCGCCTGCTCCTGGTTATCACAGGTCAGAACGCCGCTCGCCACCGGGGTCTCGGTGCGCAGCGCGGCCTCGGTCAGTCCCTGGGTGACCGCCAGGCAGACATAGTCGAAGTGCGGGGTGCCGCCACGCACGACAGCGCCGAGGGCGACGACCGCGTCGTGGGTGCGGGCGAGCTCCTGGGCGATGACGGGCAGTTCCACGCAGCCGGCGACGCGCACCACGGTCGGTTCGGCCGCGCCGGCCTTCTCGACGGCGGCGCGGGCGCGGTGCAGCATCGGCTCCACCACGTCGGCGTTCCAGCGCGCGGCGGCGATGCCGACGCGCAGGCCGGGGGCGCTGGATACGGCGGCGTCGGGCCGTCCGGTCACGCTCATCAGTCTCGGTCTCCTTCCGGCGGCGGGCGCCGCCCGGCGCGGTGTGGGGTGGTGCGCCCGGCCCGGGGCCGGGGCCGGCTAGTCGGCGGCGACGCCGGGCAGGTCGTGGCCCATCCGGTCGCGCTTGGTGCGCAGGTAGCGCAGGTTGTCGGGGGTGACGGCGGCCGGCATCGGCACGCGCTCGGCGACCTCCACTCCCCCGGCGCGCAGCGCCTCCTCCTTGCCCGGGTTGTTGCTGAGCAGCCGCACCGCGGAGACGCCGAGGTCGCCGAGGATGCGTGCGGCGGCGGAGAAGTCGCGCGCGTCCGCGGGCAGGCCCAGTTCGAGGTTGGCGTCGACGGTGTCGGCACCGCCGTCCTGCAGCCGGTAGGCGCGCAGCTTGTCCAGCAGGCCGATACCGCGCCCCTCGTGGCCGCGCAGGTAGACGACGGCACCGCGGCCCTCGGCGGCGATCGCGGCCATGGCGCTGTCCAACTGGTCGCCGCAGTCGCAGCGCTGCGACCCGAACGCGTCGCCGGTGAGGCATTCGGAGTGGACCCGGACCGGGGCCGGGGCGCCGGGCAGCTCACCCAGGGTGAGCGCCAGGTGCTCGGCGCCGGAGTCGTCGGCGTAGCCGATGGCGCGCCAGTCGCCGTGCCGGGTGGGCAGCCGGGTCTCCACGATGCGGCGCACCGGCGCGGCGTCCGGTGCCGCCGCGGCGGCACCGCGGCGCTCGAGCAGTTCGGTGAGCTGCTCGATGGTGACCAGGCGCAGGCCGTGCTCGTCGGCGAAGGAGCGCAGCCGCGGCAGCCGCGCCATGGAGCCGTCGTCGTCGACGACCTCGGCGATGACGCCGGCCGGCTGGAGCCCGGCGAGCCGGGCGAGGTCGACGGCGGCCTCGGTGTGGCCGCGGCGCACCAGCACCCCGCCGTCGCGGGCGCGCAGCGGCAGCAGGTGGCCGGGGCGGACGAGGTCCCCGGCCGCGACGCCGCCGGGGCCGGCCGCCAGCAGCGCGGCGGTGCGGGCCCGGTCGGCGGCGGAGATGCCGGTGGTGACACCGGTGCGGGCGTCGACGGTGACGGTGTAGGCGGTGCGCAGGCCGTCCTGGTTGGTACGCACCATCGCGGGCAGGTCGAGCCGGTCGCACTCGGCGCCGGTCATCGGAACGCAGACCAGTCCGGAGCTGTGCCGCACGAGGAACGCCATGAGCTCGGGCGTCGCCTTCTCGGCGGCGAACACCAGGTCGCCCTCGTTCTCCCGGTCGGCGTCGTCGGCGACGACGACGGGCCGGCCGGCGGCGATGTCGGCGACGGCGTCCTCGATGGAGTCCAGCCGTACCGGTGCGGCGGAGGTCTCGGCGGTCGCGGTCATAGTCCCTCCCGGGCCCGGCGCTGCGGCCGGTGCTGTGTTCGGTGCTGCGGCGGTGGTTGCTGCGGCGGCGGGCGCGGTCATCGCAGCGCCTCGGCAGCGGGTGCTGTTCGGCGGGCCGGCCGGTCCGGCGGTGCGGCGTCCGCCGGAGCGGTGCGGGACCGGTACTGGCGCAGCCAGTCGCGGATTCCGAGCACGGCGAAGACGAAGAACACGCTGTAGACGACGGCGCTGACCCAGAGGCCGCTCATCACCGCGAGCGGGACGCCGACCAGGTCGACGAGGATCCACACGAACCAGAAGTCGACCAGGGCGCGGCTCTGGCCGAAGGTGGCGACGGCGCTGCCGACGAAGATGAACGCGTCCGGCCACGGTGCCCAGGAGATGCCGGTCGCCTCGAAGACCAGCGCGGCGGCCACGGTGCCGCCGGCCAGCAGGGCGAGCAGGCCGGCGCGCTCCCGGCCGGTGGCCGGGCGGACGTCGAGCTGGCCGTCGGGCCGGCGCATCCGCGCCCACCGGGTCCAGCCGTAGACCACCAGTGCGATGACGATGACCTGCTTGAGCGCGTTTCCGGTGAGGTGGGCGTCCAGGGAGACGGCGAACAGCAGCAGGGCCCCGGTCAGCTGCACCGGCCAGGTCCAGATGGACCGGCGCACGGCCAGCGCGACGGTGGCGAGGGAGGCGAGGTTGCCGATCAGGTCGGCCCATCGGATGTGCTCGCCGAACAGGGTGAATCCGGCGTAGGCCCACTCCAGCCAGGCGGCTCCGCCGGTCACCGGTCCCCCTCGGCGGCAGCGGGGCCGGAGGCGCCGGCGGCGCCCGGCAGGACCGCGCCGGCCGCCCCGGTGGCGACGAGCCGCGCGAGGTACTTGGCGATGACGTCGGTCTCGATGTTGACGGTGCCGCCGGCCGGGGTGGTGCCCAGTGTGGTCGCGGCGAGCGTGGTCGGGATGAGGGAGACGGTGAAGGAGTCGCTGCCGACCGCGGCGACGGTGAGGCTGACGCCGTCGACGGCGATCGAGCCCTTCTCGGCGACCTGCGGTGCGAGCGGCGCGGGCAGCGAGAAGCGGAGGGTCTCCCAGCGCTCGGCCGGGTGGCGCTCGAGGAGGACCGCGGTGCCGTCGACGTGGCCCTGGACGATGTGTCCGCCGAGCCGGTCGGCGGCGGTGAGGGACCGCTCCAGGTTGACCGGGGATCCGGGGCGGAGCGCGCCGAGCGCGGTGCGGTCGAGGGACTCCTGCATCACGTCGGCGGTGAAGGCGCCGCCGGCGAGTTCGGTGACGGTGAGGCAGACGCCGCCGACCGCGATCGAGTCGCCGTGCGCCGCGTCGGAGGTGACCCGCGGCCCGCGGACGCGGAGCCGTGCCGAGCGGCCGCCGCGGGCGTCGGTGGTCGGAGTGATCCCGGCGACCTCGCCGAGCTCCTCCACGATTCCGGTGAACATCCGGCCCAACCCCTAACCTGCATCAGGCTCCGGGGTTCCTGGCCCGGCGGGGTGTTCCTCCCCGCCGACTGAGGGCCGGGCTGCGCCGTCAACCGCACAGCGGCGCACCGGTCCCACGCGTACTGCCTCCCATCCGGACTTTCACCGTCGGTACCGGAATTCCACCGGATCAACCGGCCGATGGCATCGGCCGGGTCGCGGACTATCACCGCCGGTTCGGATTTTCACCGACCCCGGAGCACGCGTTCGTGTGTTCGTCTGATCGAACAGTCTGCCACGGCCGCGCATTCCCGCGCGCCGCCGGGGCCCGGTCAGCGGGAGCGTCCGGCCGCACCAGCGGGAGCGGCGGCCGGTCCGGGCCGCTCGGCCATGCCCAGCCGCAGGAACAGCTCGGGAGCCCCGAGCGCCGCCCACACGGCGACGGCGCCCGCGGTGAGCGCATCGCCGGCCGCGCCGGCGCCGTCCGGCACCGCCACGCGGAGCGCCGCAGTGATCAGCACCACACCGATGACGCCGGTGACATACCGCGCGGCCCGGGTGATCAGCGAGCCGTCGGCGCTGTACCAGCCGCGGTGGTGCAGCAGGCTCAGGCCGGCGAGGACGCCGATCAGTGCGGCGCTGGAGGTGCCGGCCGAGGCGACGGCCTCGCCGGGGAGGTCGGGCGGGACTGCTCCGGCCCATTCCCGGGGCGCAGTCCAGGGGGCGCGGAACAGCGCCTGCTGGGCGGCGACGGCGGCCACCGGAGCAGCACCGGCCAGCGCGGACAGGCCGAGCTGGGCGGGCAGGGTGCGGGCCAGCCACCAGCGGAGGACCGGGCGCTCCCAGCGCAGCACGGCCCACAGCAGGAGGACTCCGACCGCGAGTCCGATCAGGATGTCGGAGGGGAAGTGCACGCCGAGGTAGATGCGGGACAGGCAGATCAGCGCGACGACCGCGGCCGCACCGGCCCACCAGCGGCGGTCGGCGGTCTGGGCGGCGAGATAGCCCCAGGCCGCGGCGGAGTTCTGGGCGTGGCCGGACGGCGCGCCGAAGGTGGCCTCGTGCGCGTGGGGCTGCACCCCGGGGTCGAACCAGAAGGGACGGGCCGTTCCGAGCACGGACTTCAGCACGCCGTTGAGGCTGGCGGAGCCCAGGACCACCAGGCAGAGCCGGGCGCCGAGCGCGGGGTGCACGCTCCAGAACAGCAGCGGCAGCACCGCGATCGCGAACGCCTGCGACCCCAGCGCGGAAACCGCGTGCATGGGCGGTTCCAGCCACGCACCCCAGCTCTGCACCCAGCGGACGGCGCTCGATTCGGCGCCCCACACAACGTCCATGCGCACACTCCGGCAGATCGACGGTTGCGGCAGCGCTCAGCGCGCCGCCGCCGGGAGCGCGCCTTCACGGTGCCGCTGCACCGATCCCATCCCCGACGGGCCGCGGCCGCACGCGGCCGCGCCGCCATCCTAGGGCGTGCCGGGCGGGTGGCGTTCGTCGCGCGGCGGCACAGTTGCCCACCCGACACGCCCTCTCCCGGACCGGCCCGCGGGAACCAGCCGTGCCGCCGGCCTGGAAGCGGCGCGGGTGCGGGCCGGTGCAGGCGTCAGGCGGGGTAGCCGGCGGAGGCGGCGGCGGTAGCGGCCTTGGCGCGGAGGGCGCCGACGGCGGCTGCCGGGTCGTCGGCGCCGTAGACGGCGGAGCCGGCGACGAAGACGTCGGCGCCGGCTTCGGCGGCGCGCTCGATCGTGTCGGCGGCGACGCCGCCGTCGACCTGGACGCGGACGGCGCCGGGGCGGCCGTCGGCGAGTGCGCGGGCCGCACGGATCTTGGGCAGGACCAGGTCGATGAAGCGCTGCCCGCCGAAGCCGGGCTCCACCGTCATCAGCAGGAGCATGTCGACCTCGCCGATGAGGGCGGCGTAGGGCTCGATGGGGGTGGCGGGGTTGAGGGCGAGGCAGGCGCGGGCGCCGGCGGCGCGGATGGCGCGCAGGGTGCGCACCGGGGCGCGGGCCGCTTCGGCGTGCACGGTGACGCTTCCGGCGCCGGCTTCGGCGTAGGCGGGCGCCCACCGGTCGGGGTCCTCGATCATGAGGTGGCAGTCCAGCGGCAGCCGGGCGGCTTTGCGCAGCGACTCGACGATGGGCAGGCCGAGGGTCAGGTTGGGGACGAAGTGGTTGTCCATGACGTCGACATGGAGCCAGTCGGCGCTGCTCTCCACGGCGGCGGCCTCCTCGGCGAGGCGCGCGAAGTCGGCGGACAGGATGCTGGGTGAGATCTGGATTGCCACGCCGCCGAGTCTAGGGCCGCCGGCCCCCTGCCGGGCCGCCCCGCACCCGGTCAGAGCCGTGCCGCGGGAGGCCCGCCGCGGCCGGGGCGGAAGCGGGCGGGACCGCGGCCGGGCGCGTCCTGCGGGTGTCAGGAGGTCTTGCGGATCAGCGCCAGGAACATGGCGTCGGTGCCGTGCCGGTGCGGCCAGAACTGGGCGAAGAGGCCGTGGCTGCCGGCCGCCGCGTCGGGGACCTCGGGCAGGTGGTCGGCGGCGCGCAGGAGCTCGGCATCAGCGCGGCCGGCGAGGGTCCCATCAACGATGCCGGAGGTTTCCGGCAGGTGCGGCGAGCAGGTGACGTAGGCGACCACGCCGCCCGGGCGCGCCGCGTCCAGCGCCCGCTCCAGCAGCGCAACCTGCACCGGCGCCAGTTCTCCGGCGGTCTCCGGGGTGCGCCGCCACCGCGCCTCGGGCCTGCGGCGGAGTGCGCCCAGACCGGTGCACGGGACATCGGCGAGGACCCGGTCGAAGGCGCCGTCGCGCCAGGCCGGCGTAGTGGAGTCGGCGACGACGACGCGGCCCGCATCGCGGACCGAGCGCTCGACAGCACCGGCCACCAGCCCCGCGCGGGACGGCTGCAGCTCTGCGGAGAGGAGCCGCGCGTCGCGCTGCCCGGCCACCCCGGCGAGCAGGGCCGACTTGCCGCCGGGGCCGGCGCAGGAGTCGAGCCAGCGCGCGTCGGAGCCGTCCACGGCAGCGCGGGTGAGCGCCAGCGCCACCAGCTGGCTCGCCTCGTCCTGCACCGCGGCGCGGCGCTGCCGCACCTCGCGCAGCCCGGCCGGGTCGCCCGCGGGCAGGACCGCGGCCAGCGGCGAGTAGCGGGCGGGCTCGGCGCCGCTGGCCAGCAGGTCGGCGACCGCGGCGCGGCCGGGCTTGGCGAGCAGCGTGACGGCGGGCCGCTCGTTGTCGGCGGCCAGCATCCGCTCGGTCTCGGCGAGGCCGCCGGTGCCAGCGGGGTCTTCCCCGAGCGCCCGGGCGAACGCCTCCACGATCCACCGCGGATGGCTGTGCACGGCGGCCAGGTGCCCGACCGGGTCGGTGCCGCGGTCCGGCGCGACGACCGACAGCCAGCCGTCCAGATCCCGGGCGCCGGCCTTGCGCAGCACGGCGTTGGCGAACCGGGACCGGTGGTGGCCGACGGTGCGGCGGGCGACGTCGATGGTCGCGTTGACCGCTGCGTGCGGCGGGACGGCGGTGGAGAGCAGCTGGTGGGCGCCGAGCCGGAGCAGCGGCAGTACTTCGGCGTCGACCGAGCCGAGGCCGCGGTCGATGCAGGCGTCCAGGACCGCGTCATAGGTGCCCTGGCGGCGCAGCGTGCCGTAGGTGAGCTCGGTGGCGAAGGCGGCGTCGCGGCCGTCGAGCCGGCGGTCCTTCAGCTTCGCGGGCAGCAGCAGGTTGGCGTAGGCATCGCGCTGCTGCACGGCGAGCAGGACGTCGTAGGCGACGCGGCGGGCCGCGATCCCGGGCGCGGGGCCCTTGCCGCCCGCGCCGCGCGGCGGAGCCTGCCGCCGTCCGGAGCGGTACGGGGAACGGGAGCGTTCGGTCACGTCGGCATCGCCTCGCGCAGGGGTCACAGGTGTCGGATTGGCGCCGCCACCGGGACAGCGCACCCCCGATGGTACCGACGCTTCCGCCCATGTCAGCGCAGCGCGGGCGGGGCGGGGCCCCGGGGCCGCCGCCCCCGCCGCCCCTGCTGCTCGCCGGCGGCTATCGGCCCGCCGCGGCCCTGGCGCAGTACTGCGGCAGCCGCGCCGGCACCGGGGCGCCGGATCAGGCCTCGGCGCCGAAGACCTCGTCGGGGCCGGGGCGGACGCCGCGGGCCCAGTCGACGGCGGGCATCATGCGCTTGCCCGGGGGCTGGACGGTGGAGAGGCGGACCGGGTGGGTGGCCGTGCCGGCCAGCACGCGGTGCTTCTCGACGACGACGGAGCCGGCCGGCAGCGAGCGCTCGCCGATCAGGTCGGTCTCCGGTACGACCGGGCCGAGCTTGACGCGGGCGCCGCGGAAGGTGGTCCAGGCGCCCGGCGCGGGCGTGCAGGCCCGGATCAGCCGGTCCACCCGCATCGCGGGGGCGGTGAAGTCGACCTCGGCGTCGGCGGGGGTGAGCTTCGGCGCGGTCGAGACGCCGTCGGCGGGCTGCGGCTGCGGCTGCAGCTGCCCGCTCTCGATCCCGTCCAGCGTGCGCAGCAGCAGCTCGGCTCCCGAGTGCGCGAGCCGCTCCAGCAGCGCACCGCTGGTGTCGCCGGGCTGGATGGCCTCGGTCAGCGTGCCGTACACGGGCCCCGAGTCGAGGCCCTCCTCGATGGCGAAGGTCGAGGCTCCGGTCAGCTCGTCCCCGTGCAGCACCGCGTGCTGGACCGGCGCGGCGCCGCGCCAGGCCGGCAGCAGCGAGAAGTGCAGGTTGACCCACCCGTACCGCGGAATGTCCAGTGCCTCCCGGCGCAGCAGTGCGCCGTAGGCGACGACCGGGCAGGCGTCCGGCGCGATCGCGCGCAGCCGGTCGAGGAACTCCGGATCGGCGGCCTTGGCGGGCTTGAGCACCTCCACCCCGGCCTCCTCCGCGGCCTGCGCGACCGGGCTCTGCACCGCGCGGCGGCCGCGCCCGGCTGCCGCGTCGGGCCGGGTCACCACGGCGGCGACCTCGTGGGCGGAACCGAGCAGCGCAGCCAGCGACGGCAGCGCCACCTCCGGCGTCCCCGCGAAGACCAGTCTCATCGCCACCCCCGTCGTGCCAGCCCTGATGTCCGTCCGCGCGCCGGGCAGGGCGCTGCCCGCGGATCGGTCTGCGGATCCTTGTCTACCAGCCGCGCAGGCCGCGCGCGGCGCACACCGGAGCTCGGCGGGAAGGTCGGCCCGCTCTGGTACACCTGGGCGGGTGACTCCGCAGCCCGGCCCCAGCGAGGGGGCGCTCTTCGACATGCCGCGTTCCGGTGGCGGCAGCGGCGGGCCCGGCAGCGCCGGCGGCGACAGCGCCGGAGGCAAGGGCAGCGGCAGGGGCAGCGGCGCTGCCCGGCCGGCGCCGAAGCGGCAGCCCGCCGAGCGGCTGCCGGTGGCGCGGGTCGCCGTCGACACCCCGCTCCCCCACCTGGACCGGCTGTTCGACTACCGCGTCTCAGCCGAGCAGGACGCCGACGCGGTCCCCGGCTGCCGCGTACGCGTGCCGTTCCACGGCCGCAAGCTCTCCGGCTTCCTGATCGAGCGGGTGTCCGCCTCCGAATTCGGCGGGCGCCTCTCCTACCTGGACCGCGTCGTCTCCCCGGAGCCGGTGCTGACGCCGGAGGTCCGCGCGCTGGCCCGCGCCGTCGCCGACCGCTACGCCGGAACACTGAGCGACGTGCTGCGGCTGGCCGTCCCGCCGCGGCACGGGCGCGTGGAGCGCGAGCACCTGGTGAAGGCGGCGCCGGAGGCGGCGGCCGAGGGCCCGGCAGAGGCGGCGGAGAGCGGCAGCACTACCGGCGAAGGCGGTTCCGGCGCCGAGCAGGATCCCGCGTCCGGCGCCGCAGCGCCCGCCGGCGGTCCAGCAGGCGCCCCCGCAGACGGCCCCGGCACCGCGGCCCAGGACCGCGGTGCCGACCGGGCAGCCGCGGACGGCGCTTCGGCCGGTGAGGGCGAAGCCGGCGCCGCGCCGGACACCCCCGCCCCACCCGCGTCCGGGCCGTGGAGCGCCTACCCCGACGGCCCGTCGTTCCTGGAAGCGCTCGCCGGCGGCGGCGCCCCGCGCGCGGTGTGGACGGCGCTGCCCGGCCCGGACTGGGCCGCGGCGATCGCGACCGCCGCGGCGGCGGCCGCGGCGAGCGGCCGCGGCACCGTCGTCGTGATGCCCGACGCGCGCGACGTGCAGACCGTCGACGCTGCTCTCTCCGCCCTGCCGGTGCCGCTCGGGCACGTGGCGCTCACCGCCGAGCTGGGTCCGGCCGAGCGGTACCGGCGCTGGCTCGCCGCGCTGCGCGGTACGGCGCCGGTGGTGGTGGGGACCCGCGCCGCGATGTTCGCACCGGTGCGCGACGTCGGGCTCGTGGTGCTCTGGGACGACGGAGACGACGTGCACACCGACCCGCACGCGCCCTACCCGAACGCGCGCACGGTGCTGACACTGCGGGCCCACCTCGCCGGCGCGGGAGCGCTGATCGGCGGGTTCACCCGGACGGCCGAAGGGGCGCGGCTCGCCGCGTCGGGCTGGGCCGGCGCGCTGACCGCCGACCGGACCACGGTGCGCGCACGGGCGCCGCGGATCGAAGCGGCCGGCGACGACCGGGAGCTGGTCCGCGACGAGGCGGCGCGCACGGCCCGGCTGCCCGGCCTTGCACCCGGGTCGGCCCGCGATGCGCTCGCCGCCGGCCCGGTGCTGGTGCAGGTGCCGCGCCGCGGCTACCTCGCGTCGCTGGCGTGCAGCGGGTGCCGCGCGCCGGCGCGCTGCGACGCCTGCCAGGGTCCGCTGGAGCTGCGCAGCGCGCACGCGGCGCCGTACTGCCGGTGGTGCGGGCGGCTGGGCGGCGCGTGGGCGTGCCCGGACTGCGGGTCGCAGCGGGTGCGCGCCGTGGTGGTGGGCGACCGGCGCACCGCGGAGGAGTTGGGCCGCGCGTTTCCACAGGTCCCCGTCCGGACGTCGGGCCGTGACGAGGTGCTGGACACGGTTGCGGACCGGCCGGCGCTGGTGGTCGCGACGCCGGGGGCCGAACCGGCCGCACCCGGCGGGTACGCGGCGGCGCTGCTGCTCGACGGGTGGGCGCTGCTGACCCGCGCCGACCTGCGGGCCTCGGAGGAGGCGCTGCGGCGGTGGCTGTCGGCGGCGGCGCTGGTGCGGCCGGCCGGTGAGGGCGGCCGGGTGGTGGTCATGGCCGACGCGCAGGAGCCGCCGGTGCAGGCGGCGGTGCGCTGGGATCCGGTGGGCTTCTCCGGCCGGGAGCTGGAGCAGCGGGTCGAGCTCGGGTTCCCGCCGGCCGTGACGATGGCGTCGGTGACCGGCGCGCCGGAGAAGGTCCGCGAACTGCTCGGCGGGCTGGACCTGCCGCAGTCGGCAGAGCTGCTCGGCCCGGTCCCGGCCGACCCCGGCCGCGGCCCGCGCGGAGACGCGCCGCCGGCCGAGCGGGCCCTCATCCGCGTCCCGCACTCCGACGCCCCGTCCCTGACCGCCGCCCTCAAGACCGCGGCTTCGGCCCGCAGCGCCCGCAGCGAAGACCACCTCGCCCAGGTCCGCGTGGACCCGCTGCACCTGATCTGACCGGGCGCTCCCGCACACGGGGGGGGGCCGCTCGCCGGCTGGACAGCGTCGAGCACTCGCCGCCCCCGCAGCGGAGGGCCGGCGGGTACGCGGCCCGCGCAAGGTCCGGCGAACCACTCAAGCGCCCCCGCCGGACGCGTGCAGGCGCCGCGGAACGGCCTGCCGCCTCCCCGCCGCCCCCAAGCCCTCTCGGCGCCCGCGGACGGCCCGGTTCCGCTGCCGCCCGGGGGCGCACCGCACGGCCCGCTGCCGTACCACCGCCCGCGGGCAGAGGATCCGCATCGGTCTGGTGGGGCATCGGCCGAGACCGCGCCCCGGGTACCGGGCCGCGGCCGGGCGCTCGCCCCCGGCTGTCTCGGACACCGGTCGCGCCCGGCCGGTATCGGCGGGACGGCCGCGGCCGCGCGCAATCCCGCGCCACCAGGAGCAGATCGCGCCGCCTGGGCAGGCGCGGCCTGCGGAGACCGGACGGCGGACCGCCGCGGTGGCGCGGAGACCGGTAGGCCGGTGAGACCGCTGGGACGGGCGCCGGGGCGACGGCTCCGCAGGGGCGGCGCCGGCCTCAGGACGCCGGCCCGCGGACTTCCCGCAGAGCGGATGGGTGCTGGCCGCCGCGGTCAGCGGTCATTCCGCCGACGGGACAGGACGCATCCCCGAGGTGCGGCCTCACAAACCCCACGGCGCGCCGTCGCGGCGGGCGAGGAAGCCGGTGAGGCCGCTGGGGCGGGTGTCTGGGGCGACGGCGTCATCGGGGTAGGGCCACCAGGCGATGTCGGCGACCGGGTCGAGGGGCGTGAACGGCGCGGCCGCGGGAGGCGCGGCAGACGGGGCGATCAGCGCGACGTGGCTGCCGGGGGCGAGCGCGGCGAACAGGGCCCTGAGGAGGGCGGGCAGGTCGGCGCGGACCAGGGGCGCGGTGTCGGCGAGGAGGAAGGCCGCGGGAGCGTCGCAGTCGAGTGCTCCGCTGGCACCGAGCTGGGCCAGCGCTCCGGCGGCGTCCGCGGAGCCGACCGGCACGATCCGCGCCGCGCCGCCGGACAGCGCCGGGCCGCACGAAGGGTCGGCGTACACGGCGTTCAGGTCCGGGTGCCGGCGGGCCGTGTCGAGCACCGCGTCGCAGACCGGCAGGCCGGAGCCGAGGTCGACGAACTGGCGGACGCCGGCGTCGGCGGCGAGGTAGCGGACGGCGCGGGCCGCGAACCGGGTGCGCAGAGTGCCGGCGGGGTCGCGGGGCGCGGAGGGCGGGCCGCCGCTGCGGGGCCGCGGCAGCGGCCGGACGGTGCTGGCCGGATTCTCCCCTCCGGCGGAGCCGGCCGGGGCGGCCGTACCGGGCGGGGACGGCGCCTCTGGGCGGCCCGGAGGCGGGGCGGCATGCAGGCGGGCGTGCGCGCGGCGCGGTGCCCGCCACTCATCCATCATGATCGCACTCCCCGAATCCGTTGCACCCCGATGTTACCTCGTGTGATCCACGCCATTCGCCTCTCCCCGATTTCACTGCGAATGACGGACCAAACTGCCGCATTTGCCCCGACCCGGAATTCCGCGGACCGGAATTCCGGCCGCACGCCCCGACCGGATGCCGGACACGAGGTCTGCGATCAGCGGAGATACCGACCACCCGGACGCACCGGACCCTTTCACGGCAACCGAACCCGAAACCCGGCCGCACCGCGGGCCCGCCGCCTCCTCGTCAAATGCAGTCCGTTTTGTTCTCAGAATGCACCCATGATGCATTAAGGACTTCGTGTCGCATTCTTGGCGCCGGCGGTCCCTCTTCCGAGGCGCGCCCCCGGCCCTGTGGAGCTGCCGCCGCGGAGCGCGCCGGCCGAGCGGACCCTCCCCCCGCAGTGGCGCGCCGGCCCGCCCGCGTGGATACTGGGGGCACTGCCCTCCCGCTGAGGGCGCCCCGATCGCCCCGGGCCGCCCTGCCAGGCGCGAGACTCCAGTCCCACGGAGTTCAACGCTGCCTGAAAACGGAAAGGGCCCCGACCGTGTCTTCGCACGACGACCCGCGCGCCGCGCTGCGCGCCCAGCTGGCCGACCCCGGTACCGTGCTCGTCTCCGGCTACGCCCGGCTGCCCGATGCCGTCGCCAGCCACTCCCAGTACGAGCGCCTCGGCGTCGTCCTCGCCGTACGGCTGTCGGACGGCCGCATCGTGGCCGCCGACACGACGCTCATCACCGGCCTCGCCCAGGAGTTCTTCCGCGCCCTGGTCGAGGGGCTGTCCGTGACCGAGGACCTGGCCGAGATCGCCGAGCGCGTGCGCACCCGCTACGCCGGCCAGTCCGGCGCGGCGCTCACCACCGCACTCCGCCGCTGCGTGGAAACGTTCCACCAGCTGCGCGAGGGGTCCGAGAGCGGGAGCTGAAGCGCCGCCGGGCCCTCCGGCCCGCGGTGCGGCCGCCGGCGACGGCCGCACCGCCGCCCGCACCGCCCTGAACCGGCTGCAGCGCCGCCCGCGGCGCTGCAGCCACGCACCGGGACGAGAGGAAGACCAAGCACCGTGTCCGACACCGAACATCCGCCGCAGGACGCACCGCCCGCAGCACCGCCCCTCGCGGGGGTGCGCGTGGCCGACCTCTCCCGCGTCCTCGCCGGGCCCTACGCGACGATGCTGCTGGCCGACCTGGGCGCGGAGGTCGTCAAGGTCGAGCAGCCCGGCCGCGGCGACGACACCCGCGCCTGGGGGCCGCCCTACGCCGGCGGCGAGGCCGCCTACTACCTGGCCGTCAACCGGGGCAAGCGGAGCCTGGCCGCCGACATCAAGGACCCCGAGGCGCTGGAGGCCGTGCGCGCCCTGTGCGCCGGCTCCGACGTGGTGATCCAGAACTTCCGCCCGGGAGTCGCCGACCGGCTCGGACTGGGCTACGACGCGGTGCGCGCACTCAACCCGGCCGCCGTCTACTGCTCGATCAGCGGTTTCGGCCCCGGCCACGTGCCGGCCGGCCGGCCCGGGTTCGACGTGATCGTGCAGGCCGAGAGCGGGTTGATGGGCATCACCGGGGAGGCCGAGGGCCCCGCGTCCAAGGTCGGTGTGGCGATCACAGACGTGCTGACCGGCCTCAACGCCGCGGTCGCGATCCTCGGCGCGCTGCTGCGCGCCCGCACCACCGGCCAGGGCGAGCACGTCGAGGTGTCGCTGGTGAACTCCGCGCTCTCCGGCCTGGTCAACCTGGCCCAGCAGGCGCTGGTCACCGGCGAGGAGCCGCCGCGGATGGGCAACGCGCACGCCACCGTGGTGCCGTACCAGGTGTTCCCGACGGCCGACGCCGACCTGGTGATCGCCGCGGGCAACGACACCCTGTTCCGCGCGCTGTGCACCGTGCTGGACCGCCCCGATCTCGCCGCCGACCCGCGGTTCGCCACCAACCCCGACCGGGTCGGCAACCGGGACGCGCTGATCCCGGAGCTGACCGCGGAGCTGGCCGCCCGCCCGGCCGCGCACTGGCGCGCGCGGCTCTTGGAGGCCGGCGTCCCGGTGGGCCAGGTGCGCGGCGTCCTCGGTGCGCTGCGCGCCGCTGATGCCGCCGGCGACGATGCGACGCTGTCCGTCGACCACCCGACCGCCGGGCCGCTGGAGACGGTGCGCGCCGGGTTCCGGCTGCACGAGGCGCCGGCCGCCGGACCGCCGCTGCCGCCGCCGCTGCTCGGCCAGCACTCCGCCGAACTGCTCGCCGAGCTCGGCCTCGATCCGGCCGCGATCGACGGGATGCTCCGCCGCGGCGCCGTCTCCGCCGCGTCCGGCGAGGCGGCGCCCGGCTCCTGACCGGGCCGCCCACCGCACCACCGCCGATACCGCCGATTCACCGCAACCACAGCCGGAACGCCGACCAGCGCACTCCGCGCCGTCCGCCACCGACCGCCGCGCCCGCGCGGCACTCCACCGGAAGGAACCCCCGCAATGTCCGAACAGCGCAAGGCCGCCGCTCCCGACGCTCACGACTTCCTCGCCGTCGACCGCACGCTCAGCGCCGAGGAGCGCGACATCCGCGACGCGGTGCGCGCCTTCGCTACCGACGAGCTGCTGCCCAACGTCGCCGACTGGTTCGAGGAGGGCACCATCCCCGACCCGCGCGGCCTCGCCAAGCGCTTCGGCGGCCTCGGCGTCTTCGGCATGCACCTGCACGGCTACGGTTGCGCCGGCGCCAGCGCCGTCTCCTACGGGCTGGCCTGCCGCGAGCTGGAGGCCGTCGATTCGGGGCTGCGCAGCTTCGTCTCGGTGCAGGGCTCGCTGGCGATGACGGCGATCCACAAGTTCGGCTCCGAGGAGCAGAAGCAGGAGTGGCTGCCGCGGATGGCGGCCGGCGACGCCATCGGCTGCTTCGGGCTGACCGAGCCCGACTCGGGCAGCGACCCCGGCTCGATGCGCACCCGCGCCCGCCGCGACGGCGACGACTGGATCCTCGACGGCACGAAGATGTGGATCACCAACGGCTCGGTGGCCGACGTCGCCGTGGTGTGGGCCGCCACCGACGACGGCATCCGCGGCTTCGTGGTGCCCGCCGGCACGCCCGGGTTCACCGCCAACACCGTCCACCACAAGCTGTCGCTGCGCGCCTCGATCACCTCCGAGCTGGTGCTGGAGGGCGTCCGGCTGCCCGGCAGCGCCGTGCTGCCCGGCTCCCGCGGCCTCGGCGCGCCGCTCTCCTGCCTGAACGAGGCGCGCTACGGCATCGTGTGGGGCGCCGCCGGCGCGGCACGCGCCTGCTATGCCTCCGCGCTCGACTACGCGGGCACCCGCGAGCAGTTCGGCCGCCCCATCGCCGGGTTCCAGCTCACCCAGCGCAAGCTGGCCGACATGGTGGTCGACGTCAACCAGTCCGGCCTGACCGCGCTGCAGATCGGACGGCTCAAGGACGAGGGCGCGGCGCACCACAACCACGTCAGCTTCGGCAAGTTCGCCAACGTCGCCGCGGCGCAGCGGGTGGCCCGCACCGCCCGCGGCATCCACGGCGCCAACGGCATCACGCTGGAGTACCCGGTCATCCGGCACATGGTGAACCTGGAGACGGTGGCCACCTATGAGGGCACCGAGGAGGTGCACGCGCTCAGCATCGGCCAGGCGGTGACCGGCGTCTCTGCGTTCCGCTGAGGCCGGACGTCGCCCCTGGCTGCCGCAACCAGCACAATGGGGGGTGAACCGAGTGAGGGAGATGTCGATGGGGAACGACACCAAGCGGTTCCGGGCCGGTAAGGTCCGGCGGACCGCTGACGCGATCGTGGAGCGGCTGGCGAAGTACGGGTGCGTCCCGTCCGACGTCTGGGTGCTGACCACGCGCGGGCGCAACTCCGGGTTCCTCCGCCCGACCCCGGTCATCCTCGAGGAGAACGCCTGGGGCCGCTACCTGGTGGCGCCGTACGGCGAGGTCGGCTGGGTGCGCGACATCCGCAAGGACGGCTACGCCACGCTGCGCCGCGGCGGGTGGATCGAGCTCGTCAGCGTTGTCGAGGCCGGCGCCGCGCAGGCCGCCCCGGTTCTCAAGCAGTACCTGTCGCGGCCGTGGTCTCCGCTGGTGGCGCCGTACTTCTCGGTGTCCGCCGACGACCCCGAGGAGTGCTTCGCCGACGAGGCGTCCGCCCACCCGGTCTTCCAGATCGTCCGCAGCACGACCGTGCGGCTCTGAGCGGGCGGCGCGCGCGCAGCTGAGCGGCGGACGCCCGGGCCCCTGCCCGGGCGTCCGCCGCTTCTGCGGCGCCCCCGTTCTCGCCGGCCCAGCCCCGCCCTGGCCCAGGACCGCACCGGCGCCCCGGCGCCCGGCGTCATCCGAAGGGGCTACCGGCTGCTGGGCACCGTGCAGGAGGCGCACACGCGCCCGTTCCGGGATGCTCGCAGCGACGGAACGGGCCGCGGCCGCCAGGGGCGGCGCTGCCCGGAGGCGCGACACGGGGAACGGGGACGATGGACCACACCGCTGCCGAATGCGGCCCGCGCACGGCGCAGGGCGC
Source organism: Nocardiopsis coralliicola (assembly GCF_054779695.1). Classification (NCBI taxonomy): domain Bacteria; kingdom Bacillati; phylum Actinomycetota; class Actinomycetes; order Streptosporangiales; family Nocardiopsidaceae; genus Nocardiopsis; species Nocardiopsis coralliicola. The sequence goes on along the minus strand of NZ_BAAGXT010000032.1, from coordinate 35,980 downwards.
TGCGCCGCACACCGCATGCCGCGCACCGGGCACCGCTGCGGACCGCGCCGGGGCGCGCGGCAGCGCTCCTTCCCCAGCGGCTGCACCTGCCCCTTTCCCGGCCGCGAGCCGGCGGCTGCCGCTGCTGGACCTGCTGCGCGGGCTGGCGATCCTCGGCACGTTCGCCACAAACGTGTGGATCTTCACCGCGCCCGGCGCCGAAGCCGGCGTCCTCGGCACGGAGGTCTCCGCGGGCGGTCTGGGTGCGCTCATCACCGGCGGCGTGCCGGATCCGGGCGAGGCGGCCGCGGTGCTCTTCCGGTTCGCCGCCAACGGCACCTCGCTCGCGCTGCTCACGCTGCTGTTCGGCGCCGGGCTGGCGGTGCAGTACCGCTCGGCGCAGCGCCGCGGCCTGCGTTGGCCGGGCCCCTACAAGTGGCGGGCCCTGTTCCTGTTCACCGAGGGCCTGGTGCACTTCACGCTGGTCTTCTCCTGGGACGTCCTGATGGGCTACGCCGTCACCGCCCTGGCCACGGCGTGGCTGCTCACCCGGGCCGACCGGGTGCGGCGCACCGTGGCCTGGACCGCGGGAACGGTGCACGTGCTGCTGATGGGCGCGTTGACCGCCGGGCTCCTGTGGCTCACCGCGGCGGGGGCGGGCGGCGACGGCGGACCGGACGGGGAGCTGGTGGCGCTGTACGCGCACGGCTCCTACGCCGACCAGATCCTGTTCCGGCTGCAGCACATCGCCGTGCTGCGCCTCGAACCGGTGCTCACCCTCGGCCTGCTGCTGGTGCTGTTCCTCGCGGGCGCGGCGCTGCTCCGCTCCGGTGCGTTCACCCTGCTCGACGACGCGGGGCACCGCCTGCGCGTGCGGCTGGCGTGCTGGGGCCTCGGCGCGGGACTGCCGCTGAAGCTCGCCGCGGCGGCCGGCGGGCCCGACCTGTTCCTGGCCGAGCGCTACCTCGCCGCACCGCTGGTGGCGCTGGGGCTGGCCGGCGCCGTCGGGCTGCTCGCCGAGCGGTTCCTGCTGCGGGAGCAGCGCGGGCTCCCGGGCGCGCTCTCGGGCGCGGTGGCGGCGCTGGGCCGCACGGCGATGACCGGATACATCCTGCAGAACGTGCTCGCGATGCTGCTCTGCTACGGCATCGGGCTGGGCCTGGCCGAGCGGATGCAGGGCGCGGGCGCGTGGTGGGTGCTCGGGCTGTGGGCAGGGATCAGCGCTGCGCTCCTGGTGGCGGCCGCACTGTGGACGCGCCGCTTCGCCCAGGGTCCGCTGGAGGCGCTGCAGAAGGCAGTGCTGGCACGCCTGCCCCAGCGCTGAACAGCGCTCCGCGGGCCCTTCCGCGGGACCGCGCGCGGCCGCGGTCCCCGGGGACACGGCAGCGCCGCCGGCGCGCACCCGCACTTCGCGGTGCGCGCCGGCGGCGCGGTGCTGCTGCAGCCCTGCCGCGGCGCCGCAGCGCGCCGGGTTCCCCGGGGCTGCAGGGCCGCGGGCGCGGCATCGCGGATCAGGCGCCGACGGCGGCCTTCAGCGCGGCGGCGCGCTCGGTGGACTCCCAGGTGAACTCCGGAACCTCGCGGCCGAAGTGGCCGTAGGCCGCGGTGCCCGAGTAGATCGGGCGGAGCAGGTCGAGGTCGCGCACGATGGCGGCCGGGCGGAGGTCGAAGACCTCGGTGACGGCCTTCTCGATGACGTCCGGGGCCACCTGCTCGGTGCCGAAGGTCTCGATGAACACGCCGACCGGGTGCGCCTTGCCGATGGCGTAGGCGACCTGGACCTCGGCGCGGTCGGCGAGGCCGGCGGCGACGATGTTCTTGGCGACCCAGCGGGTGGCGTAGGCGGCCGAGCGGTCGACCTTGGACGGGTCCTTGCCGGAGAAGGCGCCGCCGCCGTGGCGGGCGTAGCCGCCGTAGGTGTCCACGATGATCTTGCGGCCGGTGAGGCCGGCGTCGCCCATCGGGCCGCCGATCTCGAAGCGGCCGGTGGGGTTCACCAGGAGGCGGTAGTTGTCAGACTCGAGCCCGTAGTCGGCCACGATGGGCGCGATCACGTGCTCCTTGATGTCCGGCGAGAGGAGCTCGTCGAGGTCGATGTCGGGCGCGTGCTGGCTGGAGACGACCACGGTGTCCAGGCGGACCGGGGTGTTGCCGTCGTACTCGACCGTGACCTGGGTCTTGCCGTCGGGGCGCAGGTAGGGCACGGTGCCGTCGTGCCGCACGGCGGACAGGCGCTGGGACAGCGCGTGCGCCAGCTTGATGGGCAGCGGCATGAGCTCGGGCGTCTCGCGGTTCGCGTAGCCGAACATGAGGCCCTGGTCGCCCGCGCCCTGCTTGTCGAGCGAGTCCTGCTCCGACTCGACCCGGGCCTCGTAGGCGGTGTCGACGCCCTGCGCGATGTCGGGCGACTGCTGGTCGATCGAGACCGAGACTCCGCAGGAGTCCCCGTCGAAGCCCTTCGCGGAGGAGTCGTAGCCGATCTCGAGGATCTTCTGGCGGACGATGGCGGGGATGTCCACGTAGGTCTGAGTGGTGACCTCACCGGCGATGTGCACCTGGCCAGTGGTGATCAGGGTCTCCACGGCGACCCGGCTGGACGGGTCGTCCTTGAGCATCGCGTCGAGGATCGCGTCACTGATCTGGTCGGCCATCTTGTCGGGGTGGCCCTCGGTGACCGACTCGGAGGTGAAAAGGCGACGTGACACGTTGAGTGACTCCTTGCAGCGGCTGCTGGCTGACAGTTGTCTCTGCAGATCGGGAGGGAGGCCGGGAGGTGGGGACGTCCACGGCGCCGACCGACCCGCGGGGTTGGTTGCGAAGTCCACTGTAGTGGTGCGGTGCCGGGCGCGCCCGGCCTGCCCCGCCATCGGAGCACCTCCGCGGCGCGGTCGGCGGCGGCCGCACAGCGCCGCTGGTCCGCGGAAGTCCACTTCAGGCGCGCACCGGCGGACTGTGACGCACGTCACCCGGAAAGTTCGGGAGGTGCGCTGATCATGCCCGTGCGCTGGGCTTTCCGTAGCGTACAGCGGAACAGGGTCGCCGAGCACGCAACATCTCCGACTACTCCGCGGCCGCACGGAGGGCGGGCGCCCCGGCCGCCCGCCGCGGAGCGCGGCACCGCCGGCGGGCGCGCCGGGAGCTTCTCCTCAGCGCTGCGGCAGCCGCTCCGCGACGAGGTCCCAGACGCGGTCCGCGAGCGCGCCCTTGGGCCCGTAGGGGATCGTCTCCGCGGAGCCGTCGGCGCCCAGCACCACGGCCTGGTTGTCCTCGGTGCCGAACGCGCGGCCGCGCCCGACCTCGTTGACGACCAGCAGGTCGCAGCCCTTCTTGGCGAGCTTGGCCCGGCCGTTGGCGAGAGCGTCGTCGGTCTCGGCGGCGAACCCGACGACGACCTGGCCGGGGGCGCCGCGCTCCGCAGCGGCCTCGGCGAGGATGTCGGGGTTCTCCACCAGTTCGATCGGGGCAGGCTGCGTGCCGGCCGGTCCGCCGCCGGCGGCGGCACTGCTGCCCTTCTTGATCTTGCTCGGCGCCTCCTCGGCCGGCCGGAAGTCGGCCACCGCCGCAGCCATGATGACCGCGTCAGCACCGGTGCGCGCCGCAAGTACGGCTTCGCGCATCTCACGGGCGGAGGTGACGGGGACCACTGCGGCGCCGGCCGGCGGGGTCAGCGCGGAGTTGGCGGCGACCAGGGTGACCTCGGCGCCGCGGGCGACCGCTGCGGCGGCCAGCGCGTAGCCCTGCCGCCCCGAGGAGCGGTTGCCGAGGTAGCGCACCGGGTCGATGGCTTCGCGGGTGCCGCCGGCGCTGACGACCACCCGGCGGCCCGCCAGGTCGGCCGGCAGCGCACCGCGGCGCAGCACGGCCCGGGCGGACTCGAAGATCGCGTCCGGGTCGGGCAGCCGGCCCTTGCCGGTGTCGGCGCCGGTGAGCCGCCCTTCAGCGGGCTCGAGGACGATCGCGCCGCGCTCCCGCAGCAGCGCTGCGTTGGCCTGCGTGGCGGGGTGCTCCCACATCTCGGTGTGCATCGCCGGGGCGAACACCACCGGACATCGCGCGGTGAGCAGCGTGTTGGTGAGCAGGTCGCCCGCGAGGCCGTGCGCGGCGCGGGCGAGCAGGTCGGCCGTTGCCGGTGCGACCACCACCAGGTCGGCGCGCTGGCCGATGCGGACGTGCGGCACGTCCTGCACCGCGTCCCACACGCCGGTCGCCACCGGCCGGCCGGACAGCGCGGCCCAGGTGGGCTCGCCGACGAAGCGGAGTGCGTCGGCCGTGGGCACCACCTGGACGGCGTGGCCGGACTCGGTGAAGCGCCGGAGGAGCTCGCAGGCCTTGTATGCGGCGATGCCCGCGCCCACCCCGAGGACGATCTCGGGGGCGCGGCCGCCGTTGTCAGCTGGACTGTTCACGATGGGATGCTAGCCGCGGACCGCAGCAGCGGCAGCGGCCGCCCCGGACGGGCGGCTCAGCTCGCCTCGTGGGTGGTGTCGGCGGTCAGCAGGCCGGCCTTGACCTCGCGCAGCGCGATGGACAGCGCCTTCTCCTGCACCTGGGTCTCGACCAGCGGGCCGACGTACTCCAGCAGGCCCTCGCCGAGCTGGGCGTAGTAGGCGTTGATCTGCCGCGCCCGCTTGGAGGACATGGTGACCAGGCTGTACTTGCTGTCGACGAGCTCGAGGAGGTCGTCGATGGGCGGGTTGGTGATGCCTTCGGCAACGGGCTCGGTGCCTGCCACGTGCGTCCCCCTGGACGGTCGGCGGCCCCCGCTGGTGCGCCGGGGCCGGGCTGGATGTGCTGCCGGCCGCAGCCCGGGGGCTGCCGCCGTGCCACCGGCGGGCCGGTGGGGTGTGCGCTGTCGGTGCGCTCCTGGCGACGGGGCGGAGCATCCGCACGGGGTCCGGCGCCCGCCGCGTCAAGGATATCCGCCGTGTCGACCGCGGGGATCTGCCGCGGCGCGCGGGCGGTCACACCCGGGGCGCGAGGACCAACGCTAGCAGTTCGCGGCGGACCCGATCGACGGACGTGTTCACGAGCGTGGCGTCGAACTCCTTCTCCGCGGCGAGCTCGGTGCGCGCGGCGTCGAGGCGGCGCTGGATCACCTCTTCGGGCTCGGTGCCGCGCCCGGTGAGCCGGCGGACGAGCTCCTCCCAGGAGGGCGGGGCGAGGAAGACGAAGAGGGCGCTGGAGGACTCACCCACGTTGTCGCGGACCTGCCGGGCGCCCTGGAGGTCGATCTCCAGCAGGACCGGCACTCCGGCGGCGAGGCGCTCCTCGACCGGGGCGCGGGGCGTGCCGTAGCGGTTGCCGGCGAACTCGGCCCATTCGAGTAGGCGGCCGTCGGCGGCCATCCGGTCGAACTCGGCGCCGTCGACGAAGAAGTACTCGATCCCGTCGGTCTCGCCGGGGCGCGGTGCTCGGGTGGTCACCGAGACCGAGAGCCACACCTCGGGGTTGCGCGCGCGGATCTCGCGGACGACGGTGCTCTTGCCGACGCCGGAGGGGCCGGAGAGGACGGTGAGCCGCTGCTGGGCCGGGCGCGGTTCGGACGGGCTGCCGGAGGGCGCTCCGGGGGCGGTGGACACGTGGTTCAGACTCTCGGTGCGGTCGTGCGGGGCGGTCGTGCGCTGCGCCGCGGTGCGTGCCGCAGGGGGTCCGGCGGGCCGTGCCGGCCGGTGCAGCGCTGGACTGGTCATTTATACCACCGGGCCGCGGGCGGGCCTGACGGCCTGCCCGCGGCCCGGCCGCGCTGCATGTGCTGCCCGTGTGCGCTGGAGGCGCCGGGCACGCGTTCGGCGTGCGCTACTCGGCGCCGCCGAACTCCCGCTCCAGGGCGGCGCGCTGGTTGGCGCCCAGGCCCCGGACGCGCCGCGACTCGGCGATGTTCAGCCGCTCCATGATCTGCTTGGCGCGGACCTTGCCGACGCCGGGCAGGGACTCCAGGAGGGCGGAGACCTTCATCTTGCCGATGACGCCGTCCGACTGGCCGTCGGCGAGCACCTCCGACAGGGAGACGCCGCCGTGCTTCAGGCGGTTCTTGACCTCCGCGCGCTCCTTTCTGGCCTTAGCGGCCTTCTCCAGAGCGGCGGCGCGCTGTTCGGGTGTGAGGGGAGGAAGGGCCACGCCGGGTCACCTCGGTTTTCTCTCGTTTGTCGAGGGCGGACGACTGCGCAAGTTAGTAGGTTCCCGGCCTGTTCGGCAACGCAAAGTGGCCCTTCAAACGCTAATTCATCCAACTAATCACTGTCTGTTCTGTCCTGACTGCACTGCGCACTCAAAATCAGGACTTTTGGCCCTGAATCCGGGTTCGGCGGGACCGCCGGTCGGACGCGGTGCGGCACCCCTGCCGCCAACCCTGACCGGCGGCGGAGTCCAGTTTCGGACATGAGAGTATGACGACACCAATTGCCCGAAACTGGATACGGTGAGGCACCGACGCGGAGCCGGAGCCGGCCCCCGCGCCGCCCCGGGCCCGCCCGGCGCCCGCCGGCAGCGGGCCGCGGCCGGGAACCGGAGGCGCGCTCAGGAGGCGTGCTCGCCGGCGCCCGCACGGCGCAGCGCGGCGGCCATCGACGCGGCCGCCGCCCCCGGGTCGGCGGCGCGGGTGATCGGGCGCCCGATGACCAGCAGGTCGGCTCCTGCCTCCAGCGCCTCCTCCGGGGTGGACACCCGCGCCTGGTCGCCCCGGTCCGCGCCGGCCGGGCGCACGCCGGGGGTGATCATCTCGATGTCCGGGCCGACCTCGGCGCGGAGCGCCGGGACCTCGTGCGGAGAGCAGACCAGCGCCCGCGCGCCCGCGCCGACGGCGACCGCCGCCAGCCGCCGCGCCGCGTCGATGGCCGGACCGCGCATCCCGATCTGCTGCAGCGCGGCGTCGTCCAGCGAGGTGAGCACCGTGACCGCGGCGATCCGGGTGTCCGGCGCCGACTCCACCGCGGCGGCGATCATGTCGGCTCCCCCGGCGGCATGCACGGTCAGAATGGACGGTTTGAGCCGGGCCACATTGCGCGCGGCGCCGGCCACCGTCGCCGGGATGTCGTGCAGCTTCAGGTCGAGGAAGACCGACACCCGGTTGGCGCCGCGCACCGTGGTCACGACTTCGGGCCCGTAGCGCAGGTAGAGCTCCAGACCCACCTTCACCGTGCTGACGTGCGGGGCGACCGCGGACGCCCAGCGGGCGGCGGTCTCGATCTCGGGTGCGTCGATGGCGACTGCGATAGGTGCGGCCACGATCCCTCTCTCTCGTCGGACTCTTCTCATCAGGGGCGCAGGCGCTGCGCGGCCGCCCCGCGGGGAGGCCGGCCGGCATCAGGGCCGCCCGGGAGCGGGTTCCCCCAGGTGGGGGCACTCCGACCGCTGCACCGTGCGGTTCCCCGCCGGGGCGCGTTCATGCACGCCGCACCGCACCGCGTCGGTACCGCCGACGGCCCGGGCGCAGCGGCGCAGCGGTCCGGAGCGGGCGGTCTGCCGAGCTGCGGCAAGCGCGGACCGGGGCGGAGGAACGGGGCGCGGCACGCGGGCCGGGCCCGGGCGCCGCACCGCTCAGCGCTCCCGGTGGGCGGCGCCGACGATGTCGGCAGCCCGCTGCACGCCGTGCTCGGCGAGGGCCTCCTCCAGCTCGCGCACGATCCGCACACAGGCCGAAGGGTCGTTGAAGCTGACGGTGCCCACGCCCACCGCCGACGCGCCCGCGGCGAGGAACTCCAGGGCGTCGGCGCCGGTGCGCACACCGCCGGTGCCGATCAGCGGCATGTCGGGCAGTGCGGCGTGCACCCGGTAGACGCAGCCGACCGCGATCGGGCGGATGGCCGGGCCGGAGACCCCGCCCATCCCGCCGGCCACCGCCGGGCGCAGCGTCCGCGGGTCGACGGCCATTCCGCGCAGCGTGTTGGTCATCGACAGGCCGTCCGCCCGCGCCTCGGCGCACGCCTCGGCGAGCTGCACCACGTCCGGCACGTCAGCGGCGAGCTTGGCGAACACCGGCAGGTCCGGCCGGGTCGCCGCACGCACCGCCCGCACCACGCGGGTGGCGTGGGCGGGGTCGTCGGCGAAGTGCCGGCCCTGGTCGGCCGGGTTCGCGCAGGAGAGGTTGACCTCGACGAAGGCGACACCGGGCGCCGCGGAGACGCGGCGGGCCAGCTCGCCGTACTCGTCGGCGGTGGAGCCGGCCAGCGACACTGCGGCGCGGCCGCCGCGGGAGAGCAGCCACGGCAGGTCGCGCTGGAGGAAGACGTCGACGCCGGGGCCCTGCAGTCCGGTGGCGCTGACTAGGCCGCTGGGCGTCTCGGCGATGCGCGGCGCCGGGTGGCCCGCGCGCGGCTCCAGCATCACCGACTTGGTGACCAGGGCGCCGATCCGGTCGAGGTCGAAAAAGCGGGCCAGCTCGCGCCCGGTGCCGGCGCACCCCGCGGCGGCCAGTACCGGGTTGTCCAGCACGATGCCGCCGAGCCGGGCGGCGAGGTCGACGCCGCTCACGACGCCTCCTGCCCGGCCGCCCCCGCGCCGGCCGAACCCTGCGGCTTCCAGCCGGGCGCACCGAGCGCGTCGAAGGGGATGCTGCCCACGTCGTCGAAGCGGACCTGCTCGCCGCGGAACACCGGCCCGTCGGTGCAGGTGCGCACCATCCGGGTGATGCCGTCCTCGCCGGCGACCGGGATCACGCAGGACATGCAGATCCCGGTGCCGCACGCCATGGCCTCCTCCGCGGCCACCTGGACGGGCAGTCCGCGGTCGGCGGCGACCTCGGCCACCGAGCGCAGCATCGGCATCGGCCCGCACGCGTAGACCACGTCGGACCGGGCCTCCTCGATCACCCGCGGCAGCGGGTCGGCGACGGTGCCGCGCACACCGAAGGAGCCGTCGTCGGTGGTGAAGGTGGCGGTCTCGGCGACCCGGCGGGCGGTGATCGCGCTGAACACGCGGTCCGCCGAGGCTCCGCCGAGGACGACGTCGACGCGGCAGCCGCGCCGGCGCAGCGCGTGCGCGAGCGGGAAGAGCGGCGCCGCCCCGGAGCCGCCGCCGACCAGGACGCAGTTGACCGGGTCGCGCGGCAGCGGGAAGGGGCGGCCGAGCGGGCCCACCACGTCCAGCAGGTCGCGGGAGCGCCGCTCGGCGAGCCACTCGGTGCCGGCTCCGCGCACCGCGAAGAGGAACTCCACCGTGCCGCCGTAGTCGGGCTTGACGTCGTGCACGGCGAACGGGCGCCGCATCAGCATGCCGCTCTGCTCACCGCCGACGGCGACGGCGGCGAACTGGCCGGCCCGGAACCGCTCGGCGATCCCGGGGGCGACCACGGTGATCGCCGTGTAGGCGTCCACCCGCCGCACCGTCAGCACGGGGCATCTGATCTGCAGCGGACCGTAGTCGCTCACCCTCGTCGTCCTGCCTCACTGCTCGCGGCGGGTCAGCTCCGGGCGCCCTGCAGCGACGCGGCGTGCTCCTGGAGGGAGCGGACGCCGATGTCGCCCCGGGTGAGCGCCTCGATGCCCTGGACAGCTGCGGACAGGCCCGGCACCGTGGTGACGCTGGGCACGCCGCGCACCACGGCCGCGGTGCGGATCTCGTAGCCGTCCAGGCGCGGACCGGCCTGGCCGGCGCCCCCGAACGGCGTGTTGACGATGAGGTCCACTTCGCCGCCGTGGATGCGTTGCACGATAGTCGGTTCGCCGTCCGGGCCGGGCCCGGCGCTGTGCTTGCGCACGATCTGGGCGCGCACGCCGTTGCGGCGCAGCACCTCGGCGGTGCCCTCGGTGGCCAGGATCGTGAAGCCGAGGTCGGCCAGGCGCTTGACCGGGAAGACCATGTGCCGCTTGTCCTGGTTGGCGACCGAGACGAAGACCGCGCCGGAGGTGGGCAGCGCGCCGAGCGCGGCCTCCTGCGACTTGGCGTAGGCGGTGCCGAAGTCGGCGTCCAGGCCCATGACCTCGCCGGTGGAGCGCATCTCCGGGCCGAGCACGGTGTCCACGCCGCGGCCCTGGCGGTCGATGAACCGGTTGAACGGCAGCACGGCCTCCTTGACCGCGATCGGGGCGTCCATCGGCATCGTGCCGCCGTCGCCGGCGGCGGGCAGCAGCCCCTCGGCGCGCAGCTCGGCGATTGACGCGCCGAGCATGACCCGGGCGGCCGCCTTGGCGAGCGGCACCGCGGTCGCCTTGGAGACGAACGGCACCGTGCGGGAGGCGCGCGGGTTGGCCTCCAGGACGTAGAGGACGCCCGAGGAGAGCGCGTACTGGACGTTGAGCAGGCCGCGCACCCCGGTGCCGCGGGCGATGCCCTCGGTGGAGTAGCGGATCCGCTCGTAGTCCTCGCGGCCCAGGGTGATGGCCGGCAGGGCGCACGCGGAGTCGCCGGAGTGGATGCCGGCCTCCTCGATGTGCTCCATGACGCCGCCGAGGTAGAGCTCCTCGCCGTCGTAGACCGCGTCGACGTCGATCTCGATGGCGTCGTCGAGGAAGCGGTCGATGAGCACCGGGTACTCCGGGCTCACCTCGGCGTTGCGCTCGATGTAGTCGGCCAGCATGGCGTCGCTGTAGACGATCTCCATGCCGCGGCCGCCCAGCACGTAGGAGGGGCGGACCATGACCGGGTAGCCGATCTCGTCGGCGACCCGGCTGGCCTCGGCGAACGAGGTCGCGGTGCCGTGCTTGGGCGAGGGCAGGCCGGCCTTGTCCAGCACCTCGCCGAACGCGCCGCGGTCCTCGGCCAGGTCGATGGCCTCGGGGCTGGTGCCGACGACCGGGACCCCGGCCGCCTGCAGGCCCTTGGCCAGTCCGAGCGGGGTCTGCCCGCCGAGCTGGACGACGACGCCGACGACCTCGCCGGTGAGCCGCTCGGCGCGGACCACCTCCAGGACGTCCTCCAGGGTGAGCGGCTCGAAGTAGAGCCGGTCGCTGGTGTCGTAGTCGGTGGAGACGGTCTCCGGGTTGCAGTTGACCATGACCGTCTCGTAGCCGGCCGCCGACAGCGCGAACGACGCGTGCACGCAGCTGTAGTCGAACTCGATGCCCTGGCCGATGCGGTTCGGTCCGGAGCCGAGGATGATCACCTTGGGGCGGGTGCCCTGCGGGACCTCGGTCTCCTCGTCGTAGCTGGAGTACAGGTAGGGCGTCTGCGCGGCGAACTCGGCGGCGCAGGTGTCCACGGTGAGGTAGACGGGGTGCACGTCGAGGGCGCTGCGGAGCTCGCGGACGACCTCCTCGGACTTGCCGGTGAGCTCGCCGATCTGGGCGTCGGAGAAGCCGGCCCGCTTCGCCGTGCGCAGCACGCCGCGGTCGAGCTGCGGGGCGGCCGCGACCCCGCGCGCGGTCTCCTCCAGCAGCAGCATCTGGTCGAGGAACCACGGGTCGATGCCGGTGGCGCCGTGCAGTTCGGCGACTGTCGCGCCGGCGCGCAGCGCCTGCTGGACGTGGCGCATCCGGTACTCGCCGGGCACCGCGGCGGCCTGCAGCAGGCCGTCCTTGGCGCCGGGCTCGCCGGCCCAGGTGAAGCCGACGCCCTTCTTCTCCACCGAGCGCATGGCCTTCTGCAGCGCCTCGGGGAAGGAGCGGCCGATGGCCATGGCCTCGCCGACCGACTTCATGGTGGTGGTGAGGCTGGCGTCGGCGCCGGGGAACTTCTCGAACGCGAACCGCGGCACCTTGACCACGACGTAGTCGAGGCTGGGCTCGAAGCTGGCCGGGGTCTCGGCGGTGATGTCGTTGGGGATCTCGTCCAGCGTGTAGCCGACGGCGAGCTTCGCGGCGATCTTGGCGATCGGGAAGCCGGTGGCCTTGGAGGCCAGCGCCGAGGAGCGGGAGACCCGCGGGTTCATCTCGATGACGATGAGCCGGCCGTCGGCGGGGTTGACCGCGAACTGGATGTTGCAGCCGCCGGTGTCCACGCCGACCGCGCGGATGATCGCGATCCCGAGGTCCCGCATGCGCTGGTACTCGCGGTCGGTGAGGGTCATCGCCGGGGCGACGGTGACCGAGTCGCCGGTGTGCACGCCCATCGGGTCGAAGTTCTCGATGGAGCAGACGACGACCACGTTGTCGTTGCCGTCGCGCATGAGCTCCAGCTCGTACTCCTTCCAGCCGAGGATGGACTCCTCCAGGAGCACCTCGGTGGTCGGCGACAGCGCGAGGCCCTGGCCGGCGATGCGGCGCAGCTCGGCCTCGTCGTGGGCGAAACCGGAGCCGGAGCCGCCCATGGTGAAGGACGGGCGCACCACGACCGGGTAGCCGAGCTCGCCGGCGGCGGCCAGGCAGTCGTCCAGGCTGTGGCAGATGCGCGAGCGGGCCGACTCGCCGCCGATGCGGTCGACGATGCCCTTGAACGTCTCGCGGTCCTCGCCGGACTGGATGGCGCCGATGTTGGCGCCGATCAGCTCCACGCCGTACTTCTCCAGCACGCCGGATTCGTGCAGGGCGACGGCGGCGTTGAGGGCGGTCTGGCCGCCCAGCGTCGGCAGCAGGGCGTCCGGGCGCTCCTTGGCGATGATCTTCTCGACCATGCCCGGGGTGATCGGCTCGACGTAGGTGGCGTCGGCGATCTCCGGGTCGGTCATGATCGTCGCCGGGTTGGAGTTGACCAGGATGACGCGCAGTCCTTCGGACTTGAGCACGCGGCACGCCTGGGTACCGGAGTAGTCGAACTCGGCGGCCTGCCCGATCACGATGGGACCGGAGCCGACCACGAGGACGGAGGAAAGGTCACTACGGCGCGGCATGGTTCCCTCTACTGCTTCTGCTCGGCGGGCCGAGCGCTGTCGTTGTTCGCTGCGTCTGCGGTGCTCCCGGCGCCACCGGGCGGACCGGACCGCTCCATCAGGGCGATGAACGCGTCGAACTCCGCCGCGGCGTCGTGCGGGCCGGCGGCGGCCTCCGGGTGGTACTGGACGCTGAACGCGGGCCGGTCGAGGAGCCGCAGCCCCTCCACCACGTCGTCGTTGAGGTCGACGTGGCTCACCTCGGCCGCCCCGTACGGGGTGTCGAACGGGCCGTCCAGCGGCGCGTCCACGGCGAACCCGTGGTTGTGGCTGGTGATGTGCACCCGGCGGGTGTGCACCTCGCGCACCGGCTGGTTCACGCCGCGGTGGCCGAAGCGCAGCTTGAAGGTGCCCAGGCCGAGCGCGCGGCCGAGCAGCTGGTTGCCGAAGCAGATCCCGAAGAAGGGGCGGCGCGCCTCGAGCACGGTGCGCAGGACCTCCACCGGGCCGCCGGCGGTCTCCGGGTCGCCGGGGCCGTTGCTGAAGAACACCCCGTCGGGGCCGGCGGCGAGCACCTCCTCTGCGGTGGCGCCGGCCGGCAGCACCCGCACCTCGCAGCCGCGCTCGGCGAGCCGCTGCGGCGTCATGGCCTTGATGCCGAGGTCGACCGCTGCCACCCGGAACCGGGTGGCGACGCCCTCGGGCGGCGCCACCGTGTACGGCGCGTCGGTGCTGACCTCGCCGGCCAGGTCGGCGCCGGCCATGGCGGGGGTGGCGCGGACCTTCTCCTGCAGCCGCGCGGTGTCGCCGTCCTCGGTGCTGATCACGGCGCGCATCGCACCGCGGTCGCGCAGGTGGCGGGTGAGCGCGCGGGTGCCGTCCACGGCGATGCCGACGACGCCCTGGCGGCGCAGCTCCTCGTCCAGGGTGCGCTGGGCGCGCCAGTTCGAGGGCACCCGGGCCGGCTCGCGGACCACGTAGCCGGCCACCCAGATGCGGCCCGACTCCGGGTCGTCGTCGTTGACGCCGGTGTTGCCGATGTGCGGCGCCGTCATCGTGACGATCTGGCGGTGGTAGGAGGGGTCGGTGAGGGTCTCCTGGTAGCCGGTCATCCCGGTGTTGAAGACGATCTCGCCGAAGGTCTCGCCGCGCGCCCCGAAGGAGCGGCCGCGGAACACGCGGCCGTCCTCGAGCACGAGTACGGCGGGGACGGATTCGGTGCCGGCTGCTGCGGCTCCGGTTGCTTCTGCTGTCACTGGACCTTCCCATCGAGGACCGTCGGGACGCCGCGCAGGAACGTGGCCTGGACACGTCCCGGCAGGCGCATGCCCCGGTACGGGCTGTTGGCGCTCTTGGACTCCAGGGCGGCGGGGTCGATCTCCCGCTGCTCCCGGGGGTCGTAGAGGACGATGTTGGCGGGCTCGCCGGCGGCGAGCGGGCGGCCGTGGCCCGCGACCCGGCCGATGCGCGCTGGGGCGGCCGCCATCCGCTCGGCGACGCCGGCCCAGTCGAGGAGGCCGGTGTCGACCATGGTCTGCTGCACCACGGAGAGCGCGGTCTCCAGGCCGAGCATCCCCATGGCCGCGTTGGCCCACTCGGTCTCCTTCGCCTCGGTGGGGTGCGGCGCATGGTCGGTGGCGACGATGTCGATCGTGCCGTCGGCGAGCCCCTCGCGCAGCGCCTGCACGTCAGCGGCGGTGCGCAGCGGCGGGTTGACCTTGTAGACCGGGTCGTAGTTCTCGACCAGGTCCTCGGTGAGCAGCAGGTGGTGCGGGGTCACCTCGGCGGTGACGTCGCAGCCGCGCGCCTTGGCCCACCGGATGATCTCGACCGAGCCGGCGGTGGAGACGTGGCAGATGTGCAGCCGCGACCCGACGTGCTCGGCGAGCAGGCAGTCGCGGGCGATGACGGCCTCTTCGGCCACCGCGGGCCAGCCCTGCAGGCCGAGGCGGTCGGAGACGGTGCCCTCGTTCATCTGCGCGCCGCGGGTGAGCCGCGGCTCCTGGGCGTGCTGGGCGACGACGCCGTCGAACGCCTTGACGTACTCCAGTGCGCGGCGCATCAGCATCGGGTCGGAGACGCACATGCCGTCGTCGGAGAAGACGCGCACGGCGGCGGCGGAGTCGGCCATCGCGCCGAGCTCGGCGAGGTGCTCGCCGGCCAGGCCGCGCGTGACGGCGCCGACCGGGCGCACGTCGCAGCGGCCGGATTCGCGGCCGAGCCGCCACACCTGCTCGACGACGCCGGCGGTGTCGGCGACCGGGTCGGTGTTGGCCATGGCGTGCACCGCGGTGAAACCGCCCGCGGCGGCCGAGCGGCAGCCGCCGGCGACGGTCTCGGCGTCCTCGCGGCCGGGCTCGCGCAGGTGGGTGTGGAGGTCGACGAGGCCGGGCAGGGCGATCAGGCCGGCGGCGCCTGCGTCGATCTCCTCGGCTCCGCGCGCCCCGGCGGCGGCGCCTGCGCCGGCGGCGGCGATGGCGCCGTCGCGCAGCAGCAGGTCGGCGGGGTCGCCGCCGAGGATGCGGGCTCCGCGGATGAGGAGTTCCCCGCTGTGGTGGTCGGGCATGTCCCGGAAGGTCCCTTCGGGTCGATGGGCGTGGTCGTCGCGGGGCGGGTTCAGGTGCCGCCGGCCGGCTGCGCCGCGGCGCGCGCCGGCGGGGCGGGCTCCAGGGCCGGCTCGGAGCCGCCGAGCAGCAGGTAGAGCACCGCCATCCGGACGCTCACCCCGTTGGCGACCTGGCGGGCCACCGTGGTGCGCGGGCCGTCGGCGACGTCGGCGGAGATCTCCATCCCGCGCACCATCGGCCCGGGGTGCATCACCAGGGCGTCCGGCGCCATCGCGGCGAACCTCGCGGCGTCCAGCCCGTAGCGGCGGCTGTACTCCCGCGCGGTGGGGAAGAAGGCCTCGTTCATCCGCTCGGCCTGTACCCGCAGCATCATCACGACATCGCAGCCGGGCAGCGCCGCATCCAGATCGTAGGAGACCGCGCACGGCCAGGTGTGCACCGACACCGGCAGCAGCGTGGGCGGCGCGACCAGGGTGACTTCGGCGCCGAGGGTGTGCAGCAGGTGCACGTTGGAGCGGGCCACCCGGCTGTGCAGGATGTCGCCGACGATGGCGACGCGCAGCCCTTCGAGCCGGCCGGTCGCCTCGCGCATGGTGTAGGCGTCCAGCAGGGCCTGGGTGGGGTGCTCGTGGGTGCCGTCGCCGGCGTTGAGCACCGAGCCGTCGACCCACTCGGAGAGCCGGTGGGCGGCGCCGGAGGCGCCGTGCCGGATGACGACCGCGTCGGCGCCCATGGCCTGCAGGGTGAGCGCGGTGTCCTTGAGGCTCTCGCCCTTGGCGACGCTGGACCCCTTGGCGGAGAAGTTGATCACGTCGGCGGAGAGCCGCTTGGCCGCCAGCTCGAAGGAGGTGCGGGTCCGGGTGGAGTCCTCGTAGAACAGGTTGACGACGGTGCGGCCGCGCAGCGTCGGGACCTTCTTCACCGAGCGGTCGGCGACCCGGGCCAGCTCCTGGGCGGTGTCGAGGATGTGCAGGGCGGTGCCGCGGTCGAGCTCGGCGGCAGACAGCAGGTGGCGCATCAGGACTCCCCTCCCCCGGCGTGCCCGGTGCCGCCGGCGCGCGGCTTGGCCGGGCCGAGCAGGACGGCGTCGCGGCCGTCGGTCTCGGCGAGCCGCACCGCGACCGACTCGCGCAGCGAGGTCGGCAGGTTCTTGCCCACGTAGTCGGCGCGGACCGGCAGCTCGCGGTGGCCCCGGTCGACCAGGACGGCGAGCTGGACCGCGCGCGGGCGGCCGAGGTCGTTGAGGGCGTCGAGCGCGGCGCGCACCGTGCGGCCGGAGAACAGGACGTCGTCGACGAGCACGACGGTGCGGCCTTCCACCCCCTCGTCGGGGATCTCGGTGCTGCCGAGCGACCGGGCGGGCGCCATGTGCAGGTCGTCGCGGTACATCGTGATGTCGAGGGCACCGCACGGGACGGTGTGGCCTTCGACGCGCGCGATGCGCTCGGCGAGCCGGCCGGCGAGCGGCGCGCCGCGGGACGGGATGCCGAGCAGCGTGACGTCGGCGGCGCCCTTGGTGCGCTCCAGGATCTCGTGAGCGATCCGGGTCAGTGCCCGGTCGATCTCCGGCCCCTCCAGCACGGGGCGGAGCTCCGGCGCGCCGCCCAGCGGCGCCTCCCTCACTGGATCACCTTCCGCGCGTTTTTGAGCACACAAAGTAATGACCCCCTTCCCTGCCTCGCAGAACAGGACGTTAAAGGATGTCGAACGGCCTCACGCTACCAGCGGCGACCCCGCAGACCCGCCGGGACGGCGGGGTGAACACCGGCAAATATGACGCTCGCCACAGGCAAAGGGGTTGACACCCCCGTGCGCACGGGCGGGCGGGGTGCGCACCCCCGTTCGGACTGCGCGCGCCCCAAACGTGAAACCTCCTACCGCTGCGGGCTTTTCGCATTCTCCCCCGGCACCTTGACGGCCGTCGCCGCCCGTAATGAGAGGCCTCTCACTTACACACGGTTTGGCCACTGAATCGTCGCTTTTCCGCCCAACGGCTTGACCTGGCGGCACGACCGCCGTACGGTCACTGTCCGTAACCAAACTGGGCTGGGTCGCACCGCGCATCCCCCGCGCAGCGACGCATTCCGCGCGGTCCGGGGGCGACAACCGGAGGGGCGAGCACCCACCACGCCCCGCACCAGCCACCTCACGGCCGGGGAGCGACGAAGAAAATGCCATCCGAATACGCCAAGTCCCTCGGCGCGCGACTGCGCGCCATCCGCACCCAGCAGGGGCTCTCCCTGCACGGTGTGGAGGAGAAGTCCCACGGCCGCTGGAAGGCCGTCGTGGTGGGCTCCTACGAGCGCGGCGACCGGGCCGTCACCGTGCAGAAGCTCGCCGAGCTCGCGGACTTCTACGGGGTCCCGATGTCGGAGCTCCTGCCCGGAGGCGCCGCACCCGCACCGCTCGGCCCCACGCCGAAGCTGGTCATCGACCTGGAGCGGATGCAGCAGCTGCCGCAGGAGAAGGCGGGGCCGCTGGCGCGCTACATCGCCACCATCCAGAGCCAGCGCGGCGACTACAACGGCCGGGTACTGTCCATCCGCCAGGAGGACCTGCGCTCGCTCGCGGTGATCTACGACCGCTCGCCGGGCGACCTCACCGAGGAGCTCATCAACTGGGGCGTGCTCGACCCCGAGGCGCGCCGCGCGGTCGACGCGTTCTGAGCGCCCGCCCGCGCGCGGCCCGCGCCGCCGGCTCCAGGGGGCGACCTGGAGCCGACCAGCGGCCCTCGGCCCCGCCCGGCACCCTGCCCCGCCACCGGCCATGAGAACGGCCGGGCAAGAGGCTTCCCCTCCCCCTGCCCGGCCGCAGCCGCCCACCCGCGAGCGGACCGGCATGCCGGATCCGTTCGAACTGGTGTGCGAACACGCCAAAGATTAGTGGTCCCGCGCGCACCGCGTCAAGGCGCGGCCGCCCAGCGCACAGGCGTTCTGCGGGATGCGCTCCGGCACCGGTCCGGCAGTTGCCGCACTCGTCCGCCGCGGACCGCGCCTCCGGCGTAGGCTGGCCGCGTGGAGACCGACATCGAGCTGCGCGAACTCGCGCCGCCGGTCTTCGTCGCCGCCCTGCCAGCCCTGCTGGAGGTCTACACGGCGGCGATGGCCCCCGACCCCGCGCAGCTGCCGGGGCGCCGCAGCGTCATGGAGCAGCACGCGGCGTTCCCCCGGTTCCGCGCCCTTGTTGCGGCCGCGCCGGACGGCGCGGCGGCCGGGTTCGCCTACGGGTTCCGCGGCGCCGGCGGCCAGTGGTGGCACGACGTCGTCACCGCCGAGGTGCGCCGCCGGCGGCCGCGGGCCGCGCGGCGCTGGTTCGACGACGCCTTCGAGATCGCCGAGGTGCACGTGCACCCCGACTACCAGGGGCGCGGCACCGGGCGGCGGATGCTGGAGCAGCTCGCGGCGGGCCGGACCGAGCGGACGGCGGTGCTGTCCACCCCGGTCGGCCCGTCGCCGGCCCGCGGCCTCTACGAGACCGCGGGCTTCGTCGACGTCCTCGCCGAGTTCGCCTTCCCGGGCAGTCCGGACCGCCCGTTCGCGGTTATGGCCGCGCCGCTGCCGCTGCCGCGGCGGGGGCTGGTGCGGCAGCGCTCCGCGGGGCGATCCGCTGGTAGATCTCGCGGGTGGCGGTGGACTGGTTGAAGGTGATGAAGTGGATGCCCGGTGCTCCCTCGTCGAGCAGCCGCTCGCACATCCGGGTCGCCTGGTCGATGCCGAGTGCGCGGACCGCCTCCGGGTCGTCGGCGACCTTCTCGAACTCCGCCGCCAAGTGGCGCGGGAACGGCGCACCGGAGAGCTGCTCGGAGCGCTCGATGGTGGCGGTCTTCACCACCGGCATGATCTCCGGGATGATCGGCACGTCGCAGCCCTTGGCGGCGACCCGGTCGCGCAGCCGCAGGTAGTCGTCGGCGTCGAAGAACATCTGGGTGATGGCGTAGTCGGCGCCGGCCCGGCACTTGCGGACGAAGTACTCGGTGTCGGCCTCGACATCCGCCGAGCGGGGGTGCTTGTAGGGGAACGCGGCGACCCCCACGGAGAAGTCGCCGGCCTCCTTGATCAGCCGCACCAGCTCGTCGGCGTACTCCAGGCCCTCGGGGTGCTTGACCCACTCGCCCATCGGGTCGCCGGGCGGATCGCCGCGCACGGCGAGGATGTTGCCCACGCCGACCCCGGCGAACCGGCCGACCAGGTGGCGCAGCTCGCGGACGGAGTGGTTCACCGCCGTCAGGTGGGCGACCGGCAGCAGTGTGGTGTCGGTCGCCATCCGCTCGGTGATCTCCACGGTGCGGTCCCGGGTTCCGCCGCCGGCGCCGTAGGTCACTGAGACGAAGGAGGGCCGCAGCGCTTCGATCTCGCGGATGACCGTCCACAGCTTGCGCTGGCCCGCTTCGGTCTTCGGAGGGAAGAACTCGAAGGAGAATGTCGGTTCGCCGGCGGTGAGCAGGTCCGTGATGCGCCGGGGCCGCGGAGCGGGCTCGTGCGCCGATTCGGTGCTTGTCGGTGAGCCAAACATGGCCTCCACCTTAGCTGCCCCGGCCCCGCGCGTCCCAGGCCAGGCCCCGCCCCGCCGCAGCTCCGCTGTTCACGCGCCCTCCGGCGGGCCGCTCGGGGGCGCCCCGCACCGCCCGGAGCGCGCCGTGCGCCGGGCGCTGCGAACGGGGCGGGGCGGCGGCTTCCCGCCGCCGCCTGCAGGCTTCCCGGGAGCCGGTCACGGCCCCTGCCGCGGTGCGGATAGCCTGCGGTCATGTCCTCCTCCGCTGTCACTCCCGTCGCGTCGCTGCGCCCCGCGGTCGACACCGCCCTGTCCGGTTTCCTTGCGCAGCGCCGTGCGCAGCTGCTGGACATCGCGCCGGAGCTGGCGCCCACCGCCGACGCGCTGGAGGCGATGCTGACCGGCGGCAAGCGGCTGCGGCCGGCGTTCGCCTACTGGGGGTGGCGCGGCGCCGGCGGCGCCGACGGTCCCGAGATCGCCGCCGCGGCGGCGTCCCTGGAGCTGCTCCAGGCGTGCGCGCTCGTCCACGACGACGTCATCGACGGCAGCGACACCCGGCGCGGCATGCCCGCCACGCACCGCCGGCTGGCTGCGCTGCACACCGGGCAGGGCTGGCACGGCTCGGCCGACGGGTTCGGCAGCGGCGCCGCGATCCTCATCGGCGACCTGGCACTGGCCTGGTCGGACGAGATGTACTGGGGCAGCGGGCTGGAGCTGTCCGCGCTCGCCGCCGGCCGCCCCGCCTTCGACGCCATGCGCACCGAGGTGATGGCCGGCCAGTACCTGGACATGCTGGAGCAGGTCCGCGGCGGTGAGACCGTCGAAGCCGCGCTGCGGGTGATGGACTTCAAGGCCGCCAAGTACACCGTGGAGCGGCCGCTGCACATCGGCGCCGCCCTGGCCGGCCGGGCCGCCGCGCTGACGCCGGTCTACACCGCCTACGGCCGCTCCCTCGGCATCGCCTTCCAGCTGCGCGACGACGTGCTCGGCATGTTCGGCGACCCCGCGGCCACCGGCAAGCCGGCAGGCGACGACCTGCGGGAGGGCAAGCGGACGCTGCTCGTCGCCGAGACGCTGCGGCGCGCGCCGGAGGCCGACGCCGCCGAGTTCCGCCGGCGTCTGGGCGACCCGGAGATGAGCGCGGAGACGGTGGACTGGATGCGCGGCGCAACCGAGTCCTGCGGGGCACTGGCCGCCTGCGAGCAGCGGATCGACGCGCTGGTCGCCGAGGCGTCGGCGGCGCTGGAGTCGCCGCTGATCGAGGAAGAGGCGCGTGCTGCGCTGGCCGACCTGACCGTGGCCGCGACCTCCCGCACCTCCTGACCGGGTCCCCTCAGGGACGCCCCTCACACGCCGCCCGGCGCAGCTCAGCGGGCTCCGGCGCGGCCCGAGGGGGCCCACCGCGGCGCCCCGCAGCGGGCCGGCCCCCGCCGTCCGGTATCGGGGGGATCCCGCACCGGCTCCGGGGACGCTGCCCTCCACCGGGTGGAGGGGCGGGTCGGCCAGCCGGAGGATACGCAGCGTGGCGGAACCGGGAGAGGGTTGGCCCATGGACGACCACTCCCCGGGCCGCGCCGCCGCGGCCGCTCCCCCGGGCGCCGCACCCGGCGCCGCTCCGATGCGCGGGCCCACCCGCGACACCGAGCGCTCCCTCGCCCCCGACCTGGCACGCGGCGCGATGCTGCTGCTCATCGCGCTCGCCAATACGCCCTTCTACCTGTGGGGCCGCGCCCACTCCATCGCCGGCTTCCACCCGCTCGACGGCGGCGTCCTCGACCGGATCGTGCAGGCCACCCTGATCATCGGCGTGGACCTGCGCGTCTACCCGATGTTCGCGTTCCTCTTCGGCTACGGCATGATGCAGATCCTGCAGCGGCAGCGGGCGGCCGGGGTGTCCGAGCGCGCGGCGCGGGCGCTGCTGCGCCGCCGCAACCTCTGGCTGCTGGCGTTCGGCGCGGTGCACGCGCTGCTGCTCTGGGTCGGCGACGTGCTGGGGGCCTACGGTTTCGCCGGCCTGGTCATCGCCGCCCTGTTCATTCGGCGCAGCGACCGGACGCTGCTGGTGTGGGCCGGGATCGGCACCGGACTGCTGGCGCTGTTCGCGCTGCTGGGCACGGCGGGCGCGTGGGCCGTCGCGGTGTACGCGCCGAACACGCCCGCGGAAGCCGCGCCGGCCATCATGACCGCTTCTGCCTCGGAGACCGACCCGTTCGCCGCGGCGCTGCTGCGGATCACCACGTGGCCGATGCTCGCCGCGGTCCAGGGGGTGTTCGGCCTTGCCTCACCGGTCGCGATCATCCTCGCGTTCTGGGCGGCGCGCCGGCGCATCCTGGAGGAGCCGTGGAACCACCTGCGGCTGCTCCGCTGGACCGCCGCCATCGGGATCGGGACCGCCTGGGCCACCGGACTGCCGCACGCGCTGCACCACGTGGGCCTGTATGACATCCCCGAAGGCGCCTCCTGGGTCTTCGCCACGACCCAGCTGCCCACCGGGCTCGCCGGGGGCATCGGCTACGTCGCGCTGTTCGGGCTGATCGCCGCGCGGCTGCGGAACCGTCCGCCGGGGCTCGCCCGGCGCGCCTCGGTCGCGGTCGGCAAGCGCTCGATGTCGGCCTACCTCGCGCAGTCGGTGCTGTGCGCGCCGGTGCTGGCCGGCTGGGGCCTGGGGCTGGGCGCTTCGATGGGGAGCTGGACCATGGCGGCCTACGCCCTGGCAGTCTGGCTGGTGACCGCGGCCGGCTGCCTGGCGCTGGAGCGCGCGGGGCGGCGCGGACCGGCCGAGACAGCCCTGCGCAGACTCGCCTACCGCAGCGCACCGGTCGGCGCGGGCACGACGCGCTGACCGACCGGTTCGTGCGCCCCGACCGGCGTGCGGCGACAATACTGGCCATGGGTGACGATCAGGCGAAAACACACACGATCGCGGTGACCGGCGCAACCGGCGCCGTCGGGGGGCGGGTCGCAGCGCGGCTCGCCCGCCGCGGTGCAGCGCAGCGGCTCATCGTGCGCGACCTCAACCGCGCCCCGGAGCTCGCCGGCGCGGCCGCGGCGATGGCCGCCTACGAGGACGAGCGGGCCATGCAGCGCGCGCTGCGCGGCGCGCAGACGCTCTTCCTGGTCTCGGCCGCCGAGTCCGCGGACCGGGTGGACCGGCATATCGGCGCGGTCGACGCGGCCGTCGCGGCGGGGGTGGTCCGGATCGTCTACCTGTCCTTCCTCAACGCCGGCCCGGCGGCCACGTTCACGTTCGCGCGGGACCACTTCTTCACCGAGGCGCACATCCGGTCGACCGGTGTGGAGCACGTGTTCCTGCGCCCCTCGCTCTACCTCGACCTGCTGCCGCTGTGGGCCGACGGCACGGGCGTCATCCGCGGCCCGGCCGGCACCGGGCGGGCCGCCTGGGTCTCCCGCGACGACATCGCCGACGCCGCCGCCGAAGTGCTGCTGGACCCCGGTACGCACGACGGGAGCACCTACGACCTCACCGGCCCGGAAGCGGTCACCCTCGGTGAGACGGTGCGCCGGCTGACGTCGCTCACCGGCAAGACCATCCGCTACGTGCCGGAGACATGGGAGGAGGCGCTGGCCTCGCGCCGCGCCACCGGTGCCCGCGAATGGGAGGTCGTCGGCTGGGCCAGCTCCTATGCCGCGATCGCCGCGGGCGAACTGGACGAGGTCTCGCCCGCCGTCGCCGACCTCACCGGCCATCCGCCCCAGACGATCGAGGGGTTCCTGCGCCGCCACCCCAGTGCACTGGCGCACGTCGAGCCGTGACCTGCGGGCCCGCCCCGCGCGGGGCGGGCCCGCACGCCCTAGCCCCGCTCTTCCTGCACGTCGAGGGCGCCTTCGGCGTAGCGGGCGCGCAGCCGCTTCTTGTCGAACTTGCCGACGCTGGTCTTGGGGACCTCCTCGACGAAGGCCCACCGCTCTGGCAGCTGCCAGCGGGCCACCGCGCCGTCCAGGTGCGCACGCAGGGCAGCCGCGGACGGCTCCGCGCCCGGCCGCGGCACGACGGCCACCAGCGGCCGCTCGTCCCAGCGCGGGTCGGGGACGGCGATCACCGCGGCCTCGGCGACGTCCGGGTGGTCCATCACCCGGTTCTCCAGCTCAACCGAGGAGATCCATTCACCGCCGGACTTGATCACGTCCTTGGCGCGGTCGGTGAGGCGGAGGAAGCCGTCGGGGTCGATCGAGCCGACGTCGCCGGTGCGCAGCCAGCCGCCGGTGAACCTCTCCGGGTCGGGGTCGCGGTGGTAGGCGCCGGCGACCCACGGGCCGCGCACGAGCAGCTCGCCGACAGAGGCGCCGTCGTGCGGGACGGGGGTGCCGGAGTCGTCGGCGAGGCGGCCCTGCACGGCCGCCGGCAGGCGGCCCTGGGACAGCCGGTAGGACCAGCGCTCCTCTCCTTCGGCGCCGGCCGGAGCGTGCGCGACGCTACCCAGCGGCGAGGTCTCGGTCATGCCCCAGGCGTGCAGGACGGGGGCCCCGTAGCGCTCTTCGAAGGTGCGCATGAGCGCGGGCGGGCACGGCGCCCCGCCGACGACGACGCGGCGCAGCGACGAGACGTCGCGCGGTACCGCCTCCAGCTCCTGCAGCAGGCCCTGCCAGATCGTGGGCACGGCCGCGGCGAGGGTGGGCCGGCCCTGGCCGATCATGTCGGCGATCGCAGCGGGCTGCAGGTGGCGGTCGGTGAGGTGCAGCGAAGCGCCGACCATCAGCGCCGCGTACGGCAGCCCCCAGGACATGGCGTGGAACATCGGGACGACGGCCAGCGCGCGGTCGGACTGGGCCAGGCCCTGCCCGTCGGACATGCACACCTGCATCGAGTGCAGCCAGATGGAGCGGTGGCTGTAGGCGACGCCCTTGGGGTCGCCGGTGGTGCCGGAGGTGTAGCAGAGCGCGGCGGCGTCGCGCTCGTCGGCGGCGGGCCAGGGGAACTCTTCGGGCCGGCCGCCGATGAGCTCTTCGTAGGCGTGCACGGCGATCCCGGTGCCCGCCGCCTCCGCGGCCAGCGCCGCGGCCGCACCGGCCCCGCCCTCCGCGTCCTCCACCACGATGACGTGCCGGACGGTGCTGAGCCGCGGCAGCATCGGGGCCAGCAGCGGGACGAGGCTGGCGTCGGCGATGACGGCGCGGTCCTCGGCGTGCTCGGCGATGTAGGCGATCTGGTCGGCGTGCAGCCGGATGTTGAGGGTGTGCAGGACCGCGCCCATGGCGGGCACGGCGAGGTAGGCCTCGAGGTGTTCGCGGTTGTTCCACTGGAAGGTGGCGACCCGCTCGTCGCCGGTGATCCCGAGCTCGCGCAGGCCGTGCGCGAGCTGCGCGGCACGCCGCCCCACCTGGTCGAAGGTGCTGCGGCGGAACCCGCCGCCGGTCCAGGTGGCGGCCTCGGACCGGCCGTGCACGGTGGTGCCGTAGCGGACGAGGTCCGCCACTGACAGAGGGACGTCCTGCATGCTGCTGCGCATCGGCCCGCCTTTCCGCCGGCTCCGCCGGCGCCCGACTCGGCTGTGACGGCGGTCACCCGCCGTTCGGACCGAACGTAAGAACGACCGGTCGGTCGGTGAAGATCCGGCCCCCGATCGTTACCCAACGGACGCCGCCCGCTCCGCGGCGGGGGCAGGGGCCGCCGGCGCGGACGGCGCGGCGGACGGAGCCGCCGGAGCTGCGGTGCACGCCGGCGCCGGGGAACCGGCGCGGATCAGCAGCCGTGGCCTCCTGCTGCGGGATCAGGCGCCGCCGGCGGCCGCGGCGAGGCGGCGGGCGAGGGCGGCGGCCGCGGCCTCGGGGTCGTCGGCTTCGGTGATGGCGCGGACGACGACGGCGCGGCGGGCGCCGGCGCCGATGACGTCGGCGAGGTTGTCCTGGCCGATGCCGCCGATGGCGAACCACGGCCGGCCGCCCGCCAGTTCGGCGGCCCGGCGCACCAGGTCCAGGCCCGCCGCGGGGCGGCCGGGCTTGGTGGGCGTCGCCCAGACGGGCCCGACGCAGAAGTAGTCCGTGCCGGGCTCCTCGGCCGAGGCGGCGGCCGCCTCCGCGGTGTTGTTCGAGCGGCCGATCACCGGGCCGTCGCCGATGATGGCGCGCGCGGCCCGCACCGGCAGGTCGTTCTGCCCGAGGTGCAGGACGTCGGCGCCGGCCGCGTGGGCCAGGTCGGCCCGGTCGTTGACCGCCATCAGCGCGCCGTGCCGCGCGCAGGCGGCGCGCACTGCGGCGAGCGCTTCCAGCTCCTGGCGGGCTTCCAGCCGCTTGTCGCGCAGCTGGACGACGTCGACACCGCCGGCGAGTGCCGCATCGAGGAAGGACTCCAGGTCCCCGCGGTCGGATCGGGCGTCGGTGCACAGGTACAGGCGGGCGCGGGCGAACCGCTCGCGGACGGTCGGGCTCATGGGGCCTCCTGGGGGTGGGCGCCCCGCGCGCGGCGCGGGGCGGTGCGGAGCCGCTGGGGGCAGGCCGGGGGGCGCGTCCGCCACTGTCCGGGGTTCACCGCCGGGCGGCGAGGTCCGGGGGGCACCGGGCCGCCCCGGCAGGCGGGCGCACGGCCGGCAGCCGGAGGCCCTGCTGGAGCGGGGCCGGCCGCGGGCCTGGACGGCACCCTCCCCCGGCGGCTGCGGAAGCGCGGTGTGCCGGGGGCGGCCGCCGCGCCGGACGCAGCGGCCGCCCCCGGCGCGGGGACTCGGGCGGGGCGGGCCTACAGGGCCAGCGCCTGCGCCCGGCGGCGGACTTCGGTGCCGCGGTTCTCGATCAGCGCCTGGACCGGGCTGCCGGGCAGGGTGGGGTCCTCGGTGAACAGCCAGGCGAGCGCCTCCTCGTCGGAGAAGCCGCAGTCGGCCAGGACGGTGAGCGTGCCGGGCAGGCCCTTCACCACGTCGTCCCCGGACAGGAACGCGGAGGGGATCTGCAGCTCGCCCGCGCGGCGGATGCCGATCAGCCTGTGGTCGCGGATGAACTGCTTGACCCGGTTGGGCGAGACGCCCATCCCGGTCGCGGCGTCCCGCAGGGTGGTCCAGTCTCCGACCAGGTCGTCGATGCTCTTGTCGTTCTCGTTCACACCCCCAATGTGCCATATCCGCGCGTCAGCGCGGCGCCGCTCGGGCCCCGGCCGGGCCGCTCCCGCGCGGGGCGCGGTGGCGCACCGTGCCTAGAATGGGGGGAGAACATCCCCGCGGGAGCCGGGTGGGACCCGGCTGAGAGGGGGGCTGCGAGCCCTCGACCGCAGAACCTGATCCGGGTCATTCCGGCGAAGGGAGTGGAGGAGCACCTATGCCCCCGACACCGTCCGGCCCCGAGGCGCCCGGCGCTGCGGCAGCGGCCGCCGCGCCGCCCGGCGGTTCCGGAGCCGTCTTCGACGTGGTGGTGGCCGGCGGCGGGCTGATCGGCCTCGCCACCGCCTGGCGGGCCGCGCGGCGCGGCCTGCGCACGGCGGTCGTGGCACCGGCCGCCGAGCCGAATGCGGCCTCGACCGTCGCCGCGGGCATGCTCACCCCGGCCACCGAGGCGGTCTTCGGCGAAGAGGAGCTGATGCGCTTCGCCGCGGTCTCCCGCGACCGCTATCCCGGTTTCATCGCCGATGCCGAGGCCGACGCCGGCGAGGCAGGCTGCGCCGGCTTCAGCACCGCCGGCACGCTGCAGATCGCGTTCGGCGCCGACGACATCTCCCGCCTCACCGAGCTCGGCACGCTGCACGCCCGGCTCGGGATGGACGCCGAGCGGCTGACCTCGCGGCAGTGCCGCAGGCTGGAGCCGCTGCTCTCCCCCGACGTACGCGGCGGCCTGCACGTGCCCGGCGACCACTCGGTCGATCCGCGGCGGCTCCTCGCGGCGCTGCGCCGGGCCGGAGCGGCCCGCGGCGTGCGGCGGATCACGGGCAGGGCCACCGCTCTCGCCGCTGCCGGAGGGCGGGTGCGCGGCCTCTACACCGACTCCGGCGCGCTGGTCCGCGCTGAGCAGGTCGTGCTCGCCGCCGGAGCCTGGACCCCGTCCATCGGCGGCCTGCCGCCGGGGCTGGTTCCGCCGCTCCGCCCGGTCAAGGGCCAGCTGCTGCGGCTGCGCACCCCGCCGGGTGAACCGCCGATCGTCGGCCGCACGGTGCGCGGCCTGGTCCGGGGCGTACCGGTGTACCTGGTGCCGCGCGCCGACGGCGAGATCGTCGTCGGCGCCACCCAGGAGGAGGTGGGCGCCGACACCCGGCTCACCGCGGGCGGCGTCTACCAGGTGCTCCGCGACGCGCACACCCTGGTGCCCGGTGTGGGCGAGCTGGAGATCGCCGAGGCCTGCGTCGGCCTGCGGCCGGGTTCGCCGGACAACGAGCCGCTGCTGGGCCCGGCCGGCGGCGGCCCGGAGGGGCTGCACCTCGCCGCCGGGCACTTCCGGCACGGCGTGCTGCTCACCCCGGCGACCGCCGACGCGCTGGCCGCGGTGCTCGCCGGCGACCCGCTGCCGGACCACGCGCGGCGCTTCGCCGCGGCGCGGTTCGGCGCCCCTCCCGGCCCGGAGGGCGCGGAGCAGCCGCCGCAGGACCGGGCCCCGGCCGGACGCGCCGGGGCAGCCCGCTGACCGCCCAGCAGCACGAGTACCGAGAAGGAGCCGCAGCCGTGGAGATCACCGTCAACGGAGAACACCGGGCCTACCCCGACGGCAGTACCGTCGGCGATGTGGTCCGCGCCCTGACACAGGCGCCCGGCGGGGTGGCCGCCGCCGTCAACGACGCGGTCGTGCGCCGGGGGTCCTGGGACAGCGCGCCGCTCGCCGACGGGGACCGCGTCGACGTCGTGACCGCAGTCCAGGGAGGGTGAGGACACCGATGACCGAGACCACCGCACCCGCGGCCGCCGCGACCGGCCCGGCACCGGGCTCCGCAGCGGGCTCCGACCCGCTGGTCATCGCGGGCCGGTCCTTCGGCTCGCGGCTGATCACCGGCACCGGCGGCGCCCCGTCGATGGCGGTGCTGGAGCAGGCGCTCCTCGCCTCGGCCACGGAGCTGACCACGGTGGCGCTGCGCCGCGTCACGCCGGGCACCGAGGGCTCGGTGTGGGACCTGCTGTCCCGCAACGGCATCGCGCCGCTGCCCAACACCGCCGGCTGCTTCACCGCGGCGGAGGCGGTCCGCACCGCGCAGCTGGGCCGCGAGGCCCTGGAGACCGACTGGGTCAAGCTGGAGGTGGTCGCCGACGAGCACACCCTGCTGCCCGACCCGGTCGAGCTGCTGGACGCGGCCGAGCTGCTGGTCGACGACGGCTTCACCGTGCTCCCCTACACCAACGACGACCCAGTGCTGGCGCGCCGGCTGGAGAACCTCGGCTGCGCCGCGGTCATGCCGCTGGCCGCACCGATCGGCTCGGGGCTGGGTATCCGCAACCCGCACAACCTCGAACTCATCGTGGAGCAGGCGTCGGTGCCGGTCATCGTGGACGCGGGCATCGGCACCGCGAGCGAGGCCGCGCAGGCCATGGAGCTGGGCTGCGACGCCGTGCTGCTCGCCACCGCGGTCACCCGCGCACAGGATCCGGTGCTGATGGCGCAGGCGATGCGCGACGCCGTGCGTGCGGGGCGGAGCGCGCGCCGCGCGGGCAGGATTCCGGTGCGGCGACACGCCCAGGCGTCGTCCCCGCCGGTCGAACACCCCTAGACTGCGCTTCTGTGGACAAGACGACTGCCGACCCGCTGATAGGGGCGACGCTCGACCGTCGCTATGTCGTCGAGTCGCGCATCGCGGGCGGCGGTATGGCCACTGTCTACCTCGCCCACGATCTGCGCCTCGACCGCCGGCTGGCGCTGAAGGTCATGCACCCCTCGCTGGCGCAGGACCCCGAGTTCGTCCGCCGCTTCATCAACGAGGCGCACTCGGTGGCCCGGCTCTCCCACCCCAACGTCGTCCAGGTCTTCGACCAGGGCGAGGACCAGGGCCACGTGTTCCTCGCGATGGAGTACGTGCCCGGGCGCACGCTGCGCGACATGCTCGGCGCGATGGGGCGGTTCGGCGTGCGGGAGGCGCTGCAGGTCATGTCCGCGGTGCTGTCCGCGCTGAGCGCGGCCCACCAGGCCGGCATGGTGCACCGCGACGTCAAGCCGGAGAACGTCCTGCTGACCGATGACGGCGGCGTGAAGGTGGCCGACTTCGGCCTCGCCCGCGCCGTGGAATCCTCCGGCCAGGGGCAGACGAAGACCGGCACCCTGATGGGCACGGCCGCCTACCTCGCACCGGAGCAGATCGAGCGCGGCGCCGCCGACGCGCGCAGCGACGTCTACGCGGCCGGCGTGATGTTCTACGAGCTGCTCACCGGCTCCCAGCCGCACACCGGAGACAGCACGATCGCGGTCGCCTATCAGCACGTGAACGAGGACGTACCGCGGCCGTCCCGGGTGGTGTCGGGCGTGCCGCCCGAGGTGGACCTGCTGGTCACCCGCGCCACCGAGCGCGACCCGCGGTACCGTCCCGGCGACGCCGGCCAGTACCTTTCCGCGCTGCTGCAGGTCACCGGCGGCACGCCGGAGTCCGGTCCGAACGCTTCCCTGGCCGCCGCCCTGCCGCAGCATGTCCCGGCCGGCGGCACCGCGCCGCGGCACGACACGCTCGTCTCCGACCTGCCGCCGCCCCCGGCGGCCGGGGACGGCGCCGACTCCGCCGCCGGTACAGACGCCGGCGGCGGCCGCCCCGGCGGCTACGGCTTCTGGATGCGCAACCGCGTCCCGCTCGGCATCGCCGCCGCAGTCCTGGCCCTGGTGCTGCTGGGGATCGGCTGGTGGAGCTTCTCCGGCCGCTACGAAGCGGTGCCGGACCTGGTCGGCGCGGAGCGCGAGGAGGCGGCGCGGGTACTGGCCGAGGCCGACCTGAAGCTGACCGTCTCCGAAGAGCAGGTGTACAGCGACGACGCCGCCAAGGGCGAGGTCGCCGAAGCGTCCCCGGCCGCTGGCGAGCGGATCCTGCCCGGCGAGACGGTCACCGTGAACCTGTCCAAGGGCCCGCGCACGGCGGAGCTGCCGGACGTGGAGGGCACGCCGGTCGAGAACGCGCGCAAGGCGCTCGAGGACGCCGGTTTCACCAACCTGAGCGAGACCGAGGCCGATTCCCGCGACGCCGATCCGGGCACCGTCCTGTCGACCGACCCCGGCCCCGGGGCCGACGCGGACCGCGAGGCGGCGGTCGAGCTGACGGTCAGCACCGGTTTCGAAGTGCCGGACGTGACCGGCAAGGACGAGCAGCCCGCCCGCGAGGAACTGGAGGCCGCCGGCGTCGCGGTCTCGGTGGAGCAGGACTCCAGCGACGACGTCGACGAGGGCAAGGTCATCTCGCAGGACCCCGAGGGCGGGACCAAGGTCGGCGCCGGGGACGAGGTCACCCTCACCGTGTCCACCGGACCGGAGGAGATCGAGATCCCCGACCTGGTCGGCCGCCCGGTCGAGGATGCGCAGAAGGAACTGGAGGACCTCGGGTTCACGGTCAAGGTCACCGTCGTGATCGGCGGCGACCGGGTGGCCGACTACACCCCGAAGGGCCCGGCCCGCAAGGGCGACGAGGTCGAGCTCATCGTCAACCCGTTCGCCCCCTCGGAGCCGAACGGACCGCCGGAGGACCGGCCGCCCAGAGGCGGACCGCGCGGCGACGACTAGGTTGTGTTTGGTGGATGGCGCTCGTCGCGGGCGGCGCCGGCGCCGGTGCGCCGCAGGGCGGTGATCCGCCCGGCACGCCCTGGCGTACCCGTGCAGCGAGCGGGAGCCGGCGGAGTGGGACCGCGCCGCTGCAGCGCCGCCTGCGGGCTCCTGACGGGGCCCTGGCGCGCCGGTAGGGTTCGCTCATGGAATCCCCCGGAGCACAGGGCCGCGACGGCGGCGCGGCTGGCGCAGACGCCGGTGCGGCGGACGGCGGAGACGCGGAGATCCGCATCATGGTCGTCGACGACCATCCGATGTGGCGCGACGCGATCGCCCGCGACCTGGCCGAGGCCGGCTTCGACGTGGTCGCCGCTGCCGGTGACGCGGCGAAGGCGGTCAGGGTCGCGCCGGCGGCCCGTCCCAGCGTCGTCCTGCTCGACCTCCACCTGCCCGACGCGAGCGGGGTGGAGGTGACGCGCGCGCTGCTCGGCGGCGACGCGCCGCCCCGGGTGCTGGTGCTGTCGGCCAGCGGCGAGCAGCAGGACGTCCTGGACGCGGTGAAGGCCGGCGCCACCGGCTACCTGGTGAAGTCGGCCTCCCGCGAGGAGCTGCTGGACGCGGTGCGCCGGGTGCACCGCGGCGCGGCCGTCTACACGCCGGGCCTGGCCGGCCTGGTCCTCGGCGAGTACCGCCGGATGGCCGCCGCCCCGGAGCCGGACGCCGCCGGCGCCCCCGAGCTCACCCAGCGCGAGACCGAGGTCCTGCGCCAGGTCGCCAAGGGCCTCGCCTACAAGCGGATCGCCGAGCGCCTCGGCATCTCCCACCGGACGGTCCAGAACCACGTCCAGAACACGCTCGCCAAACTCCACCTGCACAACCGCGCCCAGCTGGTCCGCTACGCGATCGAGCGCGAGCTGGACACGTAATCTGGGTACGGGATCAGAGATTCCGCTGCGCAGCGGCGGCGCGGGGCTCCACACTCTCGGGAGGCACCTCTTGGTACGAAGGAGCGAAATGCCGATTACCGCTGAACGGCCGACTGGAACGCCGGCCGCGGAACGGGCGGAGCAGCAGGTCGGACGGCACGGCGATCAGCTCTTCGCGACCCTGGACCAGCTTGAGGTGCCGGATGGATACCGGGCAGAGATCCTGGGAGACGAAGGCATCGTGATGTCCCCGACCCCGAGCGGCAAGCACCAGCACAACGTCTGGCGGCTGCGCACCGCTCTGGACCCGTATCTTCCTTCGGAGACGCGGACCGAAGACCATTTCGAAATCCGAATGGATCGAACAACCCGTGCAGTGATCCCGGATCTGTTTGTAGCTCCCACCGAGGTGCTCGCAACCGATGATCACTCGATTGGGCCAGAGCACGTCCTCCTCGCCTCGGAGGTTGTCTCACCAGGGAGCAAGGTGCAGGACCGCGAGCGGAAGCTCGCCGTCTACGCCCAGGCCCAAATCCCGCTCTATCTGCTGATCGACCCCCTGACGGGCACGGTAACTCTGTATTCGACCCCCCGCGACGACGGTTACATCGAAGACGAACGGGTCGCTTTCGGAAAGCCGCTGACGCTGCCGGAGCCTTTCGGGACCCAGCTGGATACCGGGATATTCACCGCCTACTGACTGCCGAGAACGTACCGGGGGCGGCCGGCCTGGCGCCGCCCCCGGGTCCGGCTGGGTCCACCCGAATCAGCCGAGCTCCGCCCAGCCCTTGGAGCGCTCGACCGCGGCGCGCCAGCGGTCGTAGGCGGCGTTGTCCTGCTCGGCCGGCGCGAAGCGGTGGTCGAGCTTCCAGGTCTCGCGCAGCTCGTCCGTTGAGGACCACACGCCGGTGCCGAGGCCGGCGAGGAACGCGGCGCCCAGCGCCGTCGTCTCCTGCACCTGGGGCCGGGCCACCGGGACGCCGAGCTGGTCGGCCTGAAGCTGGCAGAGCAGGTTGTTGGAAGAGGCCCCGCCGTCCACCCGCAGTTCGGGAAGGCTCGTGGCGGAGGCGCGCTCCATGGCCTCGGCGACGTCGCGCACCTCGAACGCGATCGCCTCCAGCGTGGCCCGCACTAGGTGCGCGCGGCCGGTTCCGCGGGTGATGCCGAAGATCGAGCCGCGGGCGTGCGGGTCCCAGTCCGGTGCGCCGAGCCCGGTCAGGGCCGGCACGAACACCACCCCGTCGGAACTGGAGACGCTGCGGGCCAGCGCCTCCGACTGCGGGGCGCTGTCGATGAGGCCCAGCCCGTCGCGGAGCCACTGCACCGCGGCGCCGGTCACGAAGATCGAGCCCTCCAGCGCGTACTCCACCCGGCCGTCCGGGTGCTGCCACAGCACCGTGCTGAGCAGGCCCTGCTCGGCCGGCACCGGCTGCTCCCCGGTGTTGACCAGGATGAACGAGCCCGTGCCGTAGGTGCACTTGGAGTCACCCGGCGCGTAGCAGGTCTGGCCGAACATGGCGGCCTGCTGGTCGCCGGCGATGCCCGCGATGGGCAGCCGCAGGCCGAGGAACTCGTCCGGGTCGCTGACGCCGATGTCGCCGTAGGAGGGCACCACCTCGGGCAGCGCCGCCATCGGGACACCGAACAGCGCGCACAGCTCCTCGGACCACTGGCCGGTCCGGATGTCGTAGAGCAGCGTGCGCGAGGCGTTGCTGGCGTCGGTGACGTGCCGGGCGCCCGCGGTCAGCCGCGCCACGATGTAGGAGTCGACGGTGCCGACGACGGTCTCGCCGGATTCCACGCCCGCCCACGCACGCGGATCGTTCCGCTTGATCCAGGTGAGCTTCGTGCCGGTGAAGTACGGGTCGAGCCGGAGACCGGTGAGCTCGGTGACGCGCGGTTCATGCCCGGCGTCGGCGAGCTCGCGGCAGATGTCGGCGGTGCGCCGGTCCTGCCAGACCACGGCGCGCCGCGGCGACGAGCCGCGTTTGCGGTTCCACAGCACCGCCGTCTCGCGCTGGTTGGTGATGCCGATGCAGGTCGGTGTCGTACCGGAGGCGTCGATGGCGGACCGGCAGGCGGCGAGCGTCGCCTGCCAGATCTCCTCGGGAACGTGCTCGACCCAGCCCGACTCCGGGTAGTGCTGCGGGAACTCCTGGTATCCCTTGGCGAGGACGCGGGCGTCCTCGCCGACCACGAGGGCCGTGACGCCAGTGGTTCCGGCGTCGATCGTCAGGACGGACATGTGTTGGCCTCCAGTGCGTCGGGCGACTATGGTCTAGACCATGCGGGCGGCGCCGGCGTGGCGCAGAGCCTTCCCGACGTGCCGCCGCAGGCAGTGACTTACCCGGAGCGGCCCGACCGCAACGCATGGGCGCGTGCGTCCGTGATGCCGGTCACACCGCTGCCGATAGGCTGACGCCGGCGGGCTTGTGGGTCAAGGGTTCTCTACGCCGGCGCGCGGCGCCCGCGGCGCCCTGCTTACCGGATCCGGGCGGCAGGCGCGGACACGATCACACAACATCGAGGAGGAGCCCGCATGCGAGTCGGGGTGCTGACCGGCGGCGGCGACTGCCCGGGGCTGAACGCCGTCATCCGGGCGGTCGTCCGCAAGGGCATCAATGACTACGGCCACGAGTTCGTCGGGTTCCGGGACGGCTGGCGCGGTCCGCTCGAGGGCGACACGATGGCGCTGGACCGGGCCGCGGTCCGCGGCATCCTGCCGCGCGGCGGCACGATCCTGGGGTCCTCGCGCACCAACCTCATGAAGATCGAGGGCGGCGTGGAGCGGGTCAAGGACAACATGGCCGGGCTCGGCATCGACGCGCTCGTCGCCATCGGCGGCGAGGACACGCTCGGTGTCGCCGCGCGCCTGACCGAGCAGGGCGTGAACGTGGTCGGCGTCCCCAAGACGATCGACAACGACCTCAACGCCACCGACTACACCTTCGGCTTCGACACCGCGGTGAACATCGCGATGGAGGCGATCGACCGGCTGCACACCACCGCCGAGTCGCACCACCGCGCGCTGGTCGTCGAGGTCATGGGCCGGCACGCCGGCTGGATCGCGCTGCACTCCGGCATGGCCGCGGGTGCCAACGTGATCCTGATCCCGGAGCGCCCGTTCGACATCGACGAGGTCGTGGGGCTGGTGGAGAGCCGCTTCCGCACCCAGTACGCGCCGATCATCGTGGTGGCCGAGGGGGCGCACCCCAAGGAAGGCCAGATGGAGCTGTCCACCGGCGAGCGCGACGCGTTCGGCCACGTCCGCCTCGGCGGCATCGGCCAGCGCCTCTCCGAGGAGCTGGAGCAGCGCACCGGCAAGGAGGCGCGCTCGGTGGTGCTCGGCCACGTGCAGCGCGGCGGCACGCCGTCGGCGTTCGACCGGGTGCTCGCCACCCGGCTCGGCGTGCACGCGATCGACGCGGTGCACAGCCGCGACTGGGGCAAGATGGTCGCCCTGCAGGGCACCGACATCGTCCGGGTGCCGCTCTCCGCGGCCACCGACGAGCTCAAGACCGTCCCCGCCGAGCGCTACGCCGAGGCCGAGGTCTTCTTCGGCTAGGGCGGGTTCCCCTCCCCGCCTGGCACTGGGGCCGGCCGGCAGCGGATCGCCCGGCCGAGCGCGCCGTGCCC
Source organism: Nocardiopsis coralliicola (assembly GCF_054779695.1). Taxonomy (NCBI): domain Bacteria; kingdom Bacillati; phylum Actinomycetota; class Actinomycetes; order Streptosporangiales; family Nocardiopsidaceae; genus Nocardiopsis; species Nocardiopsis coralliicola. The sequence goes on along the minus strand of NZ_BAAGXT010000032.1, from coordinate 110 downwards.
CGGCCGGCCCCCGCCCACGCGGCCCCTCCCGCTCCGGCGGCGCCGGTCCAGCATCCGGACCGGCGCCGGCGGAGCGCAGCAGCGGGCGGCGGCGCCGCTGAGCCGCCGCT
>NZ_BAAGXT010000031.1:0-71106 GCF_054779695.1 Nocardiopsis coralliicola | reverse complement strand
ACGCCGGCGGCCCCGGCGGCGCGGACGCGCGGGACCGCCGCACTGGTCCGGGCGGGGCGCGACCGGCACGGGGCGGCAGTACGCATCGGCGAGCAGCTGGACCGTGCCAGCCGGCCGGCCCGCGAGCGGCCGAGTGGCACCGGTCCGCCCGGTTGCGGTCCGAGCGGCGTCTTCGGCGTTCGCCGCGCCAGCGGCGTGCCGACAGGCGCGGTGGCGGCGCCGGTGCCGGCCCTTCGCCGCACCGGCATCGCCGCGCAGCCGGCGGACGGCGGTGCGGGCGTGCTCCACTGGCGCCCGTGATCTCGGCAGCCGGGGCCGCGCCGTCCTCGGCTCCGCACAGCGCGGCGGCAGTGCGGGATGCGCGCGACTGCCGGCGCCCGGGCGGTCACCGCGATGGTGCCCGCCGGCCGCCGGCAGCCGGCGCGGTGGAGGCAGAGAACGGCCCCGCCCGCGGGTGCGGACGGGGCCGGTGGCGCGCCGGCCGGTCAGGCCAGCGGCGCAGTGGCCGAGCGGCGGCTGGCGTAGATCGTCAGCGCACCGAGGCCGGTGGCGAGGACACCGCCGAGGACGAAGCCCTCGAGCTCGCTCACGCCGGTGACCGGGAGCTCCGACGGACCGTCGTCGGAACCGCCCGCGGCGGGAGCGCTGGCACCCTCGTCAGAGCCCTCGTCGGACTCGCCGCCGTCACCGCCACCGTCACCGGGGCCGCCAGGCCCCTCGTCGGCCGGCGGGTTCGGCGGAGCCGGCGGGTCGGTCGGGTCGCCCTCACCCGGAGGGTTCCCCGGGTCGCCGGGGTCACCCGGGTCGCCCGGGTCGCCCGGGTCACCCGGGTCACCGGGGTCACCCGGATCGCCGGGGTCGCCCGGGTCACCCGGGTCACCGGGGTCGCCCGGGTCACCCGGCTCACCGGGCTCGGTCGGGTCACCGGGGCCGGGCTCCTCGGGGTCGTCCCCGCCGGGCGGCTCCGGCTGCGGCGGCGTCGGGTCCGGAAGGATCGGGTCGAGCGGGTTCTCGACAGAGGCCGAGACGCCCTCGGAACCGACCTCCAGGTCGATGAGGGTGCCCTCGGGCGATCCCTCTGCGGCCTCGACCGGCTCCGCGGCCTCGACCGGCTCGACCGGCTCGACTTCGTCGGCCATCGCCGGCGCTCCGGAGAATCCGGCGGCCAGCAGCCCCGCGGCGGCGACGCCAAATGCGCGTCGTGCGTTCGCCATCCTGCTCCTTTCGTCGTTCAGGGGGTTCATTCAGGGGTGAGTCCGTAGGCGGTGCCGCCGGCGACCACGACCGCGTGCCCGTCCAGCAGGCCCCACGGTTTGGCGGTGCCCTCGGCGATCTCCTGCGTCTCCCCCGATGCGTCGACGACGACCTCGCCGCCGTCGAGTTCTCCGTAGACCTGGCCGCCCGACGCGCTCACCGGCGCCATACCGGTATCGGTCCCGCCGCCCTCCTCCAGGTCGAAGACGATCGGCCCGTAGGCGGCGACCGTGTCGCCGTAGACCCAGCGCGCCTCGGCCAGGTCGTCCTCGTCCGCAGCGGCCTGGGCCAGCACCGCGCCGTCGGCGGCATCGTGCACCGCGACGACCGAATCCCCGCCGCCGGCCTCCCACAGCACGACGACGTGCTCGGCGCGCGCCGTCAGCAGCTCAGCCATGTCGCCGGCGCCCTGCGGCACCTCGGGCGCGACCTCCTCGGGTGCTCCGCCCCCCGGCGACTCCCAGATCCAGGGGCCGTCCACGACCGCGGTGAGCACGCGCTCGCCGTCGTAGAGCATCGCGCCGTAGCCGCGCTCGGACGGGGCGACCTCGACCAGGTCCCCGGAGCCGTCCGGAACGAAGACGTCGCCGCCGTCCTCGACCATCGGCGCGCGCCCGGCGTAGGAGACGCGGGCGCCGTCGGCGATCTCGGTGGCGACCGGTTCGCCGCCGTCGGCGGAGTAGGTCCACAGCGTCTCCGCCGAGGCGAGCGCAATGGCGTAGCCTTCGCCGCCGGCCGGGTCAGCGATGAAATAGGGCGGGACGACCAGGTCGCCGGCCGGCGCGGGCAGCGCCTCGCTCCACTGCTCGGTGCCGTCGGGACCGATCACGGTGAGCCGGTCGTCGGGGTCGAGGAACGCCGCGGCCGAGCCGTCGGGGGCCACCGCCGGGTCGCTCCCCTGGGCCATCGGGTGGCTCCAGGCGGCCTCGGCGGCGAAGCCGGGCGGCACGGGGCGCTCGGTGAACGGCGCCGGCCCGCCGCCGTCGCTGCCGGGCTCGCCGCCGCCCGGCGCCAGCAGGGTCCACCCGTAGTAGCCGGCGCCGCCCAGCACCGTGAGCACCAGGACGCCCGCTGCCGTGCCCAGCAGGATGCGCCGGCCCTTGCCGCTGCCGGACTGGCGGGCGCCGGTCAGCTCGGAGTCGTCGCCGCCCACGGTCTGCACGACTCCGCTGGGCGAGACGGACAGCTGCCAGGATCCGTTGGCGTCGGTGGCGTTGACCAGGACCGAGCGGCCGAGGTGGGCGGCGTAGGAGGCGGCGGCGTCGATGGCGCCGCTGCGTACCTGCCGCGCCGTCTCCCCCTGGATCACACTGGTCCGGCCTTCGATGGTGATCTCGGCGCTGCGCTCGTCGGGGGCGATGACGACGACCACCGCGTAGTGGTGCACGCCCGCGGGCCCGGGCCCGGCGCTCATCGGGCGCCGCCCGGGGCGGTGGCGGAGGACAGCCGAACCGCCGGCCGTCCACTGCGCTGGGGGAACACTGCGCTCATCGTGGTGCTGAACCTGTCCATCGGTGTCGAAGGCGCTCGGGCACGGCGCCGGCCCCGTGTGCGCCTGGTGCGGAATGGGGCGGGATACGGGCGTCACCGCCCGGCAGGATCGGTTCCGGACGCCGGGGTGCGGCATCGGCCCCGTCGAGCATAACGACCCCCTCTGGAACAGGATCGTCCCGCACGATGCCCTCTGCACCGGCTTTTGCGGGCGCCCCGAGAACGCGTCCCCCTGGGCCACGCCCTCTGCGGAAGTCCCCGGCAGCACCATCTGCACCGCCCCCGACCTGCCAGGACCCCGGCCCGCGGAGCCCGGCGAAGCGCCCCGGCCGCGGCGCTTCGGTGCGGCCCGGACGAGAGCTCCGCGCCGTTCGAACCGCGCGGCCCCCCCGCCGTGGCCGCATCCGGCCAGTCACTATCCGCAGTGTTCCGGCGCGACTCTGGGAGCTCTGGGGAGGCCGGGGCTGCTGGAGCCGGACGCCCGGCTCCGCGCCCCGGCGAGCGCCGGCGCGGGGAGACCCGAGGCCGCCGGCGGCCGAGGGTTGGCCGCCCGGTCGTCCCGGGCGCCGCTGGACTCGCGCGGCCCGGGCCGCGGCTGGCCGCGGGCCGGCGCGCGCCTCAGCAGGAGTCGAGCATCGCCTCCAGGGCTTCGGCGTCTTCGGGGGCGACGGTGAGGGCGTAGCGGTCGGAGACGTCGATGTAGGCGACCGCGTAGTCGCAGCGGCCGTCGGGAGCAGGCTGCCACTCGGCGGGACCGTCGTCGCCCTTGGCCGAGTTGGCGGGGCCGTCGACGGCGGCGAGGTTGCCCGGGTCGTTGGCGAACTCGACCCGGCGGTCGCGCTCCCAGTCGGCGGCGCCGCTGCGCCACGCCAGGGAGAGCGGCACGATGTGGTCGATCTGGACGGCCTGGGGGTCGTCCGCCGTGAACGCGATCTGCGTGCCGGTGTAGGGGTCGTCCAGCTCACCGGCGACCACGGTGCACGAGCCCTCGGTCTGCACGGCGTCCAGGTCGCGGGCGAGGACGGTGTGGCGGGTGGAGCAGCCGTCGGTCTCGGTCCAGCCGGAGCCGAAGGCGTCGCGGTCGTAGTCGCCGCGCTCCTGCGCCGGCTGCACGGGCAGGCCGTCCAGTGCCTCCCGGGCGGCAGCGGCGCCGCTGCCGGGCCCCTGCTCCCCGCCGGGGCCGCCGATCAGGCCGAGGCGCTCGGCGGCGTAGCCGGCGGCCAGCAGCAGCAGCGCTGCGAGGACGGCGGCGACCGCCCCGCGGACGGTGCGCGGTCGGCGGGATCGGGGGTGCGGGCCGGCGGCCGGTGCGGGACGTGCGGTGCGGCGGGGCATGGTCAGGGCCTGCCTGTCGGGAGGGAGCGGACGGGAGGAACCGCTCCAGGATGCCCGATTCCCGGCACACCTGCGCTTTCGGCCCTGTCTGCTGCCGCGGAAGCGCACCCGCCGATTCCCCGCGCGGGAGACCGCTCCGCAAAGGGGCGGGCGGCGGGGTCAGGCTCCGTCGCGGGTCCCGGTCTCCGGGGCGCGGCCGGGGAGCGGGGCCTGTTCGGGGGTGGCAAGGCCGGCGTCCGGCGCTCCGCTCCGTCCGTCGTCGGCACCGGAGCGCGCCCCGCGGTCGGCGTCGCCTTCGGGCGCGCCCTCGCCGCCGTGCGGCGCGGTTTCCGCCTCGGCGGCGCCTGGCCCGCCGCGCTCCGGTCCGTCCGCGCCGCCCTCGCGCCCTGCACCGCGCTCACCGGCGCCGGGTGCGCAGTCCGGCGCCGCCGCGGGGCTCTGGTCCCCGGCCGCGCTGGCCGCCGCTGTGCTTGCGGGGCTCTGCACGCCGCCGGAACTTCCGTCCGCAGCGCTCTCCCCGCCTCCGGAGCCTCCGCGCGCAGCCCCGCCGTCCCCGCCGTCCCCGCCGGCCCCGCTGGCCCCGGGGGCTGCGTCCCCGGCATCGGCCGCAGCCCCGCCTTCCGCCCCGCCTTCGGAGCCGGAGCCGTCTCCGCCGCGGCGCTCGTGGGCCTCCTGGAGGGCCTGCTCGTGCCGCTGGACCTGGCGGGTCGCGCGGCGGTGCCGGTGGGCGGCCAGCTCGGCGCGGGCGGCAGCGGTGCGCGGCGTCGGCCACATCAGGTCGATCTCGGCGTTCAGCGACGAGCCGATGAGGACGGCGAACGCCATCAGCCACAGCCACGCCAGCACCGCGATCGGCGACGACAGCGAGCCGTAGATGTTCGGCTGCCCGAAAGAGGCGTCCAGGTACACCCGGAGCAGCGCCGAGCCGACCATCAGGATGGCGGTCGCCAATACCCCGCCGGGGAGCAGCCGCCGCACCGAGACGCGCTCCGGCACCGCTAGCAGGTAGAGGGCGGTCACCGCTGCCACGGAGGCCGCCGCCACCGTCGGCCAGTACAGCAGCCCCAGGTAGCCGGTCGCGGCGGGCAGCAGGGCGGCGACGACGTCCGGCCCTACCACCATCACCGGCAGTACCACCAGGCAGAACACGAGTGCGCCGAGGTAGGCCAGCAGCGCGAGGATGCGCTGGCGCACGTAGCCGCGCAGCCCGTCGAGGCCGTAGGAGATGGTGATGGCCTCGATGAACACGTTGAGCGCCCGCGACCCGGACCAGAGCGACACCAGGAACGTCACCGAGAGCACCCCGCCCTGGGCGCCGCGCAGGAAGGAGTCCACCAGCGGCGCGACCAGGCTGTCCACGGTCTCGCTGGTGAGCGCGTCAGCGGCCAGCGCGAGCAGCTGCCTGCGGATCTCGGAGACCGTGTCCGCGCCGAGCACGGACGTGAGGTGGCCCAACGTGCCGACCAGGCCCAGCAGCAGCGCGGGCAGCGACAGCAGTGAGAAGAAGGCGGACTCCGCGGCGAGGCCGAGGATCCGGGTCTGGGTCACCGAGCGGGCGGTGCGCGCAACCAGCAGCACGGCGCCGCCCGCGACCGGGCGGGTCCCCGCCCACTGGCGGACCGCGTCCACCGCCTGGCCGGCGGAGCTCTCCAGACGTTCCCTCACACGTCACAACGGTACGTGGGCGGGGCGGCGGCCGCCGTCCGGCAGAGCGCTCTGTCGCCCAAACGTGTCGGAGCAGGGAGCGGCCCGTGACCCGCGCAGCGGCTCCGGCAACCCGGCCCCCGTGACCCGCGTCACGGGAGCCGGGTTGCGGCCGGACCTGGACATCCGGCGCCGCGGCGTGCCATCGTCGTTGGCATGACGACTGCGATCGACCCGATGCTCCGCGTGCGCCGGCACGTGGACTTCCTTCGGGTCAGCAGCGCCATCTGTCGCACCGTCGGCTGACTATCCGCGCCGGCGCGGGAACGACCCCGCGCCGACCGCCCCCGCACTCCGCCCCGCCCGAGCCGGGGCACGAGCGGCGCCGACGTCCTCCCCGCACCGGATCACCCGACCACGCCGAGCCACGATGACGTGCCGGCGGGCCGATCTGCGTGCGCGGTTCGCGGCGGGCCGCCCGCGCCCCGCGATCCGCACGGAGGATCCCAGGCAATGCCTCCCAGGTCCGCGCCTTCCGCATCCGACGCGCCCGCGTCCCGACCCCGCCCGCGCCGCGGGGAGGGCCAGTGGGCCCTCGGCTACCGCGAGCCGCTGAACAAGAACGAGGAGAACAAGAAGAACGACGACGGGCTCAACGTCCGCCGCCGCATCATCGACATCTATTCCAAGGCGGGCTTCGACTCGATCGACCCGGCCGACCTGCGCGGCCGGATGCGCTGGTACGGGCTGTACACGCAGCGCGCGCCGGGCATCGACGGCGGCAAGACCGCGGTGCTGGAGCCCGAGGAGCTCGACGACCGCTACTTCATGCTGCGGATCCGGATCGACGGCGGCCAGCTCAGCATCGCGCAGCTGCGCGCCGTCGCCGAGATCTCCACGGCCTACGGCCGGGACACCGCCGACATCACCGACCGGCAGAACATCCAGCTGCACTGGGTGCGCATCGAGGACGTCCCGGCGATCTGGGAGAAGCTCGAGGCGGTGGGCCTGTCCACGACGGAGGCGTGCGGCGACACCCCGCGCGTGGTGATGGGCTGCCCGGTCGCCGGCGTGGACGCCGCCGAGACGCTGGACGCGACAGAGCAGATCGAGGAGATCGGCACCGACCACATCGGCAGCCCGCTCTTCTCGAACCTGCCGCGCAAGTTCAAGACGTCGGTGTCGGGCTGCTCGGTGCACTGCGGCAACCACGAGATCAACGACGTGGCCTTCGCCGGCGTCGCGGGCCCGGACGGCACGCCCGGCTACGACCTGTTCGTCGGCGGCGGGCTGTCCACCAACCCGATGTTCGCCAAGCGGATCGGCGTGTTCGTCGAGCCGGCGAAGGTCAGCGAGGTCTGGGCCGCCGTCTGCTCGATCTTCCGGGACTACGGCTACCGGCGGCTCCGGCACCGAGCGCGGATCAAGTTCCTGATCAAGGACTGGGGCCCGGAGAAGTTCCGCGAGGTGATGGAGAAGGAGTACCTGGGCTACGCGCTGCCGGACGGTCCGGCCGCCGAGCTCGACCCGGGGCTGCGCCGCGACCACATCGGCGTGCACGCCCAGAACGACGGCCGCAACTACGTGGGCTTCGCGCCGCGGGTGGGGCGGGTGAGCGGCACGAAGCTGGCGCGGATCGCCGACATCGCGGAGGCGCACGGCTCGGACCGGGTCCGCACCACCGCCGACCAGAAGTTCGTCGTGCTGGACATCGGCACCGACCGCACCGAGTCCATCGTCGCGGCCCTGGAGGCCGAGGACCTGCAGGTGCGGCCGAGCGTGTTCCGCCGCCAGACCATGGCGTGCACGGGCATCGAGTTCTGCAAGCTCGCGATCGTGGAGACGAAGGCGCGCGGGTCCGACCTGATCGACGAGCTGGAGCGGCGGCTGCCCGACTTCCCCGAGCCGGTCACCATCAACCTGAACGGCTGCCCGAACTCCTGCGCGCGCATCCAGGTCGCCGACATCGGGCTCAAGGGCCAGCTCGTCCCGGGCCCCGGCGGCGAGCAGGTGGAGGGCTTCCAGGTGCACCTGGGCGGCGCGATGGGGCTGAACGCGGCGTTCGGCCGCAAGGTGCGCGGGCTGAAGACGACCGCCGAGGACCTGCCGGACTACGTGGAGCGGCTGCTGCGCCGCTTCCTCGACCAGCGCGAGGAGGGCGAGCCGTTCGCGCTGTGGGCGGCGCGCGCCGGGGAGGCGGATCTGAAGTGAGCGAGCGCGCCGCACCCCACTACTGCCCCTACTGCGGCGACGAGGACCTGGAGCCGCACGAGGGCGATGCGGAGAAGGGCGCGGGCTATGCGTGGGCGTGCCTGGCGTGCGCCCGCGTCTTCCGCGTCAAGTTCGCCGGGCTGCGAACCGCCTCCTTCACCGGCGGCGGTTCGGCGGGACCCGGTGCCGGCAGCACCCCCGAGGCCCGTGCGGAGGAGACGCGATGAGTACTGCCATTCCTGCCGGGGAAGCGGCGAGAGCCGGCGCGGCCCGGTCGGACGAGGCGGAGCGCCGCCGCGCCGAGCGGGCCGCCCGGGAGCTGGAGGGTGCGACGGCCGACGAGGTCGTCGCGTGGGCGGCCGCCGAGTTCGGCGACCGGCTGTGCATGACGTCGTCGATGGCGGACGCGCTGATGGTCGACCTGGTGTCGCGCACGGTGCCCGGCATCGACGTCATCTTCCTCGACACCGGCTACCACTTCGCCGAGACCATCGGCACCCGCGACGCCGTCGCGGCCGCCTACCCGATCAGCCTCCGCAACGTGGAGCCGCGGCGCACCGTGGCCGAGCAGGACCGCGACCTGGGGCCGCGGCTGCACGGCCGCGACCCGTCGATCTGCTGCCACCTGCGCAAGGTGGAGCCGCTGAAGGAGGCGCTGGCCCCCTACGCCGCGTGGCTGAGCGGTCTGCGCCGCCAGGATGCGGCGACCCGCCGCGATGTCCCGGTGGTGCAGTGGGACCGGCGGCGCCGCATGGTGAAGGTGAACCCGATCGCCGCGTGGAGCGACGACGACGTCGACTCCTACATGGCCGAGCACGGCGTCATCGTCAACCCGCTGCAGTACGACGGCTTCCCGTCGATCGGCTGCGAGCCGTGCACCTCGCGGGTCGAGCCCGGTGCGGACCCGCGCAGCGGGCGCTGGGCGGGTACCGGCAAGACGGAGTGCGGCATCCACGTGTGACGCCGCACGCGCCGGCGGGGCCGCAGCGGTACTCCGCACCGGCCCCGCCGGTCCCCTGCCGCGGCTGGGACGGAGCAGCGGCAGGGGCGGCCGCTGCACCCGGCCGCCCCCGGTGGGTCCGCACTGGACGGCCCCTCCCCTGCTGCTCTTCCCCCCGCCGCACCGCCCCAGCTCCGCGCCGATCCGAAGCCGATCCGAAGGGAGGGGCCGTGGCGCCTCCGCCGCATCCCCCGTCCGGTCCCGTGGGCGCCCCGCCCGGTCCCGACCACCCCCCGCTGCTGCTGACCGCGCACGGCAGCGCCGACCCGCGGTCGCCGCAGACGGTCCGGCGCATCGCGGCCCGGGTCCGCTCGCTGCGCCCCGGAACCGAGGTCCGGACCGCATTCCTGGAGCGCTCAGCGCCGTCGGTCGGCGACGAGCTGGCCGGGCTGGCCGCCGGCGGCGCACGCGCCGCGGTGGTCGTGCCGGCGCTGCTGACCGCCGCCTACCACAGCGGGACCGACCTGCCCGCGGCCCTGGACCGGGCCCGCGAGCAGTGGCCGCGGCTGCGGCTGGAGCAGGCCGGCGTGCTCGGGCCGCACCCGCTGCTGCTGGAGGCGGCCGAGCGGCGGCTCGCCGAGGCTGGGGCGGCTCCCGGGCCGGACACGGCCCTGGTACTTGCCTCGGCGGGCTCCAGCGACCCGGCGGCGAACCGGGTCGTGGCCGGGGCGGCTGCGGCGCTGGCGGCCCGCGGCGGCTGGCGGTGCGCGGTGCCGGCGTATGCGTCGATGGCTGATCCCGCTCCGGGCGAGGCCGTCGCCGCCCTGCTGGAGGGCCCGGACGCGCCCGCGCGCGTCGCCGTCCTCCCCTACCTGCTCGCCCCGGGCTTCTTCGCCGACCGGGTGCGCACCCAGGCGCTCGGCGCGGGCGGCGGCGCGGTCACCGTCGCCGAAGCCCTGGGGGACGCCCCCGAGCTGGCCCGCCTCGTCCTGCACCGCTACGACGAGGTCCGCAGCCGCCTCCCCGCAGCCGCCGCGGCCCACTGACGCCGCCCTGGAATTCCAGCTCGGCGGCCGCAGGCAGGGTTCTGGCGGGCTCCCCCTGGTCATTACTGTTGCAGGAGGCAGCGGAGACCGGACTCTCCGAAGGTGTCCCACGAGAATGGACGGGTGTGCTTCCATGACGGCGTCTCAAGGAGGGGCAACCGACATGTCAGTCACCGCAACCGAACGGCCCGCATCCGCGGCTCCGGCGGACGCGGATGCCCACACGGCCTCCGCCGACGCGGAGGCGTGGGAACCGCTCCGTGAACGGGCCCAGACGATGGCGGAATCGCTCCCAAAGGGCTACCGGGTGGAAGTCTTCGGAGGATCCATCGTCGTGTCCCCCTGCCCAGGAAACCGGCACAATCGAATCGTCCGCGAGCTCATGCTGCAGTTGGAGGCCGCCCTTCCCGACGACCGTGTCGCGGCGCAGACAACGGCTGTCGGCCTCTCCGGGAATGCTTCCGAATACACCATCCCTGACCTCGTCGTGATGCCTGCATCCGTGGAGGAGAAGAACCAGTGGCTCAATGAGCCCGATGCCGTGGAATTCGTGCTGGAGGTCGTCTCCGACAGCAGCGTCTCGATGGACCTTCTCGTCAAGCCCCGCGTCTACGCAGAGATGGCGATCCCCATCGCCTTGATCGTCGATCCGCGCGAAGGGTGGATCTACCGGCACGACGACCCTCGCGACGGGGAGTACCGGTCCATCACGCGTTTCCTGTTCGGCGAAGACGTCCCGCTGACGGAACCCGTCGCGACGACGCTGAGCACGAAGCGCTTCCTCACCTATCGGGCCTGACCGCACCCCGCCGCTTCCGCCCGGTTCGCAGCGCGGCGATACAGTGGCGCCGATCGGACCGAACCGGATTCGGAGGGGCCATGGGCGCGACGCACGAGGTGGTCAACCAGGCCACGCCGCTGGAGAACTTCGACGCGGCGGACGACGACGCGCTGACGGCCGGGCTGGAGCGCGAGGGGGCCGGCTGGGCGTCCGGGGAGCTGCACGAGCTGGGCCGGCTCGCCGGGACCGCGCACGCGCGCGCCTGGGGCGAGCAGGCCAACACGCACACGCCCGTGCTGCGCACCCACGACCGCTACGGGCACCGCGTCGACGAGGTCGACTTCCACCCCTCCTGGCACGTGCTGATGGACACCGCGGTCGGCCACGGCCTGCACGCAGCGCCGTGGGCCGATGAGCGCACCGGCGCGCACGCCGCGCGCGCCGCCAAGTTCTACGTATGGTCGCAGGTCGAAGGCGGGCACGGCTGCCCGGTCTCGATGACCTACGCCGCGGTGCCGGCGCTGCGCAGCGAACCGGAGCTCGCCCGGCGGTTCGAGCCGCTGCTCACCGCGCGCACCTACGACTTCGGCCTGCGGGCGCCGGACACCAAGAGCGGCCTGCTGGCCGGCATGTCGATGACCGAGAAGCAGGGCGGCTCCGACGTGCGCGCCAACACCACGCGCGCGGTCCCCGCGGGCGACGGCACCTACCGGCTCACCGGGCACAAGTGGTTCACCTCGGCGCCGATGGGCGACCTGTTCCTCACCCTGGCCCAGGCGCCCGAGGGCCTCACCTGCGTCCTGGTGCCCCGCGTCCTCGACGACGGCACCCGCAACCCGCTGCGCATCATGCGGCTCAAGGACAAGCTGGGCAACCGGTCCAACGCCTCGGCCGAGCTGGAGTACGAGGGCGCGCTCGGGTGGCGGGTGGGCGAGCCCGGCCGCGGCGTGCGGACCATCATCGAGATGGTCAACGGCACCCGGCTGGACTGCGTCATCGGGTCGGCGGCCGGTATGCGCGCCGGGCTCGTCCAGGCCGTGCACCACGCCGGGGAGCGCTCGGCGTTCGGCGGGCGCCTGGCCGAGATGCCGCTGATGCGCAATGTGCTCGCCGACCTGGCGCTGGAGTCCGAGGCCGCGACGACGCTGATGATGCGGCTGGCCGGAGCGGCCGACCGCGCCGCCCGCGGCGACGCCGGCGAGGCGGCGTTCCGCCGGCTCGCGGTGGCCGTCGGCAAGTTCTGGGTGACCAAGCGCGCCCCGGCGCACGCGGCCGAGGCCCTGGAGTGCCTCGGCGGCAACGGCTACGTCGAGGAGTCGGGCATGCCGCGGCTGTTCCGCGAGTCGCCGCTCAACTCGATCTGGGAGGGCTCGGGCAACGTCGCTGCACTCGACGTACTGCGGGCCATGGCGCGCAGCCCGGAGTCGCTGGAGGCGTTCCTGGCCGAGGTGCGGCTGGCCGAGGGCGCCGACCGGCACCTGGACGCCGCGATCGCCGAGCTCGCCCGGGAGCTGTCCGACACCGACGGCGCCGAGTACCGGGCGCGCAGCCTGGTCCGGCTGATGGCGGTGGCGCTGCAGGCGTCGCTGCTGCTGCGCCACGCTCCCGCGCCGGTCGCCGAGGCGTTCACCGCCTCCCGGCTGGGCGCGCGGACCGGGGACGTGTTCGGCTCCCTGCCCCGGGGCACCGACACCGCCGCCATCCTGGACCGCGCCGCCGCGCGCCCCGCGGCGGGCGCCTAGGCGCCCGGGCCGCGGCCTCCGGGACGCCCTCCGCGGCTCAGCGCTGCCCGCACCGCCCCGCCGTCCCGGGCCGTGCGGCACGGCCGCCGGCCGCACCCGCCGGCCCGCTCCGGTGCCGTCCGTATCCGCGCGGCCGTGCCCGGCCACGGCCGCAATAGCGGTCGGACGATCTCTGTAGAGAACCGGGGCCGAATCAGTCCGGAATGGTGTGCATTGTCCGCCGGTCGGCGGCCAATCCGGCTCCGCCCGACCCACCCGTCGGCGGGTTCCTCGGCGCGGGGGTGGAAACCGTGCACAATGGCCGTTGACAGGCCAAGGCGCACCGCGCCTCGACACCCAGCGGAGACGGCGGCCCATGGTGGAAGTCTGGCCCGGCGACCCCTATCCCCTCGGCGCCACCTATGACGGCACCGGCACCAACTTCTCCCTGTTCTCGGAGGCCGCGGACGCGGTGCAGCTGTGCCTCTTCGACGACAGCGGCGAAGAGGCCCGGATCCCGCTGACCGAGTCCGACGGCTTCGTCTGGCACGGCTACCTGCCCGGGATCGGCCCCGGCCAGCTCTACGGCTACCGCGTGCACGGCCCCGACGACCCGGCGCGCGGCCTGCGCTGCAACCCGGCCAAGCTGCTCGTCGACCCCTACGCCAAGGCGATCGACGGCAGCGTCACCTGGCACGAGTCGCTCTTCTCCTACCACTTCGACGACCCGGGCCGGAGCAACACCCGCGACAGCGCCCCGTACGTGCCCAAGTCCGTCGTGGTCAGCCCGTTCTTCGACTGGGGCAACGAGAACCGGCCGCGCACTCCCTACCACGAGACCGTCATCTACGAGGCGCACCTGCGCGGCCTCACCATGCGCCATCCGGGCATCCCCGAGCACCAGCGCGGCACCTACGCGGGGCTGGCGCACCCGGCGATGGTCGAGTACCTGGCGGCGCTCGGCGCCACCGCGGTGGAGCTCATGCCGGTCCACCACTTCGTGCCCGAGCACGCGCTGGTCGCCCGCCAGATGACCAACTACTGGGGCTACAACACCCTCGCCTACCTCGCGCCGCACAGCGGCTACGCCGCCAACGGCTCGCGCGGCCAGCAGGTGCAGGAGTTCAAGGCGATGGTGAAGGCCCTGCACGGCGCCGGCATCGAGGTGCTGCTCGACGTCGTCTACAACCACACCGCCGAGGGCGACCACATGGGCCCCACGCTCTCGCTGCGCGGTATCGACAACCTCTCCTACTACCGGGTCGCCGACGAGGACCCGCGCTACTACGTCGACTACACCGGCTGCGGGAACAGCCTGAACGTGCGCCACCCGCACTCGCTGCAGCTCATCATGGACTCGCTGCGCTACTGGGTGATGGAGATGCACGTCGACGGGTTCCGCTTCGACCTCGCCTCGGCGCTGGCCCGGGAGTTCCACGACGTCGACCGGCTGAGCACCTTCTTCGACATCGTGCAGCAGGACCCGGTCGTGTCGCAGGCCAAGCTGATCGCCGAGCCGTGGGACGTCGGCCCCGGCGGCTACCAGGTCGGCAACTTCCCGCCGCTGTGGACCGAGTGGAACGGCAAGTACCGGGACACGGTGCGCGATTTCTGGCGCGGCCGCCCGGTACTGCCCGAGCTCGCCTCGCGGCTGGCCGGCTCCAGCGACCTCTACCAGGACGACGGGCGCCGCCCGGTCGCCTCGATCAACTTCGCGACCTGCCACGACGGCTTCACAATGGCCGACCTGGTCTCCTACGACCACAAGCACAACGAGGACAACGGCGAGCAGAACCGGGACGGCACCGACGACAACCGGTCGGCCAACCACGGGGTGGAGGGGCCCACCGACCGGCCGGAGGTGCTCGCGCTGCGCCGCCGGCAGGTGCGGAACCTGCTCACCACGCTGTTCTGCTCCCAGGGCGTGGTGATGCTGTCGCACGGCGACGAGGTCGGGCGCACCCAGGGCGGCAACAACAACGCCTACTGCCAGGACAACGAGATCTCCTGGGTGGACTGGAAGGCGGCGGCCGGCGAGGAGGACCTGCTCGGCTACGTGCAGTTCCTGGCCCGGCTGCGCCGCGAGCACCCGGTGTTCCGCCGGCGCCGGTTCTTCCAGGGCCGCGAGTCCGGGGCCGGCGCCCTGCCCGACATCGCGTGGCTGCGCCCGGACGGCGCGGCGCTCGGCGCGGACGACTGGCACAGCGGAGCCCGCGAGCTCGGCGTCTTCCTGAACGGGGAGGCCATCACCGAACCGGACCCGCACGGCCGGCCGGTACGCGACGACTCCTTCCTGCTGCTGCTCAACTCCGGCACCGGACCGGTCGACTTCACCGTGCCGGGCAAGGAGTACGGCATCGCGTGGGAGACGGTGCTGGACACCGCCGAACCGGACACCGCCGACCGGCCCTTCGTGCCGGCGGGCGGCAGCGTCCGGGTGATCGACCGCGCTCTGCTCCTGCTGCGGCGCGTGTCGCACGGCGATCCCCCGGCGGGTGGGCGGGACGGCCGGCCGGCGGCGCCGCTACGCTGAGCCCTGATGGACGACGCCCAGCCCCGCTTCCGCACCCTGCTCGCCGGCGGTGCTCCGCCCGCACCCGGTTCGGCCGTGCCCGGATCCGCCCCGGAGGGCGCCTCCGGGACCGACGCGCTCGCGGCGCTCTACGCCTACCCCGAACCGCTCGGCCGGCCCTGGCTGCGCGCCAACATGGTCTCCTCTGCCGACGGCGGCGCGTGGGGGCCCTCCGGACGCACCCGCGAGCTCGGCGGACGGGCCGACAGCGCGGTGATGGGGGTGCTGCGCGGCCTGGCCGACGTGGTCCTGGCCGGCGCGGCGACGGCCCGCATCGAGGGCTACCGCCCGGTGCGCCCGCGCGAAGTCTGGGGCGCGCTGCGCGCGGGCCGGCCGGCGACGCCGCCGATCGCGGTGGTCACCCGCACCATGGACCTGCACCCCGACCTGATCGCGACCGCCCCCGGCGACGCCGCCACCCTGGTCTTCACCACCGACGCGGCTCCGCTGGACCGGCTCCGCGCGGCAGAGGAGGCGGGCGCCGAGATCGTCATCGCGGGCGCGGAGTCGGTGCAGCCGCACGCGGTGCTGGCGGCGCTCGGGGCACGCGGCCTGCACCGGGTGCTGACCGAGGGCGGCCCGCACCTGCTCGCCGAGTTCGCCGCCGAGGGCCTCCTCGACGAACTCTGCCTCACCCTCAGCCCCCACCTCACCGGCCCCGCGGCCTCCCGCATCGTCGCCGGCGGCTCCCCCTCGCACTGCGTCCCGGTAGAGCTGGACCTGCTGCTGGAGTCCGAGGGCACCCTCTTCGCCCGCTACCTGCGCGGCTGACGCCCCCGCTCCGGCGCGGCCTCCGGCCCGGCCCTGACCGGGCGCAGCCATCGCACCGCATCGGGCGGCAGGCCGTCCGACCGGGTACACCCCGGTGCGCGCCGGCGGCACGGAGACGGCGCGGCCCCGCGGTGCGGTACTGCGGAAGCGCCGGCGGCGCGGCTGCACACTGCTTCCCGCGCCCGAAGGCGGCCCCCGCATCCGCAGCGCGCTCGCGGCTGCCGCGGGTTACGGCCAGGGCGGACCGGAGGCTTCGTGCGTCGCTCCGGGCTCGGATCCGGGCCCCTTTCCGGCCTCTGATCCGGACCGTAATCCGGTCAGGCTGACGCGCATGACCGATTTCGGTTGTGCGCCAATCACGCATGAACCACGGCACGGATGGACATATCGCCTGTGGGAGCGGCCTCCGTCCACCCTCGGGGAACACCGGTTCCCCTCCTCCCGGTCGCCCCCGCCGCACCACTGTCCGGGCGAGAGGAAGACCACCGTGCCCACGTCCGACAACGACTCCCCTCCGGTCTACCGCGAGATCGCGGACGACCTGAGAGCCGCCATCGAGGCCGGCCGGCTCGCCGACGGCGACCGCGTCCCCGGGGAGAACGAGCTCATGCGCCGCTACTCGGTGGCGCGCGCTACCGCACGGCAGGCCCTCTCGGTCCTCATCAACGAAGGCATCGTGGTCGCGGTGCGCGGCTCCGGCGTGTACGTGCGCGCCTTCCGCCCGCTGCGCCGGCACGGCCCCGCCCGGCTCTCCGCCGACCTGTGGGGCGCCGGGAGGGCGATCTGGCAGGCCGACGCCGGCGAGCGCTCGTTCGCCACCGACGACGTCCGCGTCGACGAGGTCGAGGCCGAGGCGCCGGTGGCCCGTGCACTGGCCGTCGCTCCCGGGACGCCGCTGCTGCGCCGCCGCCGCCGCTACCTCCTCGACGACCGGCCGATCCAGCTCGCCACCTCCTACCTCGACCGGGACCTGGTCCGCGGCACCGCCGTGGAGCGCGTCGACAGCGGCCCGGGCGGCATCTACGCGCGCCTCGCCGAGCTGGGCCGGGCACCGGCCCGGTTCACCGAGGAGATCCGGGTGCGGATGCCGACACCCGCCGAGGCCGACGCGCTCGGGCTCGCGCCCGGCACGCCGGTGATCGACGTCCACCGCACCGCTCTCGACTCCGGCGGCGCCCCGGTCGAGGTGAACGCGATGGCCCTGGACGGCTCCGCCTACGTGCTCCAGTACGACTTCGACGCCTGACGCCTGACGCCCGGCGCCGGCAGCGGAGCGCCGGCCGCGCCCGGACGGGACCCGCCGTCGCAGGCGCGGCTGCGCACCGGAGCCGGCGGTCCGACCGCGCGTGCGCCGCCGGCCCGCCCCCCTTCCCCACCGCGGGGCAGGCAGCGCATCCGCCGCCCGTCCGGGTATTCGGGCATTCGGCGCACCCGGGACGCACGGATGCATCCGGCGGCCACTCCGGTCTTTGCCCGGACACCGCACGTGGGCGGGGATACACCGGTTCTGCTTCGGCCGACCGAAAGTGTGTACTGACTCGAGAGGCGATTGACTCCGGGGGCCGTCCGTGTCGTGATGGACGCAGCGGCTCTCTCTAGAGAGGCGCGTGCGAGCGGGCCGGGGAGGACGGCCCCGGCCCGCTCGTATCGCGGCTCTGTGCAGTGGTGCCCGGAGCCGGCCGGCGCTGCTCAGCGCCGGCCGGTCCTGCCCTCCGCTGCGTGGAGCCGCCGTGCACTGCTGACCGCCTCCGCGGCGCGCTGCCGCTGGGCCGCGCCGAGGAGCTGCTGGGCCGGCCCCGCCCCGGCCAGCGGCTCGGCCGCAGCACCGGGTCCGGTTCCGGCCGGCGCCGCGCCGCCGGCCGCAGCCTCCAGGGCACCCGGTGCGGCCGGCCTGCGCCCGCCCTGCTCGCGCTCCCGCTCCCCGAAGACGAGGACCAGCAGCGCCAGCACGGCAGCGCCGACCACCAGCGCACCGCCCGCAGCGGGCAGCGCATCGCTGGAATCGGCCGCCGCCCACCCGGCCAGGGCGAGCCCGGCCAGAACGGAGGCGACCAGGCCGATCAGGGCCGCCACCGCGAGCCCTGCGGTCATCGCCCGGTCGTCCCAGGGCACCGGGCGGAGCCGGCGGAGCACCGCGGCGGCGCGCGCCGCGGCCAGGGCGAGGGCCATCCGGACCTCTCCGGCGGCCCCGGACACGGTCTCCATCGCGGGTCGGAGGGCCTCCGCCGCTGCGGCGAGAGGCCCATCGGTGTCGTGGGCGCGGCGCGCCCAGCCGTCATGGATTCGATCGCGGACCGCACCGGCCTGGTACCCCGCCCACAGGCGGAGGTACCCGGAAAGGCGGACCGCGGGACGCGTGCGCGCCGCCGCGGACCGCCAGCGCCGGAACAACCCCCTCCGATATGCAACGAGCATGGCCGATCGCTCCCGCCTGTCGACGCCCGCTCGATATCCTGACGTTCTCCTTACCCGGTGCACATCGCGGCGAACACGCCGTGTTCGGCCAAAAGGACCGCAAAGACGCGTGCCCGGAAATGTCACCCGGGCGCGCCCGGGAAGGCACGGAGGGCGCTGACGCGGTAGCGTCGTCACCATGGACGACTCAACGCGCGGCGCGGACCCGCAGGGGCCCGCTGCCGTTCCGAGTGAAGAGGAGCTGCGGCGGCGGCTCTCCGAGGAGGAGTACGCGGTCCTGCGGCGCGGGGCCACCGAGCGGCCGTGGAGCGGCGCGTACGTGGACACGGCCACGGTCGGCGTCTACCGGTGCCGCGCCTGCGGCGCGGAGCTGTTCCGCTCCGCAGAGAAGTTCGAGTCGCACTGCGGCTGGCCGAGTTTCTATGATCCTGCAGACAGCTCTGCCGTAACGCTGCACGAGGACCGCTCGCTTGGCATGATACGGACCGAGGTGCGCTGCACACACTGCAATTCGCACCTCGGGCACGTGTTCCGCGGCGAGGGCTACGACACCCCCACCGACGACCGGTACTGCATCAACTCCGTGGCGCTCACCCTGGAGGCGGACGACTCCGTGCATTAGCATCCTGTCTTCTCCACCGCCCGCGGCGCCCCCGGGCTGCCCGCTCCCCCGCGGTCCGGCCCTGCGCCGCGTGAGCGCCCCACGACGAAAGCTCCTGATGACCGACTCCTCCCATCCACGCTCCCGCCCCACCTCCCGGGTGCGCCCCCCGCGCATGGCGAAGGGCTCGGCCCCGTGGCTGGTCCCCGCGTGCGCGGCTGCCGGGGCGGCCCTGCTCGCCGGCCGCCGCCGGCGCGCGGGCCGGGCGCTCGCCGTCCCCGCGGTCGGCTTCGCCGCCGCGATGGCGTGGTTCTTCCGCGACCCCGACCGCACCCCGCCCCCCGCGGGCCTGGTCTCCGCCGCCGACGGCACCGTGCAGAGCATCGACACCCGGCCCGACGGGCGCACCCGCGTCGCCGTCTTCATGAACCCCTTGAACGTGCACGTCAACCGTGCCCCCATCGCGGGAGCGGTCATCCGGCAGGAGCACCGCCCCGGAGGATTCCGCCCCGCATTCGACAAGGACAGCGAGCGTAATGAACGCGTCATCTGGACCTTCGAAACCGAGGTCGGTGAGATCACGGTCGTCCAAATCGCCGGCGCGATGGTCCGGCGTATCGTCCCGTATCTCGCTGAGGGGCAGAAGGCGGAGAAGGGACAGAGGATCGGCCTCATCCGGTTCGGGTCCCGCGTCGACGTCTACCTCCCGCCGGGGATCGCCCCGGCGGTGGAGGTCGGGCAGGTGGTCCGGGCCGGAGAAACCCGCCTTGACCGCGACTAGCGCGGCCGCGCCGGCTGCCGCCGGCCTCACCGCCGACGCCGGGCCGGCATCGGCCGCGGCACCGCGGATGCGGCTCGCCCTGGCCGACTACCTGACACTGGGCAACGCGCTGTGCGGGTTCATGGCGGTCTGGCAGCTGGCCTCGGCGCAGGCGGAGCACCTCGCCGCGGGCGGGAGCGGTCCGCTGGACCGGGGCGCGATGGCCGCCGCGGTGGTGCTGCTGCTAACCGCGGCAGCGTTCGACCTGTTCGACGGCAGGGTGGCGCGCAGGCTCGGCGGCAGCGGCATGGGCGCCGAGCTGGACAACCTGGCCGACGTGATCAGCTTCGGGTTCGCCCCCGCGTTCTTCGTGGTGGCGTGGGGCACGTCGGTCTCCGACAGCGGTCCGCTGCCGATCGCGGCCGCCGCCGCGGTGCTGCTCGCCGTGGTGGTGCGGCTGGCGCGGTTCTCCTGCGAGACCCCGGGGGCGTCGTCGTTCACCGGCCTGCCCAGCCCGTTCGGCGCGATGGCCGTGGTCACCATCGTCCTGCTCGACCCGCCGGCGCTGGTCGGTACCGCCGCGGTGCTCGTGGTGGCGTGGATGATGGTCAGCCGGCTCGAGTACCCCAAACCGCGCGGGCGGGCCGCCTTCGGCGTGCTGTTCTGGATCCTGGGCAGCGTGGGCTGCCTGGCCGCCTGGGCGCTGAACGCGCCCGCGGGCGACGCCCTGCTGTACTCGGGGTCGGGCCTGGTCCTGGTGCTACTGCTGGCGATCCCCGGTTACCTGCTGGCGACGCGCCGCTCGGCCGGCGCCGGCCCGGACGCCGCCGAGGACTGACCCGGAAGGGCTCCGACACGCACCGGTGCCCCGCATCCGCCGCTCGGCGGGTGCGGGGCACCGGTGCTTCCGCGCTCGGCCCTCCGGTTCAGGCCAGTGCGGCCACGAGCTCCTCCGGGGCCTTGCGGCGGCCGGTGTAGAACGGCACCTCCAGGCGGGTGTGCCGGCGCGCTTCGGCGGCGCGCAGGTGCCGCATGAGGTCGACGATGCGGTGCAGCTCCTCCGCCTCGAAGGCGAGCATCCACTCGTAGTCGCTCAGCGCGAACGTCGAGACGGTGTTGGCGCGCACGTCCGGGTAGGGCGCCGCCATCCGGCCGTGCTCGGCGAGCATCGCGCGGCGCTCGTCGTCGGGCAGCAGGTACCACTCGTAGGAGCGCACGAACGGGTAGACGCAGATGTTGTCGAGGGGCTCCTCGCCGGCGAGGAAGGCCGGCACGTGGCCGCGGTTGAACTCGGCCGGGCGGTGCAGGCCCATGACCGACCAGACCGGCGAGCAGGCCCGGCCCAGCGCGGTGCGGCGGAACGACGCGTAGGTCTCCTGCAGCTGGTCGGGGCTGTCCGCGATCCACCAGAACATCAGGTCGGCGTCGGCGCGGAAGCCCTGCAGGTCGTAACCGCCGCGGGTGGTCACCCCGGCCTTCTCGGCGCCGGCGAGGAAGTCGGCCAGTTCGGCGCCTGCTGCCGCGCGGTCCAGCTCCGCGGTGTCCTCGGCCTTGAAGACCGACCACATGGTGTAGCGGATGAGCTGGTTCAGCTCTTCGGTGCCGGCGGTCTCAGCGGT
Organism: Nocardiopsis coralliicola; assembly: GCF_054779695.1. Taxonomy (NCBI): domain Bacteria; kingdom Bacillati; phylum Actinomycetota; class Actinomycetes; order Streptosporangiales; family Nocardiopsidaceae; genus Nocardiopsis; species Nocardiopsis coralliicola. The sequence continues at coordinate 49,945 of NZ_BAAGXT010000031.1, read as the reverse complement.
CGTTCCGGTGCTCACGGGTGGCTCCTTGTTCTCGCGCCGCGGCGCTGCGGCGCCCGGTCGGTGCTGTCGGTCGGTGGAAGGTCGGTACGGCTCCGGCGGGCGCCGGAGCCGGGGGCGCGTCCGAGCGCCCGCGGTCAGGGCTGCCCGGGCGGGTGCACGGCCGCGGCGATCCGCTCGGCCGCACGGGTCGCCCCGGCGATGCACGCGGGGATGCCCACGCCGTCGTAGGCGGCGCCGCACAGCTCCAGCGCGGGCAGGCCGGCCAGCGCGGACCGGACACCGCCGATGCGCGCCTCGTGGCCGACGTCGTACTGCGGCAGCCCTTCGGCCCAGCGTGTGACGCGGGTGTCCAGCGGTGTGCCGGGGGTGCGGCCGAGGACCGCGCCGAGGTCGGCGCGGGCGGTCTCCGCCAGCTCTGCGTCGCCGGCGCGCAGCGCGGCCTCCTCGCCGGCGCGGCCGATGGAGCAGCGCACCACGGTGAGGTCCTCGCCGGGGTGGGCCGCGGCCAGGGCGTCGGCGAGCCAGGGCCACTTGGTGCTGCTGAAGGTGGCGGCCTTCACGGTGAGCCCTTCGCGGGGCGACACCAGGAATCCGCTGCCGTCCGGGCGGCCGGGCAGGTCGCCGGAGCGGAAGGCGAAGGCGGCGATGGCCATACCGGCGTAGCCGATACCGCCGAGAAGGCCTGCCGCGTCCGGAGCGGCGGCCCGGAGCAGGGCGGCTGCGGCGGGTGCGGGGGCGGCCAGGACGACGGCGTCGACGTCGGCGCGGCCGTCGGCGGTGTGCACCCGCCAGCCGCCGCCGTGCGGCTCCAGCGCGGTGACCGGCGTCGCGGTGTGCACGGTGCCGCCGTGCTCGGCGACGGCTCCGGCCAGAGCCGCGGGCAGTCCGGCGAGGCCGCCGGTGAGCGTGGCAAACGGCGGGCCGGGCGCACCGCCGCGCTCGGCCGCCGGGGCGCGCTGGGCGCGGACGAGGGCGTGCACGCCGCGCATCAGCGAGCGGCGGGCGCGGGCGGCGGGCGCCACCTGGGGCAGTGCGGCGTCGAGCGAGAGGCGCTCGGTGCGGCCGGCGTAGACGCCGCCGAGCATGGGCTCGACGAGGCGGTCGACGACCTCGGCGCCCATCCGCGCGCCGACGTAGTCGGCGACCGCGACATCGCCCCGCGCCGGGGTGCGGGGCAGGACCAGGTCGGCGGCGGCACGCAGGGCGCCGGCCGGGGACAGGACGCCGCTGCGGGCGAGCGCGACCGGGTCGCCGGGGACGCCCATCACGTGGCCGGCGGGGAACGGGCGGAGCCGGCCGCGGCTGTAGATGCGGGCGGGGCCGGGCGCTGGGCGGGCGATGCGGTCGGACAGGCCGAGCTCGCGCACGAGTTCGAGGGCTTCGGGCCGGCGGGTCAGCACCGACTCGGCGCCGGCGTCCACGGGAACGCCGGCCACCGGCGAGGCGGAGATCTTGCCGCCGGTCTGCGGCGCGGCTTCATAGACGGCGGGGCGCAGTCCGGCGCGCGCGAGCCGGTAGGCCGCCGTCAGGCCGGCCACGCCGCCGCCGACGACGGCGACCCGGTGCCGGCTGCGTCCCGCGGAGGCGCCGGCGGCGGTGCCGCCGGCATCAGCATCTGCGCTCATGCCTGCAAGCTTTCCAGACGTTCGGCACCCCCCGCAGCCGCCCCCGGTGTGGCGTCGGCGTCGTTGCTCCGGTGCCGCGGCGCTGCGGGCTGCCCGTGCGCGGCGCGGCAGGTCGGGATGGTGCGCACTGGCGCCCGATCCGGTGCCGGCCGCCGGCCGCCGCAGGCGCAGGGCGGCGGCCGCGCGGGAACCGCCGTGGCCGATTTCACGTCGCAGCAGCATGGACGTTGAGACGCGGCAGAGCAGAGCCCGGACAGCGCGGCCGCACCGCGCCCGGATGCGGCGCACGGCACGGTCGGCGGCCGTCCCTGCGGCGCTGCTCGCGGTGGTGCTGACCGGCTGCGGTGCGCAGCAGGCGGACACGTCGGCACCCGCGGATGCGCCCGCCGGGCAGAGCAGCGACCGGGGTGCGGAGGGCGGCGCCGCGGCGGCCCCCGAGGACGGCGGCGCGGAACCGGGCGCGGCGGACGGCAGCGTCGAGGCGGGTGAGCGGCTGCAGGTGCGCACCGCGCAGCTGCAGGTGGAGACCGACGGCGTTGCGGAGGCCGCGGAGCGGGCCACGGAGATCGCCGACTCCTACGGCGGCCATATCGAGCAGGAGAACGTCTCCGGCGGTTCCAGTCCGCACGCGGACCTGGTGCTGCGGGTGCCGGAGGACTCCTACGCGGAGGCGCTGGACGAGTTCGCCGGGCTGGGCGAGCGGACCGGGCTGCAGAGCTCGGTGGAGGACGTGACCGAGGACGTGGCCGACGTCGATGCCCGGACCGCATCGGCGGAGGACTCGCTGGAGCGCCTGCGCGGCCTGCTGGACGAGGCCGAGAGCGTCGAGGACGTGCTCGCCGTGGAGGCGGAGATCGCCACCCGCCAGGAGAACCTGGAGTCGCTGCAGGCGCGGCAGGACGCGCTGGCGGAGAGCGTGGCGCTGGGCACCGTGGAGCTGACGCTGTCCGAACCGGGTACGGCGCCCGCGGACGACGGCCCGCCCGGATTCCTCGCCGCCCTCGCCGCCGGCTGGTCGGCGCTGGTCGCCACCGGCCGCCTGATCGCGGCGGTCGCCGGCTGGCTGCTGCCGTTCGCCGCTGCCGCTGCCCTCCTCGCCGCCCCGGCGGCCGCCTGGCGCGCCCGGCGCGGCCTGCGGCCGGTCCTCCCCCTCCCCCGCCGCCGTGCACGGCGCCCTGCCCCCGCGGAGCCGCCTCAGGACCGGGGAGAGGCGGCCGCCGCCGATTCCGGCAGCCCCATCGGCCCGGACGGACCGGACGGACCGGACGGACCGGACGATCACCGGACCGGGTGACCCGCCGCTACCCGGGGAACGGCCGCCGCGCTGCCGATGCGGCGCGGCGCCCGGCCGAACCCTGCCGCGCCCCTTCGCTGAAGTCCCGGCCGCTCCCCGGCCGACCGCGTGCGCAGGGGCCAGCGGACGCCGCACCGCCGCCGAGCGGGGACGCAGTCAGCCCCTCGGCGGCAGATCCCCGGACATCCCGCTCCGGCCCCTGGCCCGCCGGGGCGCCGGAGCGGCACGGCGGGCCCCGGTCCCACCCGCCGCCGTCCGGCGGACCTCCGGCGGCCGTGCGCCGGCGCGTGCCGAGCGCGGAGCGGACGCCGCACGCCGACGGTCCGGCGGTTCCGTCTACCGCGCCGGACCGGACGTGCGCACCGGGCCGGGCCGGCACCGCGGCCGGGTGGGCCGCCAGCGGGTGAGGGGGCCGCACGGTGGTACCGCCGGGTGCAGTTCGGCCGCGGGCAGCCGCCGTGTGCCCGATGCGCAATCGGACGCGGCAGGGACGGGGCGGGCACGGTTCGCGCGGGCCCGGCCGCGGCGGAGCGCCGGTGGCGCTGCCGGCGGGGCGGCGGAGGGGCGGCCTCCGCTGAGCGCTGCGGCGCTGCAGTGCGGTGCGCGCGGGCTGCGCCGGCGGCGGGCGCTGCGGCCCGCCGGACAGAAGCAGCGCGGCCCCTCCGGTGCCGGGGCACCGGAGGGGGTGCGGCGCTGCGGGGCGGTTCGCTCAGTCCTCGGTCTCGGCGTGGACGAACTCGGTGAGGCGGGTGAGCACCTCGGGGTCGGTGTCCGGCAGGACGCCGTGGCCGAGGTTGAAGATGTGGCCTTCGGCGGCCTTGCCGCGGGTGAGCACGTCGCGGGTGCGCTCCTCGATGACCTCCCACGGCGCGAAGAGCGCGGCCGGGTCGAGGTTGCCCTGCAGGGCGGTGGCGGGCTGGACGCGCTGGGCCGCCTTGTCCAGCGGCACCCGCCAGTCCACCCCGACCACGTCGGCGCCGGCCTCGCTGAGCAGGCTCAGCAGTTCGCCGGTGCCCACGCCGAAGTGGATCCGCGGGACGTCGTGCTCGGCGAGGCGCTCGAAGATGCGCGCGCTGTGCGGCAGCACCGACGCCCGGTAGTCCTCGGCGCTGAGCGCGCCGGCCCAGGAGTCGAAGAGCTGCACGGCCGAGGCGCCGGCCGCGATCTGCACCTCGAGGAAGGCCAGGGTGATGTCGGCGATCCGGCCCATCAGGTCGTCCCACAGCGCGGGCTCGCCGTACATCAGCGCCTTGGTGCGCTCGTGGTTCTTCGAGGGGCCGCCCTCGATGAGGTAGGAGGCGAGGGTGAACGGCGCGCCGGCGAAGCCGATCAGCGGCGTCTCGCCGAGCTCGCCGACCAGCTGGCCGACGGCCTCGCTGACGAAGGCGACGTCGTCCGGCTCCAGCGGGCGCAGCCGCTTGGCGCCGGCGGCGTCGCGGATCGGGTCGGCGACGACCGGGCCGGTGCCGGGCAGGATGTCCAGGTCCACCCCGATCGCCTTCAGCGGCACCACGATGTCGCTGAAGTAGATGGCGGCGTCGACCCCGTGCCGGCGCACCGGCTGCAGGGTGATCTCAGTGATCAGGTCCGGGCGGGCGCAGGCTTCGAGCATCGGCACGCCGGCCCGCGCTTCGCGGTATTCGGGCAGGGAGCGGCCGGCCTGGCGCATGAACCACACCGGTGTGCGGGACACCGGGAGGCGCCGGCAGGCGCGGAGGAAGGGAGAGTTGTGCAGCGTCACGGTCCGATCGTGCCACGAACGCGGCGGGGCCGGAGACGGCCCCGGGGATTGGCGGGCGTCCGAGTGCGGCCGCGCGCCGGAGCGCGGTGGCCGCTCCGGCCCGAAGCCCCGCGCTGCAGCCGGATCGGGCCCGTGGTAACGGCGCGGGGATGCACCGGGTCCCAAGATCATCACGAAACACCGACACGCCGGTGAAACGCCGGAGTGCGACGCGTGACTCGTGCCACGGTTGCAGCTGATCGGCCCCGTCACGCGCTGCGGCTGCCGCCGCCAGCGGCCGCGCCCGGCAGGCCGGCGGCGAACCGGGCCCGGACCCCCTCGGCTCCCGGCCTCCCAACGACCATGGTTAAGGCAGACGTGTCCAACAAGCCTCCTGTCAACAGGGACAGGGTCGGGGTCGACGACGCGCCCCCCGCGTTCCGGCGCGCGGTCGAGCGGCTGAATGCGGCCGCGATCCGCCCGGAGATCACCGTCGAGGCGATGCCGGCGCCGCGCCGACTGGCGCCGCACGCGGTGGCGCTGTCGGCGCGGGTGACCGGCCCCGGCGCCGCGGAGGACGATCCGGTGGCGCTCGGCCGGCTCATCGTGCTCTACGACCCCGACGGCACGCGCGGCTGGCCCGGGCCGTTCCGGGTGGTCGCCTACGTGAGCTCCGAGGTGGAGTCGGAGATCGCGGCCGACCCGCTGCTCGGGCAGGTGGCGTGGAGCTGGCTGACCGACGCCCTGGAGTCGTGCGGCGCGGACCACTCCGCGCTGAGCGGCACGGTGACACGGGCGACGACCGAGGGGTTCGCGGCGAAGTCCGAGGAGCCGGTCAGCACCGAACTGGAGCTGCGCGCCTCCTGGACCCCCGGCGACGAGGACCTCGCCGGCCACATGGCGGCCTGGTGCGCCCTGCTGTCCGCCGCTTCCGGACTCCCGCCCGCCGACGTCGCCGACCTCTCGGCGCGCCGCGCGACCGACCCCGAATAGACCGGCGCACCGGCCGGCGGCCGAACAGCTGGGCTCCGGCCGCCCGAAGCACCGGAGCGCCCGCTGCAGGCCGCTTCCGGACTCCCGCCCGCCGAGGCCGCCGACCTGCCCGCACGCAGCGCCGCAGAGGCCGGGGAGGGCGCACGCGGCACCCGGGGAGGGCGGAGCGTCCCGCGGAGCGCATACCGTAGAGCTGTGGCGAACGTGCTTGATTCAACGACACCGGCCCCCGATCCCGACGACTCCCAGGGCGCGGACGGCGCCGAGGCGCCCCTGCTGCGCACGCCACGCGAGGGGCTCCCGCCCGTCACCGACGACGGCGCCGCGCTCGCCTCCGCCGTCGCCGCGTTCGGCGCCGGCTCGGGACCGGTTGCGGTCGATGCCGAGCGGGCCTCGGGCTACCGCTACGGCCAGCGCGCCTATCTGGTGCAGCTGCGCCGGGACGGCGCCGGGTCGGCGCTGATCGATCCGATCGCCTGCCCCGACCTGTCCGGCCTCAGCGACGCGCTGTCCGGCGCCGAGGCGGTACTGCACGCCGCCCACCAGGACCTGCCCTGCCTGACCGAGGTCGGCTTCCGGCCGGGCGCGCTGTTCGACACCGAGCTGGCCGGCCGGCTGCTCGGCTACCCCAAGGTCGGCCTAGGCTCGATGGTGGAGAACGTCCTGGGGCTGCGGCTGGCCAAGGAGCACTCCGCGGTGGACTGGTCCACCCGCCCGCTGCCCGAGGAGTGGCTCACCTACGCCGCGCTGGACGTGGAGGTCCTCGTCGACCTGCGCAACGCGCTGGAGGCCGAGCTCGCGGAGTCCGGCAAGCTCGACTGGGCCCGGGAGGAGTTCGCCGCCTCGCTGAACGCGCCCCCGAAGGAGCCGCGCCCGGACCCGTGGCGCCGTACGTCAGGCATCCACCGGGTCCGCAACCAGCGCGCACTGGGCGTGGTCCGCGAGCTGTGGCAGGAGCGGGACCGGATCGCCCAGGAGCGGGACACCGCGCCGGGCCGGGTACTGCCGGACGCCGCGATCGTGGAGGCCGCCGCCGCGATGCCGCGCACGCCGCAGGAGCTCGCGTCGATCCGCGCGTTCGGCGTGCGGCTGGCGCGGCGCTACGTGCCGCAGTGGATCAAGGCGGTCAACCGGGTGCGCGACATGGCGCCGTCGGAGCTGCCGAAACCGAGTGCGCCCGGCGACGGGCCGCCGCCCACCAACCGGTGGTCCGACCGGGACCCGGCCGCCGCCCGCCGGCTGGAGGCGGCGCGCGCCGCGGTCTCGGAGATCGCCGAGCGGGTCACCATGCCCACCGAGAACGTGCTGCAGCCGGATGCGGTGCGGCGGCTCTCCTGGACGCCGCCGGAGCAGACCGGCGCCGATGCGGTCGGCGAGCGGCTGCGCGAGCACGGCGCGCGGGAGTGGCAGATCGGCCTGACCGCCGAGCCGCTCTCCGCGGCGCTGCGCCGCGCCGCGGCCTGATGCGGGCGCGGTAGGCGCGCCTCCGGAGCGCTGCCGGAGGGCGGCCGCGCCCGCGCCCGGAGCGTTCGGCCCAGCCCCGCCCGCCGCCGCTGGGCCCCGCCCTGCCACACTGCGCTGCTGGGCCCTCACTGCGCGATCCGCTGCGCCGCGGAGCGGCGGGTTCCCGGGCGGTCTGCGCGCTGCGGAGCGCCGCGCAACGGTTTCCGCCCAGGTGTCTACAAACCAGACACAGAGCGCTTTAAACATGATCTAACTGTAAAAATGCGATAAGTGGCGCGACTCACAAGCGAGAACCCCCCGGGGATGGTTCCACTGCCACCCCGGAGCGGATTAAGTTATGGAATCGTGCTGTTGTCGATGCGGACTGGCAAGCCCAACCGGCGGACCCCCCACAAGGAAGCGTCCCCCGCTGGGCGTTCCAGCGTGCTCCGTGAAGGGGAGGTGGACCTGGTGTCCATGTGGCGCAACCTGGTGCGCAAGGGCACTGGCCGCAGCGGTGCGCCGGCGTCCGCACCCGCCCCGGCACCCCGCCCGTCCACCGCATCCGATGCCGCCATCGCCGCCGGGCACACCCCGGCGCAGCGCGCCGCGTCGCTGGAGCGCACCCTCGACGACCGGCTGACCCGGCACGGTTCGGAGGACCCGCGCACCATCGCCGCGCGCAACAACCTGGCGAGCAAGTACGCCCAGATCGGCCGGCGCGAAGCCGCGATGGCCCAGTTCGAGCAGGCGCTCGACGTGGCGGTGCGGGTATTCGGCGCCGAGGACTCCCAGACCGACGTGATCCGGGAGAACCTCGCCTGGTGCTACGGCGACTCCGGGCGCGCGGCCGATGCCGCCGTCCAGTGGGAGGCGCTGCTGCGCAGCCGCACCGAGCAGCTGGGACCGGTCGCGCACGACACCGTGGAGGCGCGCAGCCGACTGGCCTCGGCTCTGCGCCGGTCCGGCGAGTACGACGCGTCGATCGCGCACTACGAGCGGGCCATCGAGGACGCCGCCGACCCGCTGTCCCGGGAGTCCCTGCGCACCGGCCTGAGCCTGGCGCTCAACGCCGCGGGCCGGCACGGCGAGGCGATCCGCCAGCTCAAGCTGGTCCTCGCCCAGCGCACCCGCCGGCTCGGCGCGCGGCACTACGAGACGCTGGTCGTGCACCACCGGCTCGGCCGCGCCTACACCCAGGCCGGCGAGCACGGCGATGCGATCTCGACGCTGCGCGACGCCTACCGGAACGGGCTGGCCGCGGTGGGCGACCCGGAGATCCGGATGCTCACCTTCAAGCTCCGCCGCGACCTCGCCGGCGCCTACAGCGCGGCCGGACGGCACCGCGAGGCCGCGTCACTCTTCTGAGCGCCCTGCTGCAGCCCGCCGGCCGCCACCGCGCAGCGCGCGGTGGCGGCCCTGTGCCGCGGGCGGTGCGGCGCCGTGCGCCCCTTTCCGCCGGCCGCCCGGCAGCCCCTGCCGTTCCGGGCGCACACGGCGCGCGCCCGGAACGGGAACACCGCGGACGACACGGTGGTTACTCATGAGTAGCATTGGGGCGAGAAGCCGTTCATCCGTGTGAGAAGGAGGGGCAATCGTGCCGCGAACCGCCCGCGACGTGGTGTTCGTCGACGGTGCCCGCACCCCGTTCGGCAAGGCCGGCAAGGGGATGTACGCCGAGACGCGCGCCGACGACCTTGTGGTCCGGGTAATCCGGGAGCTGCTGCGCCGCAACCCCGGGCTGCCGCCGGAGCGCGTCGACGAGGTCGCCATCGCCGCGACCACCCAGATCGGCGACCAGGGCCTGACCATCGGGCGCAGCGCCGCCCTCCTGGCCGGGCTGCCGCGCAGCGTGCCCGGCTACGCCATCGACCGCATGTGCGCGGGCGGGCTGACCGCCGTCACCACCTCCGGCGCCGGGATCTCCTTCGGCGCCTACGACGTGGTCATCGCCGGCGGCGTCGAGCACATGGGGCGCCACCCCATGGGCGAGGGCGTCGACCCCAACCCGCGCTTCCTGTCCGAGAAGCTCGTGGACCCCACCGCGCTGGTCATGGGCAACACGGCGGAGAACCTGCACGACCGGTTCCCCTCCATCACCAAGGAGCGCTCCGACGCCTACGCGGTGCGCAGCCAGGAGAAGGTCGCCAAGGCCTACGCCGACGGCAAGATCCAGCAGGACCTGGTCGAGGTGCTGGTCCGCTCGGCCGAGGAGGGCTTCGGCCTGGCCACGGCGGACGAGCCGCCGCGTCCCGGCACGACGCTGGAGGGCCTCGCCGGCCTGAAGACGCCGTTCCGGCCGCACGGCAACGTCACCCCGGGCAACGCCGCCGGCCTGAACGACGGCGCGACCGGCGCGATCCTGGCCGCCGAGGACACCGCCGCCGAGCTCGGCCTGCCCGCGCCGATGCGCCTGGTCGACTTCTCCTTCGCGGGCGTCGAGCCCGAGGTGATGGGTGTCGGTCCGGTCCCGGCGACCGAGAAGCTCTTCGCCCGCCAGGGCATCTCCATCGACGACATCGGCCTCATCGAGATCAACGAGGCGTTCGCGGTGCAGGTGCTGGCCTTCCTGGAGCACTTCGGCATCGCCGACGACGACGCCCGCGTCAACCCGTGGGGCGGCGCGATCGCGCTGGGCCACCCGCTGGCGTCCTCCGGCGTGCGGCTGATGATGCAGCTGGCGCGCCAGTTCGCCGAGCGCCCCGACGTCCGCTACGGCGTCACCACGATGTGCGTGGGCATGGGCATGGGCGGGACCGTGCTGTGGGAGAACACGAACTGGGAAGGGAACGCCAAGTGAGCAACGCCATCGACGGGCTCGAAGAGGCACGCGCACTGTTCACCGGCGAGGTCGTCACCAAGGCCCTCGCCCGCGACGTGGAGCTCCCCTACGGCGCCGGCACCGCGGTGCTGATCACGCTGGACAACGGGCACGACCACACCAAGCCGAACACGTTCGGACCCGGCGGCCTGACCGCGCTCGGCGAGGCGCTGGACGCGGCCGCCGCGCGCACCGACATCGTCGCGGTCGCGGTCACCGGCAAGCCGTTCATCTTCGCGGTCGGCGCCGACCTGACCGGTGTGCCGCTGCTGCAGAACCGCGAGCAGGCGCACGCCATCGGCCAGCTCGGCCACGCGGTGTTCCGCAAGCTCGGCGAGATGAGCGTGCCGACGTTCGCCTTCATCAACGGTGCGGCCATGGGCGGCGGCGTGGAGGTCGGGCTGCACGCGCAGTACCGCACCATCTCCTCGGGCGTGCCGGCGCTGTCGCTGCCGGAGGCCTTCCTCGGCCTGGTGCCCGGCTGGGGCGGCACCTACCTGCTGCCGAACCTGATCGGCGCCGAGAAGGCCCTCAAGGTCATCATCGACAACCCGCTCGCGCAGAACAAGCAGCTCAACGGCCCCAAGGCGTTCGAGCTGGGCATCGCGGACGCGATGTTCGAGCCGGCCGACTTCGTCGAGGAGTCGCTGCGCTGGGCGGCGAAGGTCGTCAAGGGCGACATCGCCGTGGAGCGCCCCGAGGTCGACCGGGGCGAGGCGTGGGACCAGGCCGTCAACATGGCCCGGTTCACCCTGGAGGGCAAGCTGCACGGCGCCGCGCCGGCGCCGGTGCGCGCGGTGGAGCTGGTGGCCGAGGCCAAGGACCGCACCCGCGACGAGGGCTTCGCCGCCGAGGACGACGCGCTGGCCGACCTGATCATGAGCGACCAGCTCAAGGCCGGGCTGTACGCCTTCGACCTGGTGCAGAAGCGGGCCAAGCGGCCGGCCGGCGCGCCGGACAAGTCGCTGGCCCGCAAGGTCACCAAGGTCGGCGTCGTCGGGGCCGGCCTGATGGCCGGCCAGCTGGCGCTGCTGTTCGCCCGCCGGCTGGACGTGCCGGTCGTGCTGACCGACCTCGACCAGGACCGGCTGGACAAGGGCGTCGCCTACGTGCACGGCGAGGTCGACAAGCTGCTCGCCAAGGGCCGCGTCAACCCGGACAAGGCCAACCGGCTCAAGGGCCTGGTCACCGGCTCGCTGACCAAGGAGGCCTTCGCCGACGCCGACTTCGTCATCGAGGCCGTCTTCGAGCGGATGGACGTCAAGCAGCAGGTGTTCGCCGAGGTCGAGGCGGTCGTCTCGCCCGAGGCGATCCTGGCGACCAACACCTCCTCGCTGTCGGTCACCGAGATGGCGAGCAAGCTCCGGCACCCCGAGCGGGTCGTGGGCTTCCACTTCTTCAACCCGGTCGCGGTGCTGCCGCTGCTGGAGCTGGTGCGCGGCGAGCAGACCGACGACCCGGCGCTGGCGACCGCGTTCGCGGTCGCCAAGAAGCTGAAGAAGACCGCGGTGCTGTGCAAGGACACTCCGGCGTTCGTCGTCAACCGGCTGCTCACCCTGTTCATGGGCGAGGTGCTGGGCGCGGTCGAGGAGGGCACCGACGTCGAGGCCGCGGACCGCGCGGTGGCGCCGATGGGGCTGCCCATGTCGCCGCTGCTGCTGCTCCAGCTGGTCGGGCCGGCCGTGGGCCTGCACGTCGCCGAGACGCTGGCCGGCGCGTTCCCGGACCGGTTCAGCGTCTCCGCGCAGCAGCGCACGGTCGTCGAGGAGGGCATCACGGACTTCTACGGCGCCGACTTCCAGCTCGACCCCAGGGTCAAGGAGATCTTCTCGGCCGAGGGCGAGGGCCCCGGCGAGCAGGAGGTCCTGGACCGCGCGCTGGCGGCGCTGGCCAAGGAGATCAAGCTGATGCTGGACGACGGCGTGGTGGCCGAGGCCGCCGACATCGACCTGTGCCTCATCAGCGGCGCGGGCTGGCCGTTCCACCTGGGCGGCATCACGCCGTACCTGGACTACTCCGGCGTCGCGGAGAAGGTCAACGGCGCCAAGTTCCACCCCGAGGGCCTCACGGCGGTCTGATCCGCCCGGCGCTCCAGCACCGCTGAGGCAGACCCGGAGGGCTCCGCCCGTCCGCGCCCCGGATGGGCGGGGCCCTTCGCCGTTACCGCCGGTCCGCGGGACCGGCGGCCGGGGGCCGCCGGCGCTCGCGTCGCTGCCGCGCTCGCGGTCCGCCCTTCTCCGCGCGGCGCCTCCCCGAGCGCCGCCAAGCGCACGCAGAGCCCCTGGTGCACCCGCCCGGGGGCTCTGCGCGTCCGCGGGGTTCCGCCTACCCCAGCGGAGCGCTCTGCGCGCTGCGCTCGGTAGCGGGCGCCTGCTGCGGCCCTGGCGCGTCCCCGCCCTCGGTGATGCCGATGCGGTCGTGCAGGCGGCGCAGCGGGCCGGGCAGCCACCAGTTGGCGTCGCCGAGCAGCCGCATGGTGGCCGGCACCAGCAGCGCCCGGACCAGGGTCGCGTCGACGACCACCGCCACGGTGAGGCCCACGCCGATGATCTTCAGGACGAGCAGCGCCGAGGAGCCCATCGCGGCGAGCACCACGACCAGCAGCAGCGCCGCGCTGGTGATGATGCGGCCGGTGCGCTGCAGGCCGATCGCGACCGATGCCCGGTTGTCGCCGGTCGCCAGGTACTCCTCGCGGACCCGGCTGAGCAGGAACAGCTCGTAGTCCATCGCCAGGCCGAAGGCGACGACGAGGATCAGCACGAGGTAGGTCGGGTCCATCGAGCCGACGGCGTCGAAGCCCAGCACCGGGGCGAGGTGGCCGTCCTGGAGTCCCCACACGACCACGCCGAGGGACGCGCCCAGGGACAGGAACCCCATGAGGACCGCCTTGACCGGCAGCACGAGCGAGCCGAAGGCGAGGAAGAGCAGCACCGCGGTGACCGCGACGACGAAGCCGAGGGTGGCCGGGATCGCCTCGGTGATCGCGTCGACGTTGTCGATCTGCTGTGCAGCGACTCCGCCGACCAGCACCTCGTCGGCGCCCTGCGGGCCGGGGTCGGCGCGGATGGCCTCGATGAGGCGCTCGGACTCCGGGGCGTCGGCGGCGCCGCGGTAGGCGACGGTGACGTGCGCGGCGCCGTCTCCGGTGCGCGCGGTCTCGGCCTGCACCACGCCGTCCATTCCGGCGAGGCGCTCGGTGTAGTCGTCGAGGGCGCTGTCGCCGACAGTGCCGGCGACGGCGATGTCGGCGGTGCTGACGGCGCCGGCCGGGAAGTCGTCGGCGAGCGACTCCATTGCGGTGCGGCTGTCCGCGCCCGCCGGCAGGTAGCGCTGGTCGGTACTGCCGACGTCCAGGGAGAGCAGCGCGGAGGCGAACACGCCGAGCACCCCGCCGACGGCGAGCACGTACAGCACCGGGCGCCGCATCACGCTGTGCGCCAGGCGCTCCCAGGCCCCGCTGTGCCGCACCCGCTGCACGGCCCGCCCGGCACCGCCGGCCGCCGCCGCGGTGAGGCTGAGGGCGCGCCTCCGGTGCACCCGGGAGAAGACGCGCAGCGCGTCGATGCGGCGGCCCACGACGGCCAGCAGCGCCGGCAGCGCGACGAGCGCGGCGATGAGGTCGAACAGGACGACGGCGATACCGCCCAGCCCGATCGAGCGCAGGATCGGCTGCGGGAAGAAGAGCAGCCCGGCGAAGGCGATCATCACGGTCACACCGGAGAAGGCCACCGTGCGCCCGGCGGTGGCGAGGGTGCGCGGAAGCGCCTCGGCGACGGTGCGCCCGGCAGCGAGCTCCTCGCGGAACCTGCTGACGATGAACAGGCCGTAGTCGATGGCCAGGCCGAGGCCGAGCAGGGTCGCGACGTTCACCGCGAACACCGACACCTCGGTCATCCCGGTCAGGCCGCGGAGCACCGCCAGCGATCCGACGACCGCCAGCCCGCCGACCGCCAGCGGCATGAGCGCCGCCACCACGCCACCGAAGATCACCACCAGCAGCACCAGCAGCAGCGGCATCGAGATGAGCTCGGCACGGACCACGTCGCCCTCGGCCCGCTCGGAGATCTCGGCCTCGACGGCGAGCGGGCCGCCGAGCGACCGCTCCAGCGGTCCGGCGCTGATCTCGTCGGCGATAGCGGTGAAGTTCTCCAGCCGCTCGGCCTTGGTGTCCCCTTCGATCACCATGGGCACGTAGGTGGCGTGTTCGTCGGTGGAGAGCAGCATGCCGCGCTCGGTGCGCGAGAGTCCGTCGTCGAGGTAGGTCGTCGCCGAGGCGACCTCGTCGGGCAGGCCGTCGCGCATCTGCTTGATCTGGTGCGCGAACGTCGGGTTGTCGTACTTCAGCTCGGGGCTGCGGAACACGGCGATGACGTCGGTGCCGTCGTGGCCGAGCTCCTCCTCGATGACTGCTGCGGCGCGGGCCGACTCCGAGCCGGGGTCTTCGAAGCCGCCGTCGCTCACCGCGCCGAACACACCGCTCCCCCACACGGCGGCCGCAGCGGCCAGCACGGCGGTCAGCGCCAGGACCGCGATCCGGGCCCGGTAGGTGAACCGGCCGAGTGCTGCGAACATGCGGCTCCTCCTGGGTGCGGCTTCGGGCGCTCGCGGCGCCGATGCGGCTGGGGGTGCGGCACTGCGGTGCGCCGGACCCGGCGCGGCCTGCAAGCCCGCGGCGCACGCTGTTACCGTGGAAGAACACGTTCGCAAACAGGGTTCGCGATCGTGAACAGCGTGAGCTAACAGTGTTCGCAGGTGGACGCTAGACACGGCGACGTCTACTGTCAAGAACGACAAACGGGACACCAGGTCGCAGAGCACGCGGCGCGGGCGGGAGATGCTCCGGGCCGCCCGAGGCAGGAGCGGGCGGCCGCGCCCGGTCGAGGAGGGGCGGATGCAGACGTCGGAGCCGGGCCGGACGCGGCCCCACCTGGGCGGGGCCGCGGCGGACGGCGGCCCAGCCGCCGGCGCCTCCGAGGGCGCGCCGAGCCGACGCGCGCGTGTGCGCGAGGCCACTCTCGCGGAGATCCGGCAGACCGCGCGCCGGCAGCTCGTGCAGAGCGGGCCGGACGGCATCAGCCTGCGGGCGATCGCGCGCGACATGGGCATGACCGCGCCGGGGCTGTACCGCTACCACTCCTCACTCAGCGACCTGCTCGCCGCGCTGCGCGCCGAGCTGTTCACCGAGCTCGCCGACGCGGTGCGCGGCGCGAGCGCCGCCCTGCCCGCCGGCGACACCGACGGGCGGGTCTTGACGGCGCTGCGCGCGTTCCGCCGCTGGGCGCTGGACCATCCGGCGGAGTTCGGACTGCTGTTCGGCGCGCCGGGCACCGAACCGCCCGATCCGGACCCGCGCGTCCTCGCGGCCGCGCAGGGCTTCGCCGCCACCTTCTTCGCCCTGTTCGACCAGGTGCTGGCGGAGGAGCGCTTCACCCTCCCCGCCGACGCGACGGTGCCGGACTCGCTGCGCGCCCAGCTGGACGAGTTCGCCGGCAACATCGCCTTCACCTCGGCGGCCACCCCCTATGCGGCGCAGCGGCTGCTGATGTCGCTGTGGGTGCGGCTCTACGGCCTGGTCTGCATGGAGGTCTTCCAGCACATGCGCATCATCATGGGCGACATGGAGCCGCTCTTCGAGGCCGAGCTCGCCGACATGCTCACCCTCGCCGGCCTCGAGTACCGCCCGCCCGGGAATGCCTGACCCCCTTCCGGCCCGGTGCCGCCCGCGCCCCGGCAGCGCGGCGGAGGCGCCGCCCCGGCCCTGTGACCGGGGCGGAGGCCGGTGGCGGGCACGCTTCCCCTTCCCGCGCAAATCGTCATATGGTGGATGATCTCTCCCCCGCCCGACGGTCCGCGGGCGGGACGGCGATCAGGCGGGGGCGGCAAGGTGGACACGTTCAGCAGCTCCGATGCGGCGCGCCCGGGGCCGCCGCCGGCGCCGCCGTCCGGCCCTCCCCCGGCCGCGCACGCGCCACAGGGCCCGCACCCCCAGCCGCCGCCTCCGGTGCCGCCAGCGGCCCCCTACGGCCCGCCGCAGCCCCCTCCGCACGGCCCCGCCCGCTACGGCCCCCCGCCTTACGGAGCCGCCCCCTTCGGCCTCGCGCCCTACCGTCCGCCCGGACCGTCGGCGCCCCCGCAGAGGAAGGCGGCGTCCCGCGCCCTGGTCTGGACCGCCGCGGGAACCGCTGCGGCGGTCTCGCTGACCGCCGCCCTGGCCGCCGGAGCGCTCGTCGCCGCGCAGGTCGGCGCGGCCACCGATCCGGCCCGCCAGGCCGTCGACCCGTCGACCGGCTACAACCCCGAGCTCACCGTGCCGCCCGAGGCGGTCGCCGTGGACGTGGCCGACCACCCCGCCTACGGCCTGGACGCTCCCGCACCGGTGGACTGCCCGCTGCCCGACCTCCAGCCGTCCTCGGACACCTCGTGGAAGTCGTTCAGCGCCGAGCTGGGCGACTGCCTGAACGACCTGTGGCGGCCGCGGCTCGAGGAGGTCGGCGTCCGCGGCGCCGACCCGTCGTTCCACACCACCGACACCGACCCGGACGGCCTCTCCAGCGACGAGGGGATGACCCTCGCCTACTACTCCGGTTCCGACCACAGCATCACCGTGGTGCTGCCGAACGTCACGGAGCTGTCCGGGGAGTTCCCGGCGCGCGACCAGGAGGGGGTGTGGGCGGCCCTCATCGCGCACGAGTACGGCCACCACGTCCAGCAGGTCACCGGGGTCCTCGGCGAGTCCTACGCGATGGAGGCGGAGGCGGCCACTGAGGGCGAGGAGCTGGAGGCGCTGCGCCGGACCGAGCTGCAGGCCGAATGCATGGCCGGCCTCGCCCTTCCCCGCCTGGGCACCTTCAGCGGCGCCTCGGTCGACCGGGTCAACGACCTGCTCAACGGCGGCGACGACCTCGCCACGCACGGCAGCGCCGACAACCGCCAGGAATGGTACGACCGCGGCGCCGCGGCCGACACCCTCGACGACTGCAACACCTACGCGGCTTCGCCCCCCTCCGTCCGCTGACTCCGGCCCAGGCCCCCGCCAGCACGGCAGGGGCGGCTTCGCCGGCGGTCCTCCGGCTCTGTCCCGCCGCCCCGGGCGGCCCGCTGCACCACCAGGGCTGCTGCTGTTCGCGGGACAGGGGCGGCTCAGGCCGAAGGCTCCCAGCCCTCTGCAGCCGGGGTACCGGTGTTCAGTGCGTCGGACAAGCGTAAAAGCGGCAGCGACGGCGAGGGGGCCAGGCCCCGGGGTCGGCGACCGAGCGCGGCCTGGTCACCGGGCTGATCCGCTGAGCTGGTCGCGGGGCACGAGGGGCAGATGTGACTGGTGTGAATAGTGGGACTGCAGGTCGGCGGCTGGCGGGGCGGGTGGTTCGCGAACCCCGGGTACCACCCCATCGGCGCCGCGACTGCCACCTCTTCGGCGGCGAATCCGCGGGGAATCGAGAGGCGTGAAGTTTCCGCGGCACATTCACCGGGCTATTTCCACTCTGCGTGGCGACATATAGGGCGAAACCGAGCACTGGCCACCGGCGGGGCGCGGGTGCCCGGTTTGGGGCCCGCACGCAGGAGCGCGGCGCGTTCCTTTTCGCCGGGAGGCGGGATCGCTCCCGCCTCACATCGCCCAAAGCAGCCAATTCGACGCCGCGGCTTGCGCCTTTTCGCCGATCGGGCCGCGGCAAAGGCGGGTGCGCGGGAATCAGACACCGCAACAGCAGGTGACCCCCATGTTGGCGCGCAGGTCAGTGTGGCGCGACATGGGGCTCTGTGTGCAGGGTCCGCAGGGGAGGACGTCTTCTGCTAGGGCGGGGCGTGCAGGGCCCCGCCGCAGTGCCCGTTCTCCCGGCATTTCCTTCGCTACCCGGCCCGCCCGCCCGCGTCCGCCCCAGGCCCTCCCCTGCCGCGCCGTCGCTGCCGCTTTCCCGCTGGTCCGCCGCACTCAACACCGGGGAGCCGGCTGCAGGGCTGCGGGATGCTGCGGTCCCCGCCGCCTGGGCCCGCGAACAGCAGAAACCCCGGTCGTCCGCCGGTCTCGGAGTGGCGGGACGGACTGGAAAGGCTGCCGGCGAAGCCGCCCTTGTCCCGGTGCTTTATGCCCCAGCCCGACTCACAGCAGAAATCCTGTCCACACACCGCCCCCGAAGCGGCGGAACAGAGCAGGAAGCCCGCCGGCGACCGGCCCCGGGACCGGCAGCACCACCGGTCGCAGAGCGGAGAGGGAACACCGCCGCCGAAGCCGCCCGTGCCCCTCCTGCCGGGCCCGCCCGGCGGACTGCCGCGGGAGCGCCCCGGCAGGCCCTACGGCGAGCGCCGGCTAGGCAACGCCGCCGTTGTGCTCCGTGCGCGGGGGGAGGCCGGCCGCGCGGCGGTTCTCTGGCCAGCCGAGGAGCTTCACCCGCTCGCCGCGGCCCAGGTCCTCGGCGAGGCCTGCCTCGGCGGCGTCGATGGCGAGCCAGGCGGCGTAGTCGGCGGGCTCGACACCGCGCTCGGCCAGCAGGGCATCGGGGTCGGCGGCCGGCGCACGGCGGCGCAGCGCGTCCGCGTCGTCGAGCAGGGCGCGGACGGTGGCCGCGGCGTCCGACTTGTTGGTGCCGATGACGCCGCTGGCACCCCGTTTGGCCCAGCCGGCCGCGTAGACGCCGGGCAGGGGCGCGCCGTCCGCGTCCACGACGCGCCCCTCCTGCTGGGGCAGCACGGCGCCGTCGTCGTCGAAGGGCAGCCCCGGCATCGGCACGCCGCGGTAGCCGACCGAGCGGAAGACCAGCCCGGCCGGGACCTCCTCGGTCTCGCCGGTGCCGGTGAGGCGCCCGTCCGCGCCGAGGGCGGTGTGTTCGGTGCGCACGGCGCGGACCCGTCCGGTGCCTTCCAGTGCGACCGGGCGCCGCCAGAACCGGAAGCGGATCTCGCGCGGGCGACCGGCGCGCGGGCGCTGCGCCCACTCGGCGAGGTAGCGCAGGTTGGTGCGGGCCGCCCGGGCGGCGCCGACCAGGTCGGGGCCGTTGGGGTCGATGTCGACGTCGGCGGGGTCGACCAGGACATCGGCGTTGTCGAGCGCGCCGATGTCGCGCAGCTCCGGTGCGGTGAACCGGGCCTGCAGCGGGCCGCGTCGGGCCAGCAGGTGGATGCGGCGGATCCGGCTGGCGGCGAGCACGTCCAGGATCGGCTGGGGCACGTCGGTGCGGCGCAGCTCGTCGGCGCTCTTGGCGAGGATGCGGGCCACGTCGAGGGCGACGTTGCCGGCGCCGACCACGGCGGCGTCCTCGGCGTCGAGCAGGAACCGCTCGACACGGGTGTCGGGGTGGCCGCAGTACCAGGCGACGAAGTCGGTGGCGGCGACGCTGCCGGGCAGGTCCTCTCCCGGTACGCCGAGCCGCCGGTCGGCTGCCGCGCCGGTGGCGACGACGACGGCGTGGTAGGCCCTGAGGAGGTCGTCCAGACTGACGTCGCGGCCGTACTCGACGCCCCCGAGGAAGCGGACGCCGGGCCGCTCCAGTGCTTCCCGCAGGGCCCGCGCGACACCCTTGATGCGGGTGTGGTCGGGGGCGACGCCGTACCGCACGAGGCCGTAGGGGGTGAGCAGGCGGTCGAGCACGTCGACGCGGACGGGCGCGCGCTCCTGCCGGGTCAGGGCGTCGGCGGTGTAGACGCCGGCCGGGCCCGATCCGACGACGGCCACCCGCAGCGGCTCAGCAGCACTCATGGCCGCCATTGTGGCCGATCGCGCCGCCCCGCGCCCGGGCCCTGGCCCGGCGTCTGGGATCGGACTCCGCACCGCCGCCCGGAACATCCCCTGCCGCCCGGATAGCGGGCCCGCGCCAGGAGCGCGGTGGGCAGCGAACTCGGCCGCACCGCACCGGCCGCCTGCGGGCGCTGCGCGGACCGGTCGGGGATCTGCCGCAGGAGCTGCGGTGGCCGGGGCGGTTCAGCGGCTCAGCGGGGCTGGCCGGTGCAGCTGTCGTGCGGCCGACAGGTCCGGCCCTCCCGCCCGGGGCGCGGACGGCGCGCCGGATACCGCGGACCGGGGGTCTCGGTGGCCGGGCCCCCGGACGGGTGGCCGCAGCAGGCCGCGGCGCGGCCCCGGGAAACCGGGGCCGCGCCGCGTGCGGAGCGCTGTGTCCCGCGCTGGCGGGGTCGGGCGCGCTTCAGGGCTGCGCGGGCTCGCCGTCCTCGGAGCGCTCGGTGTGCCGGGCGACGGTGCCGATGAGTTCGGCGGCGAGCAGGCGCGGGGTGAGGCCGAGCCGCTCCAGGATGGCGTCGCGCGAGGCGTGGTCGAGGAACTCCTGCTCGATGCCGAAGGTCCGCACCGGCAGGTCGAGGCCGGCGTCGCGGAGCGTGCGGGCTACCGTGTCACCGACGCCGCCCACCCGGCCGCTGTCCTCGACAACGGCGACGACCTTGTGCCGCGCGGCCTCGGGCGCCAGCGCCGGGTCGAGCGGCTTCACCCAGCGCGGGTCCACCACGGTGACGCCGATGCCCTGGTCGGCGAGGCGGTCGGCGACCTCGGTGCAGGTCTGGGCCATCGCACCGACGGCGACCAGCAGCAGGTCGCGGTCCTGGCCCTCGGCCGGGCTGCGCAGCACGTCCATGCTGCCGAGGGTGTCCACGGCCGGGATCTCGTCCGGCGCGACCCCCTTCGGGTAGCGCAGCACGGTCGGCGCGTCGTCGACGGCGACCGCCTCGCGCAGTTCGGCGCGGAGCCGGGCTGCGTCGCGCGGCACGGCGATCCGCAGGCCCGGCACCACCTGCAGGATGGACAGGTCCCACATGCCGTTGTGGCTGGCGCCGTCGGTGCCGGTCACGCCGGCCCGGTCCAGGCAGAACGTGACGCCCTGGCGGTGCAGTGCGGCATCCATCAGGACCTGGTCGAAGCAGCGGTTCAGGAAGGTGGCGTAGACCGCGACGACCGGGTGCAGGCCGCCCATCGCCAGGCCGGTGGCCGACGTGGCGGCGTGCTGCTCGGCGATGCCGACGTCGAAGGTGCGCTCGGGGTGGGCCTCGGCGAACGGCGCGAGCCCGGTGGGGTGCAGCATGGCGGCGGTGATGGCGACGATGTCGTCCCGCTCGGCGCCGAGCGCGACCATCTCCTCGCTGAACACCGAGGTCCACTTGGCCCCGGACGCCTTGCCTGAGGACCGGGCTTTGCCGGTCTCGGGGTCGAACGCGCCGGGCGCGTGGAACTGGTCCTCGTCGTGGTTCTCGGCGGGCGCGTAGCCCTTCCCCTTCTGGGTGAGGCAGTGCACGATCACCGGGCCGCCGTAGTCGCGGGCCCGGCGCAGCGCCTTCTCCACGGCGGCGGCGTCGTGGCCGTCGATCGGGCCGAGGTACTTGATGCCGAGGTCCTCGAACATGACCTGGGGCTGGATGGCGTCCTTGATGCCCTTCTTCAGCCCGTGCAGGGCGTCGTAGAGCGGCTGCCCGACGACGGGCGCGCGGTTGATCGCCGACTTGGCGACCTCCAGGGCCTGCTCGTAGCCCTGGCTCATCCGCAGCGACGCGAGGTGGTCGGCGACGCCGCCCATGGTGGGCGAGTAGGAGCGGCCGTTGTCGTTGACGACGATCACCAGCCGGGCGTCCTTGCGCTCGGCGATGTTGTTCAGCGCCTCCCAGGCCATGCCGCCGGTGAGCGCGCCGTCGCCGATGACGGCGGCGACGCAGCTGTCGACGCGGCCGCGCACCGTGTTGGCCTTGGCGAGGCCGTCGGCGTAGGAGAGCACGGTGGAGGCGTGCGAGTTCTCGATGAAGTCGTGCTCGGACTCGGCGCGCGACGGGTAGCCGGACAGGCCGCCCTCGCTGCGCAGACCGGAGAAGTCCTGGCGGCCGGTGAGCATCTTGTGCACGTAGGACTGGTGGCCCGTGTCGAACAGGACCGGGTCGCGCGGAGAGTCGAAGACGCGGTGCAGCGCGATGGTGAGCTCGACGACGCCCAGG
This sequence comes from Nocardiopsis coralliicola, assembly GCF_054779695.1. Taxonomy (NCBI): domain Bacteria; kingdom Bacillati; phylum Actinomycetota; class Actinomycetes; order Streptosporangiales; family Nocardiopsidaceae; genus Nocardiopsis; species Nocardiopsis coralliicola. Next base: position 28,130 of record NZ_BAAGXT010000031.1, on the reverse strand, counting down.
TTGGGGCCGAGGTGCCCGCCGGTCCGTGCGACCTCGGAGACCAGGAAGCTCCGGATCTCCGCGGCCAGCGCCGGGATCCGGTCCGCCGCGAGCCTCTTGAGGTCGTCCGGGTTGCGAACGGTGTCGAGCAGCGTCACGTCTCGTCAATCCCCTCGTCTGCGTGTCGTCCCCCGCGCGCCTGCTGCGGGCGGGCGCGCGCGGTGCCCCAGAGTCTATGGTCGGACCGAACCCGCCGTTACCCGAACCTACCCGCCGTAGGGGTTCACGGCGTCCCCGCGGCCGCGCCGCCGCTGCGGGTGCGCAGCTCGGCGAAGGCGCCGGCGAGCGCGTCGGGCGTCCACCGCGCGTTGAGCCCGCTGGGGTTGGGCAGCAGCCAGACCGGGGCGCCGCCGATGCGCTCGGGCTGCGGGCCGACGGCGGCGCCGCGCACGCCGAACGCGGTGCGGTAGGCGCCGACGCCGAGGATGGCGAGCACGCCCGGCCGGTAGCGGGCGACCCGTCCGGCCAGGTCGCCGGCTCCCTCGCGGAGCTCGTCGGGGGTGAGTTCGCCGGCCCGGCCGGTGGCCCGGGCAGCGATGTTGGTGATCCCCAGGCCGAAGCCGGGCAGCTCCCCCTCCTCGTCCGGGGCGAGCTGGCGCGGCGTGAATCCGGAGCGGTGCAGCGCGGGCCAGAAGCGGTTGCCGGGGCGGGCGAAGTGGTGTCCGGACCAGGCCGAGTAGAGGCCGGGGTTGATGCCGCAGAACAGCACGGCGGGGGCGGCCCCCACGACGTCGGGCACGGTCCGGCCGCGGGCGGCCGCCAGCTCGTCCGAGCTGGGGCGGGGGCGGCGCGGGGAAGGGCTCATCGGGCCCGATGCTACCCCTCCGCTGCGTGCCGGCCGGGGGCGGTTGCGCATCTCACAGGGCCGGCCGCGCGGCTCAGAGGAGGGCGCGGGCGATGAGCACCGCTCCGGAGCAGGCGACGACCGCGAGCAGGGCCGTACGGAGCAGGCCGGCGTCGACGCGGCGCTGGAGCGGCTTGCCGAGGAGGAACCCGAGCACCACGCCCGGAAGCAGCGCGACGCCGGCCAGGGTCTGGCGCTGGTCCATCTGGCCGGAGGCGATGAGCGCGGTGAGCGACACCGCGATGCCGAACAGGAAGAACGCGCCGAGGGTGCCGCGCACCCGGGGGCCGGCCTCGTTCTGGTAGAGCAGCGCGACCGGCGGGCCGCCGATGGAGGTGGCGGTCCCCATCACCCCTGACAGCGCTCCGGCGGCGACCAGCGGTCCGGGCGTGGGCTGCACGCGCACCCGCGACAGCGACAGGGCGACCGCGACCAGCACCATCGCGCCGACGGCCGCGCCGAGCATCTCCGGCTCCAGGACCGCCACCACCCAGGCGCCCAGCAGCGATCCGGGCACCCGCGCGGGCAGCCCCCAGGCCAGGCCGCGCCAGTCGACATGGCGCCACTCGGAGGCGAGCGTGAACATCGGCAGCACGCCGGTGGCGATGAGCAGCGTGCCGGGCATCAGCGTGGGGTCGATGAAGGAGATGACCGGGGCGGCGACCAGCCCGAGGCCCAGTCCGACACTGCTCTGCACGGCGGCGCCGGCCACCACGGCCAATCCGGCGACCAGCAGGAACACGAAGGGCGACATGGGCGACGACGCTATATGCCGCGCTCTCCGGTCGGGAATCAGAGGTAGGGCGCCGACCGGCGCGGGAGGCCCGCGCCGCCGGGGGGAGGGCTCCGGCGGCGCGGGCCGGCTCAGCCGCGGGCGTGCGTCCTCCTGCTGCGCCGGGACAGCGCGTCCAGGACGACGGCGACCAGCAGGACCGCCGCGGTGATCATGAAGCGGACCGGTGTACCCATCTGCAGCAGGTACAGGCCCGAGGTGATGGCGCCGAGGACGAGGCCGCCGAGGAGCGCCGAGTAGGCGTTGCCGCGGCCGCCGAACAGGCTGGTGCCGCCGATGACGGCGGCCGCGATCGCCATCATCAGCTCCTCGCCGGCCGCGGTGTCCAGGCTGGCCGAGAACGACCGGGACACCAGGAGCACCCCGCCGAGGGCGGACAGCATCGACGCGAGGCCGAACACCGAGATGCGGATGAGGTCGACGTTGATGCCGGCCCGGCGCGCCGCCTCGGGGCCGCCGCCCACGGCGAACACCATGCGGCCGTAGCGGGTCTTGCGGAGCATCAGGTCGAAGGCGACGACGAAGCCCACGAAGATCAGGAACGCCAGCGGCACGCCCTTGAACGCGTTGAGCACCGCGACCGCGCCGAACACCGGGACGGCCAGCAGCAGGCTGCGCAGCGCGATCTCGGCTGCCGGCTTGGCCGGCAGGCCGGCGGCGGTGCGGCGCAGCGCGCCCCACCAGTTGAGCGCGGTGAACAGGGCGACCGCTCCGACGGCGATGAGCCAGCCCATCCACGGCACGAAGTAGGTGTGGGTGAGCGCGGCGATGGTGCCGCTGTCGCCGATGTTGACGGTGCCCTCGCCGCCCAGCAGCCAGAGCTGGGCGCCTTGCCAGCCGAGCAGTCCGGCCAGGGTGACGACGAAGGCGGGGACGCCGACTTTGGCGAAGAACACGCCGTGGATCAGGCCGATGGCCAGTCCGGCGGCGACCGCCGAGCCGATCGCGGCCCACTCGGGCAGCCCGTAGCGCACCGCGAGCACCGCGGTCAGCGCCGCGGAGACGCCGGCCACCGACCCGATGGACAGGTCGATCTCACCGAGCAGCAGCACCATGATCACGCCGGTGGTCATCAGTCCCACCGCGGCGACCTGCAGCGTCAGGTTGGACAGGTTCTGCGGCGACAGGAACCGGTCGTGCAGCGACTGGAAGACGATGCAGATGATGAGCAGGCCGGCGATGACGGGCAGCGGGCCCAGTTCGCCGCCGCGCAGCCGCCGCAGTGCGGCCCGCAGCAGTTCGGCCGGCGAGGTGCGGGTGACCAGGACCGCCGATGCGGCGGGCTGCCCCGCGGCCTCCGCGGCGCCGCCGGCCTGCGTGCCGTCGGCCCCGACGCCCCCGGAGGGAGCCTGCTGGGCTGCCATCACTCGCCTCCCGTCTGCGGTGCCGCGCTGCGCTCCGCGCGCCGCGACACCGGGTTGTCGGCCGCACCGGTGATCGCGGCCACGATCTCTTCGTAGGGCGTGTCCTGGACCGGGAAGTCCCCTGCGTTGCGCCCCAGCCGCAGTACCAGCGCCCGGTCGGCGACCGCGCGCACGTCGGCCATGTTGTGGCTGATCAGCATCACGCCGAGCCCGCGGTCGCGGAGCCGCTCGATGAGGTCGAGCACCTGGGCGGTCTGCGCGACGCCGAGCGCCGCCGTCGGTTCGTCCAGCAGCACCACCTTGGGTTCGCCGAGCAGGGCGCGGGCGATGGCGATGATCTGCCGCTGGCCGCCGGACAGCGACGCGGCGGGCACCCGCAGGTCGGGCAGTGTCACCGAGAGCGAGTCGAGGAGCTCGCGGGCGGTGCGCTCCATGGCGACCTCGTCGAGGGTGCCCAGCCGGGTGTTCTCGTGGCCGAGGAACAGGTTGGCGACGATGTCCAGGTTGTCGCAGAGCGCGAGGTCCTGGTAGATCGTCGCGATGCCGAGCCGCTGGGCGTCGGCCGGGCGGGACACCGTTGCGCGGCGCCCCTCCCACAGCAGGGTCCCCGAGTCGGCGGGGTTCACCCCCGCGACGACCTTGACGAGGGTGGATTTGCCGGCGCCGTTGTCGCCGAGCAGGGCGACGACCTCGCCGGGCGCGACGGACAGGTCGACGCCGCTGAGCGCCTGGACGGCGCCGAACCGCTTGGAGACGCCGGACAGCTCCAGGACGGGTGTGCTCATTGTTCTCTCTTTCCTGCCCCGCTGCTGGTGCGGGGCGCGGCCGGGTGCGCGGCCGCCCGGCGGGGCGGACGGCCGCGCACCGAGCGGACCGGGGCGCCTCCCCGGCGCGCCGCCCGCACCGGGGCGGGGCCCGGTGCGGGCGGGGGTGCGGGCGCGCCGGGGCCGGCGGGCCCTATTCCTTGCCCACCTCAGTGCAGAAGTCGGTGTCGGCGTAGTCCTCGGTGCAGATCTCCTCGACCGTGTAGTACTCGTCGGCGATGACGGTCTCCTCGATCTCGTCCGCGGTCACCGGGACCGGGGGCAGCAGGACCGCGGGCACCTTCTCGCCGGAGCCGTCCTCGGCCTCGGTCAGCTCGTACTCGCCGCCGTCGTACTCCTCGCCGGTGGCGGCCGCGACGGTCATGTCGGCGGCGATCTCCGCCTCCGGCCGGATGGCCTTGTAGATCGACATGTACTGCTCGCCGGCGATGACCCGCTGCAGCCCGGAGACCTCGGCGTCCTGGCCGGTGACCGGCGGGAGCTCGTCGACGCCGGCGCCCTTCAGCGCAGCGATGACGCCGGCCGCCATACCGTCGTTGGCGCTGTAGACGCCGTCGATCTCGTCGGCCCCCTCGGCGGTGATCGCCTGCTCCATCTGCGTCTGCGCCTGGTCGGGCGACCAGTCCGGGGTGTCGAACTCCTGCACGATGTCGACTTCTCCGTCGAGCACCTCGTGCGCACCGGCCTTGTAGTCGCCGGCGTTGGGGTCGGTGGGCGCACCGTTGATCATCACGATCTTCGGGTCGTCCACGCCCTCGAGCGCGCCGAGCAGCGACTCACCCTGGACGCGGCCGATCTCGCGGTTGTCGAACGAGACGAAGGAGTCGACGCCGCCCTCGGCGAGCCGGTCGTAGGCGACGACCGGGACGCCCTGGCTCTTGGCGTTGGAGACGATGCCGCCGGCCGCCTCGGAGTCGACCGCGTCGAGCACCATGACGTCGATGCCGTCGGTGAGCATCGCCTCGGCCTGGGACTGCTGCTTGGCGGTCTCCTGGTCGGCGTTCTGGTAGAGCAGCGTGCACTCCGGGCAGCGCTCGTTGAGCGCCTCCTCGAAGAACGGCTTGTCGAACTTGTCGTAGCGGGCGGTCTTGGACTCGGGGAGGAGGAGGCCGACGGTGAAGCCCTCCTCGACGCTGTGGGTCTCGCCGTCCGCGGCGTCGCCGCCGCTGGTGACCGCGCCGCAGCCGGTGGCGAGCGCGGCGAGCAGTGCGGCGCCGGCCGCGGCGCCGCGCAGGCGCCGGCGGGAGCGGTGGAACGGTGCGCGGGAGCGCGCTGGGTCGGTCTGCACAGGGCCTCCTCGGGGGTGCCACCGGGCGGGGGATCGGAGCGCGAGGGGTGCGCTCGGCTGTGGCCCGGCTCACCGAAGTCAAACCTGCCGCCCTCTTGCCGTCAATGCTTGAACGCATAACTGAAATGTCACGAACTCTTCATTCAACCCGTGAACAGAAAGCTCCCGCAGGTGAAAGCCGGGCCGGTCCCTTGCGTCCCGCGCCGGCTCCGGCAGAACCGGCCGCCCGCGTTCACACCCGGCCTCTCCCCCGCGCCCGTCGGCCGCACCGGGACGCGCCGAGCAGCCGGTCCAGCGGCAGAGGGGGCACACCGAAGCCGCCGGCGGCCCGGAGCCTGAGCTGGAGCGCCCCGGGCCGGGGCTGACCGCGCGGCGCCGCCCCGGGCCGAAGCGCCTGCTGGCGGCCGGCGCCTCCGCGGGCAGCGGCGGCGCCCGGATCGCGGAGTCCGCACCGGTGGAGTGCAGACGCTCCCGCGCGACCGTCACACCCTGCGGGACGGGCCGAACGCGCCGTCCGACCGCTGCGACCGGCCCGCCAGAGCGAGCCGGAACGGCCGGGCGCCCCGCCGTTCACGCCGGAGCGTCAGGCCTGCGCCCCGGCCGGCCGGGGGGGGCGCCCTGCGCGCACTGGACGTCTGCGGCCACCCGCCGCAGACCCGGGGGCTGGGCCGTCCAGGGCGTGTTGGGTAAATGGCGTTCACCGCGAGCGGTGTCGGCGGTGCACCCGTCGCACGGCCGACGAGGGAGTCCGGGCGGGGTTTTCCTCCTCGATTGAGGAGAACCGGGCAGCAGGGCAGGTGTCCGCCCACCACGCGCTAGATCGTTGATGGGAAATTTCTGAACCGGCTGCGCGCATAACGAAGGGCGTCAAGGATCGGTGTGTGACCACTAACCTGGACGCCCTTCTGACGGCACGCTACGTCTATCTCGACGATGAGGTGATCCCTTCGGCCGACAAGCGCCGCGGCCCCGGCCGCCCGCGCCTGCTCACCGGCGCCGAACTCGTCTGCGTTGCCACCGCCCAGGTCCTCCTCAAATGCGACGACGAGCGCCGGTGGCTGCGCACCGCGCCGACCCGGATCGGCCGCCTCTTCCCCCGCCTGCCCGGCCAGTCCGAATACAACCGCCACCCGCGCGATGCGGCCCCGGCCCTGCTCACCGCCTCCTAGTGGCTGGCCGGCAGATCCCCACCTGGCAGGAGCCGCTGCGTTTGATGGATGGCACACCCGTGCGCTGCGGCGCTTCCCGGACCACGGTCAATCGCTCCGGGCTGGGCGAGATCGCCGGCTACGGACGCGATGCCTCCCACCACGCCTTCTACTAGGGCGCCAAACTCATGCTCATCACCACCGCCGACGGCGCGGTCTGCGCCTTCTCGCCCGCCCATCTAGGGGGCTCCGGCCGGCACCGGGGCAGCGGCGGCCGGATCGGCGGAGCGGGATTGGGCGGTCGCCGCAGCGAAGCGGAGGGCACCCCGGACGATGGCGCCGTCGCCGAGCGCCCCGGCCTCCACCCGCAGGCCGCGCAGAGCACCGCCGAGGGCACCGAGTTCGAGGGCGCGCCGGAGCGGGTCCAAGAGCAGTTCGCCCGCGTCGGTGAGGTCGCCGCCGACCAGCACCGCCTGCGGGTTGAGCGCGTTCACGAGCATCGCGGCGCCGCGGCCCAGCGCCGTCCCGGCCTCGGCGACGACGCGCCGCGCGCCCGGGTCGCCGCCTACCGCGGCTGCCACCAGCCCGGCCGGCGTCGGGGGGTCGGCCGCACCTCCCGGCGGCACCATCTGCACCAGGTGCGCGGCGCCGACCAGCGTCTCCAGGCAGCCGCGGTTGCCGCACCGGCAGACGCGGCCGCGCTCATCGAGGCCGATATGGCCGATCTCCCCTGCGCCGCCGGACGCGCCCCGGTAGAGCTGCCCGCCGAGCACCAGGCCGGCCCCGACACCCTCGCCGACCTGCAGGTAGACCAGGTGGTCCAGGCCGCGGCCGGCACCCTCGGCGGTTTCGGCCAGCGCCGCCAGGTCCGCGTCGTTGGCCACCTGCACCGGGAGGCCGAGCCGGTCGGCGAGCTCATCGCCGGGCCGGGCCCCCGCCCAGGCCGGCATGCAGGTGACGGCGCCGACCTCGCCGGTCTGCGGGTCCACCGGCCCGGGCACGGCCGCCTGCACGGCGAGGACCGAGATCCGGTCCTGGCGGGCACCGGCGAGCACGGTCTCCAGCAGCCACACGGCGCGGCGGACGCCCTTCCCGGGGTCGTCGGCGGCCTCGTAGCGGATGGTCTCGCGGGCGAGGGTGCGGCCGTCGGTGTCGCCGAGGGCAGCGGTGATGCGGCCGTGGTCGAAGGCGACGGCGGCGACGGTGCCCGGCGCGCGGGTCAGCGTCACGGCGCGGGCACGGCGGCCGTTCGACGAGGTCGTGCGGACCGCGACCGTGCCGGTGGAGCGCAGGTCGCGCACGATGTTGGAGACGCTGGCGGCGGACAGGCCGGTGGCGCGGGCGATCTCGGCCTGGGTGAGGGTGCCTGCGGTGCGCAGCGCCGCGACGACCCGGCGCCGGTTGGCTTCGCGCAGCGCAGCCTGGGACCCCGGCGTCACCTCGCTGTCGGCCACTGCGCTCCCTCCTCGGCCCGGCTCTGCCCCGGCCGCTTTCCGGACAGCCTACAAGCCGTGAACGCGGGCGGCCGCGCCTGTGCGCCCCGGATGAGGGCGCCCGGGTAGGGTTCGGTGCATGCCGACGGCCCCGCCCCTGCTGTCCGCCCGCACCCCGGGCTGGCGCTCCGCCATCGCTGACCTGCTGCGCACCGCGCCGGCGCGGGCGGGGCAGTGCCGCGTAGTGGCAGTGGAGGGCCGTTCCGGTGCCGGCAAGACCGCCCTCGCCGAGGCGCTGTCGGCGCGGCTGCGCTGCCCGGTGGTGCACATGGACGACCTGTATCCGGGCTGGGACGGCCTCGCGCCGTCCGGCCCGCGGCTGGCAGCGGAGGTGCTGGCGCCGCTGGCGGACGGAGCCGCGCCGTCGTGGCGGCGGTGGGACTGGGCGGCCGGCGGTTGGGCCCCGGACGACCCGGGCGGCTGGCACAGCACCGCTCCGGCCGACACGCTCATCGTCGAGGGCTGCGGCAGCGGCCATCCGGCGGCGGCCGCCTACCTGTCGCTCCTGGTCTGGGTCGATGCCCCCGCCGGCGTCCGCGCCGAGCGCCTCGACGCCCGCTGGGACGCCGGCCTCTACCGCCCGCACCGCTCGGCCTGGGCCGCCCAGGAAGACGCGTTCTACCGCACCGCCGCACCTCAGGACCGCGCCCACGCCATCCTCGACAACTCCCAGCCAGCGGCGTAGCCGGCTAGGGCGTGCAAGGGCGGCTTCGCCGGCAGTCTCTCCGCTCTATGCCGCGGGAGGCCGGTGCGCGGGCAGTGTTTCTGCTGTTCGCGGGGCGGGGGCGGCTTCGACCGCAGGCTCCCGCATCCCTGCGGCCGGTCGGCCGGTGTTCTTTGCGTCGGACCCGCGTAAAAGCGGCAGCGGCGGCAGAGCTCGGCGGCACCTAAGGCGAGCGTCCGGGCGCGGGCTGGTCGCGGGGGGGGTGTGGATGGAGAGGCGGGGAAGATTGCGGGCTCCCGCCCGGGGGTGGCCGGGTGGCGGGTTGGTCAGTGCGTCGGACAAGCAAAAGACGGCAGCGACGGCGAGGCTGGGTGGGCCCTCGGGGCGGCGGCGGGCCGCGGGCTGGCCGCAGAGCGGGGGTGGCTGCGAGGGCGGCCGAGGCTGAAAGCTCCCGCGCCTCTGTAGCCGACCGACCGATGTTCAGTGCGTCGGACCAGCGGAAAAGCGGCGGCAACGGCAGAGCTCGGCGGCGCCTGAGGCGGGCGGTCGGGCGGCGGCTGGTCGCGGGCCGGCCGGATGGCGGGCGCATGCCAGGACAACGGACACCGCAACGGGACCCCTGCAAACCCGCCCAAGCAAGCACCACCCTCCACTCCTGCGGGCCCTGCGCGGAGAGCCCGATTCCGCGCCCTGCGGACCTGCGCAGAACGAGGTTACGCAGCGTGGCGGTGTCTGATTCCCGCGCACCCACCTTTTTTGGTGGCCTGGTCGGTGAAAAGGCGAGAGTCGCGGCGTCGGATTGGCCGCTTTGGGCGGTTTGAGGCGGGAGGGGTTTCATTGCCCCGCGAAAAGGAACGCGCCGCGCTTTCGCGCGCGGGCCCCCAAACCGGACACCCGGGCCCCGTCGGTGGCTGACGCCCGACTTAGCCGATATGTCGCCACGCAGAGTGAAACCAGCCCTGGATATGGGCCGCGAAAGGATCGCGCCCCTCGATTCCGCGGGGATGTGGCGCTGAAAAGGTGGGAGTCGTGGCGCCGATGGGGTGTTACCAGGGGTTGGCGAACCACCCGCCCACGCCCGGCCCGCCGGCCGCCGACCCTCCAGCCCCTCGATTCACACCAGTCACACCCGCCCCGCGCACCCGATCCGCGCCCGGCTCGCGGCCAACCCCGCGGCCCCGCCCTGTGGCAAACCCGCGCCCGGCCGCCGCCCCGAGCTTCCGCCCAGCCTCGCCGTCGCTGCCGTCTTTGGCTTCTCCGACGCACTGGCCAACCCGCCACCCGGCCGCTCCCGCGCGGGAGCCCGCAGCCTTCCCCGCCCTCTAGCCACACCCGCCCCGCGACCAGCCCGCGCCCGGCCGCCCGCCTGAGGTGCCGCCGAGCTCTGCCGTCGCTGCCTCTTTTCCGCTGGTCCGACGCAAAGAACACCGGACAGCCGGCTACCGAGGAGCGGGAGCCTTCGGTCCATGCCGTTCTGGCCCCATGGTCAGCCGCACGGCTGTTCGCCCACCGGTTCCGAAGTGGAGAGCGGAAACCTGCCGGCGAAGCCGCCCTTGTCTTCATGGCGTGCGCACGCACTCCAGGGGATGGCGCGAATTCGGGCGCTCCGTGCAGGGCCCCGCAGGCGGAGGGCCCTTCTGCTTGGGCAGGGGGTGCAGGGCCCGCGGCGCAGTATCCGTCTTCCTGGCGTTTGCCCCCACCGCCGCCAGGCGGCCCGCTGACACCCGGCCGACCGCCCCGAGCGCCTGACCACCGGCTCCGCCGCTGCCGCTCCTGTACCTGTCCGACGCACTGACCACCGGAATCCGGCTGCAGGGGTGCGGGAGCCTGCGGTCTCAGCCGCCCCGCCCCCGCGGCCAGTAGCCCCCCTGGCCGCACACCCGTCCCGAGCCGCGGGACCGAGCGAAAGGCCGCCGGCCAGTCTCGGTGCGAACCGCGCTACTGTCCGGGGCCGCCCCGGGGCGGGATCTGCTGGGTGGAGCCCGGAGCGGGGGGAAGGACCGAAGTCGCCTCGCCCCTGGACGGGAGCGGGGGCACGATCGAGGTCTGCTCGCCGCTGCCCGGCGCCGGGGACACGACCGACGTCTGCCCTGCCGGGCCGGGCGCAGCAGACCGGGCCTGGGCGGGGGCGGCAGAACCGCTCTCCGGGCCGGCCACGCGGGTCGGGCCCGCCGGCTCGACCGTCGTCGAAGGCGCGCCCGCAGCCCCCTGCGGCGGAGCGATCGCGGTGGCCGGGGCCGCTCCTCGGACGGCCTCCGGAGCTGCGCCGACTGCCGCTGCCGGGCCGCCGGACACGGGAGGAGGGCCGAACTCCCCGACGAGGTGCGCCAACTCCTCGTCCATGCGGATGACCGTCTCGTACAGCTGGGCGAGGTGCGCCTGAGACTGCTTGAGCTTCCACTGGGCCATCTGCTCCGGCGAATAGTAGCCGACCTGCGGCCCCTGCTTCGACCGCACCGCGATCGCGCCGATGCGGGCGCCTCCCCAGGCGAGAACCACCAGGGTCACCGCCGTCATGCCCCAGTCCGCCGCGACGGTGATGACGCCGACCACCACGACCAGCGCGATCAGCACCCACAGCGGAACCTCGAGCATCCCGGCGTTGCTCGCCAACCGCCGCTCGCGCTCCAGCGCGGACCGGGCTTCGGTCTCCGCGCGGCGGGCCTGGTCCAGCGAGGCCGACCACTGGGCGTGCTCCTGCCCGCGCGAGGCGATGCGCTCGGCCGCGGCGTTGATGACCGCGGCCGCGCCGGCGCGCTGGGCTCCGCGGGAGCGTTCGGCCTCGGCCCACATGGTGCGGACGATCTCGGCGGCGTGCGCGCCGCCGCCGGACGTCTCCGGCGGGGCGATCCGCTCGGGGTGGAGCAGGTAGGAGAGGATCAGCGCCGAGTCGACCGGCGCCGTGGCGAAGTGCGGCATCGCGGTACCCACCCGGTCCCGCAGCCGCACGGCGGCGCGTTCGGCCTCCTCCAGGTCGGCGACGAGGCGGCGGCGGTCCGCGGCGTCGGGCCCCTCGTGCAGGGCCATCGCCGAGAGCACCTCGGGGCGGGAGAGCAGCAGCGTCTCGTGGGCGCGGGGGGCGTTCGTGGTCGCCGGGCGCACTGCGCCCAACTCCGAGCGCAGGCCCTCGACGGTGGCGTCGCGCCCGCGGAAGGCCGGCGGCAGGTCCGGGCGCAGCTGGGCGATGAACCAGGCCAGGGCGATGCCGGCGTCGTCCGGGCGGCGGCGGAACAGCGACCGGTCGACGAGCGTGTCGCGGGCGTCGTCGATGACCCACCGGCCGAGGGCGTCGCGGGCGCCGTCGTCGGCGAAGACGGCTGCGGCCCGCTGCCAGTCGCGCTGCATCGCTGCGGCGAGTGCGCCCGGCTCGGTGAACTTCGCCCCGCCGAACCAGTACGGCGGCACGCCGCCGGCCGAGGGCGCCCGGTAGGGCTCGGCGAACGGCTCCACCTGGGTGCCGCTGGGCGGGGGCGCCCCCGGGGCGGGCGAGACGGGTGCTCCGGGCGGGAAGCTGGGCGGGACGTAGGCCGGCACCGCGGGCGGCGCATACGGCGGCGTGTGGCCGCCCTGGCCCGGAGGCGAGTACGGCGCTGCAGGCGCCGCCGGCGACGCGGTGCCAGCAGTACCGGCGGTGAGCAGCAGGTCGAGCAGAGCGCGGCCGGACGGCCGGGCCTCCGGCTGCTTGGCGAGGCTCGCCGCGATCACGCCGTGCAGCGGCTCCGGAATACCGCCGAGGTCCGGCTCGCCGGAGAGGATACGGGTGATCCGGGCGACCTGGGTGGGCGCGGCGAACGCCTCGCGTCCGGTGGCGGCGAACGCCATCACGGCACCCCAGGCGAACACGTCGACGGCCGGGCCCAGGCGCAGCCCTTCCAGCTGCTCGGGCGCCATGTAGCCGACTGTTCCGACGATGCCGCTGGCGGTGACCGAGGTGCTCTCCACGGCGCGGGCGATACCGAAGTCGATGACGCGCGGGCCGTCCGCAGCGAGCAGGATGTTGTCCGGTTTGAAGTCGCGGTGGACGACGCCGGCGCCGTGGATCGCGGCGAGCGCGGTGGCCGTGGACACGGCGAGCCGGTGCAGGTCGGCGCCGGTGCGCGGGCCGCCCTCGGTGACGGCGTCCTGCAGGGTGGGGCCGTCGATGTACTCGGTGGCGATCCAGGGGCGCTCTGCCTCGGGGTCGGCGTCGAGGATCGGGGCGATGCAGAAGCCGCTGACCCGGCGGGCCTGGTCGACCTCCGCGGCGAACCGGCGGCGCATCCCGTCGTCGCCGGACCAGGAGGCGTGCAGGACCTTCACTGCCGCACGTCCGCCGGCGGCGTCCTCGGCGAGGTGGACCTCGCCGAATCCGCCGCGGCCCAGCGTCCTGATCAGCCGGTAGGGGCCGACCCGCCGCTCGCCGCCGTGCTCCCCGCCGTCCACGCCGCCTCCTCGTCCGCATTTCGGCCCTATGCCGTGCCGCCACAGGGTATCGCCGGCGGCTCGCGGGAACGACATGGAAGCGGCCCGGACCCCGTTCGGGACAGCGGAAGAGGGGCGCCGGAGGCGCCCCTCGGGGAGTGGTGCTAGCGGCGGCTAGTCGTCGCCGTCACCGTCCTGCCCGTCCCCGCCGTCGCCGTCCTCATCTCCGTCGCCGCCGCCCTCGTCTCCGTCGCCCTCGTCTCCGCCGTCCCCGTCCTCGCCGTCTTCATCGCCGTCGCCGCCGTCCTCGCCGTCCGCCCCGTCGCCGCCCCCCTCGCGGGAGTCGCTGCCGGGGTCGCGGGCGTCGCCGCCCGAAGTGAGGTCGCAGGCGAGTCCGGTGAAGAGCAGCGCCGTGGCGAGGCCGCACGCGGCGGCCAGGCGGAGCAGGCGGACGAGCAGGGCGGGTTCGGCCACGCGCACGGTGCCTCCTGGAGGGCTCGGAGCAGTCGGGGCAGGCATACCCCGCTGCGCCGCCCGGTCAGCCGGACTTGCCGAGGAACTTGGAGACGGCTCCGAAGACGAGCACGGCGAGGGCGATGATCAGGCCCCACTTGAGCAGCGTCATGAGGATGCTGAAAAGCCACCCGGCGACGAAGAAGGCCAGGAAGACCAGCAGTGCGATGAGGAAGATGCGTCCCATGCCCCCACGCTATGCGCCGCGCCGCCCGGCGCGGCCCCTGTCCGCCCCGATTCAGGGACATCCCGGGGGTCCCCGGGGCTCCCCTCAGGGACGCGGCGCACCCGCCGGGCGGGGTGCGCGCCGGGCGGCGGGCCCGCCGCCCGGCGCGGGGCCTACAGGTGCCGGCCGAACCAGTCGAGGATGGCGTCGAACCGGGCGAGGCGGTGCGAGGGCAGCCCCGAGCGGGACATCTCGTGGCCCTCACCGGGGAAGAGGAGGAGTTCGGCGGTAACACCGGACTGGCGGAGCGCCACGTAGTAGCGCTGCGCCTGTTCCAGGGGCACGCGCCAGTCCTCCTCGGAGTGGATGACCAGGGTGGGCGCGGTCGTCCGGGGCGCAGCGGCGATCGGGCTGTTTGCGGCCCACGTTTCCGGTTCGTCCCACAGGTCGCGGGAGAAGAACCAGCCGATGTCGCTGCTGCCGAGGAACGAGTCGATCGCGTAGACGCCGCGCTCGGGCACCGCCGCGCGGAACCGGTCCGGGTGGTGGCCGGCCAGCCAGGCGGTCATGAACCCGCCGTGGCTGCCGCCCAGGACGCCGACCCGGTCTCCGTCGAGCCCGTCCCGCTTGAGTGCGGCGTCCAGCAGCGCGATGAGGTCCCGGCCGCAGATCTCGCCGACGTCGCCCACCACGGCCTGGCCGTGCGCCTGGCCGTAGCCCGACGAGCCGCGCGGGTTGCCCATCACCACCGCGTAGCCGTGGTCGGCGTAGACCTGCGCCTCGTCGAACACGCGCCAGCTGTACTGGGCGAACGGCCCGCCGTGGATGAGCAGCAGCACCGGGTGCGGCCCCGGGCCGTCGGGCCGCACCAGCCAGCCGTGTACCGGGTGTCCGTCATCGGCCGCGGTGTCGATCTCCTCCAGCGGGCGCCAGGCGTTCCCGGTGCCGAACGCGGTGAGCACGCGCTCGCCGCTGTCGTCCAGGGCGACGAGTTCGCCCGGCGACTCCTGGTCGCCGACTGCGGCGGCGGTGACCCCGCCGGCGCGGGCCGCGGTGCCGGCGAGCCGGGGGCCGGACAGCAGTACCTGCGCCTCTCCCCCGCCCTGGGGGATGAACAGCAGGTCGACCGCTCCGCGGTTCTCCACCGGGAGCAGAACGCCGCCGTCGACCGGGGTGGGCTCGGTGCCCATCGCGACGTGGACGCGCTCTTCGTCGGTGAGCCGTTCCGGGGTGCCGCCCGCCGCCGGAACCGACCACAGCCCGCTGCTCATCACCGCGCCCCGGTCGCGGCCGGGCCCCGTCTCGTGCGCGGCGAAGTAGACCTCGGCGCCGTCGGCGGAGAACCGCGGGTCGGCGGTGGTCAGGGTGGTGCCGGTAAGGCGGCGCAGCCCGGTCCCGTCGGGCGCGCAGACCCACACGTCGTTGGCGATGTCGCTGTCGTGCGTCTCGTGGCGGGCCGCCGCGAAGGCGAGCAGGCCGCCGCCGGGGCTCCAGTCGATCCCGGCGTGGTGGTAGGGCCCCTCGGTGACCTGCTCGGATTCGGGCACCTCAGTGGTCTCTGCGGCGGCGACGGTGAACACCTGGGCCGGCTTGTCCTGGGTGAAGCCGACCCCGTCGACCCGGTAGGCGTACCCGGTGATGCGGCGCGGCGGCTCCGCGCCGGGCGCGCCCTGGTAGCGGCCCTCTTCCGGGACGCGCGCGGTGTAGGCGATCCGGGCGCTGTCCGGGCTCCAGGCGAACTCGGCGACGCCGAGCGGTGCGTCGGTCACCGCCCACGGCTCTCCGCCGCCGGCCGGCAGGACGTGCAGCTGCGGCGCAGCGCTGCGGCCCGCGGCCGGCTCTGCGGCGCGCAGGAAGGCCAGTGCGGACCCGTCGGGTGCGAACCGGGGCGCGCTGTCGCGTCCCCCGCGGGTGAGCCTGCGCGGCGGTGCGGAGCCGTCGGTGGGCACCGTCCACAGTTCGCTGCGGTAGGTGTCGGCGCCGGGATCGGGCCGGGAGACGGCTGCTACGGCCACCGCTCCGTCCGGAGTGAGCGTGGGAGCGCCGAGGGCGTGGAACCGGTCAAGTGCGATGTCGGCCATCGTTGGATGCTAGGGCGCGGCTCTGCATCCCGCAGCACCGGGCCGCGGCCAAAGGCGGCCGCGGCGCCGGAGGGCGGGCCGGCGGCCCGCGCGGCCCGGGGTTCCGCACGGCCGGACATGCGGCTGCCCCCGCCGGCCGGGCCGGCGGGGGCAGTTGCGGGGCGCTGGGTCAGCCTGTCGAGCGCTCGACCGCGGGAGCCTCCGGGGCATCCTGCGCCGCGTCGGCATCGGCACCGTCCGCGCCGGCTTCGCCGGCGGCCGCGCCGGCCGCCGAGCCGCGGACCAGGAAGGTCGCGAAGAAGGCGAGGGTGCCGATGGACGCGCCGACGATGAACGCGGTGTGGATGCCCGCCATCTGGCCGTCGACCGCGGAGGTCCCGGCGGCCTGCTGGCTCGCGGCGATGCTCGTCATGATGGCGACGAACGCCGCGGTGCCGGCCGCACCGGCCACCTGCTGCACGGTGCCGACGACGGCGCTGCCGTGCGAGTACAGCGACGGCTTGAGCGAGCCCAGTGCGCCGGTCAGCAGCGGCGTGAACATGAAGCCCAGGCCGGCGCTGAGCGCCATGTGCGCCGCCACGACGTAGCCGATCGGGGTGTCGGTGCCGAAGAACGTCATGCCCCACAGCACGCCGGTGACCATCGCGGCGCCGGGGGTGACCAGCGGTCGCGGTCCGAACGCGTCGAAGAGCCGGCCCACCAGCGGCCCCATGAGTCCCATGACCAGGCCGCCCGGGAGCATCGCGAGACCGGTGACCAGCGCGTCCAGGCCGAGCACCTGCTGGATGTAGAGCGGCAGCATGATGATGGCGCCGAACAGCGCCATGAAGCTCACCGCGACCAGGCCGATCGACAGCGAGAACTGGCCGGAGCCGAACACCCGCAGGTCGAGCAGCGCCCGGTCCTCGCGCTGCAGCTGCAGCTGGCGCAGCACGAACGCGACCAGGGTGAGGGCGCCGACGGCCACGGCGAGCCACGGCGGGATACCGCCGGAGGCGTGGCCCTCGCCGCCCATCGCGGAGAAGCCGTACACCAGGCCGCCGAAGGCGAACGCGGACAGCACCACGGAGGCGATGTCGACGCGGGCCGGGCGCGGCTCGGTGACGTTGCGGATGAAGGCGGCGCCGAGCGCCAGGCCGAGCACGGCGATCGGCAGGACCAGGCCGAACATCCAGCGCCAGTCGAGGGCGTTGAGGATCAGGCCGGAGATCGTCGGGCCGATCGCGGGGGCGACGGCCATGACGATGGAGATGTTGCCCATCGTGCGGCCGCGGCGGTCGGCGGAGACCATGTTGAGCACGGTCGTCATGAGCAGCGGCATCATGATGGCCGTGCCGCCGGCCTGCACGATCCGGCCCAGCAGCAGCACGGTGAACCCGGGCGCCAGGAAGCAGATCAGGGTGCCCAGGGTGAACAGCGACATCGCGGCGATGAACACCTGCCGGACGTGGAAGCGCTGCAGCAGGAACCCGGTCACCGGGATCACCACGGCCATGACGAGCATGAACGCCGAGGTGAGCCACTGGCCGGTGGAGACCGGGATGCCCAGGTCGGTGTTGAGCACGGGCAGGGCGACGCTCATGATCGTCTCGTTGAGGATCACGACGAACGCCGAGACGAGCAGCAGCGGAATGACCAGCCGGTCGCCGGCGCGGCCCCCCGCGGCGCTGCCGGCCGGTGCGGTGGTCCCACTCGAAGCGGGTGGGGTGTCGGGTGTCGATCGCCCGGTCACAGCTCTCCTCACAGTGCGGTCACTGGATCCGCGCAACGCGGCCCATCGTGCCCGGCAGGGCAGGGGGCCGCCGCAGCGGGACGGTGGTGGTCAATGGCGGAGTCGCCGGCGCGCCCGGCGGAGCCGCACCGCTCTGCGCTCGCGAATACGCACGTGATGGGAAACTCGCGGGGGAACGCGCAAATTCCCTCGGCCAGTGTAGCCCGCACCACAGAACCGGACCGCGGTCCGGTGCGGGCCCGGCAGCAGCGCCCCCTCGCCCGGAAGGGCACGGATTCCGCCCGGCGGCGCGCGCTCAGCGCCCGCGGCGCAACCCGGTACGCCACCGCCCAGCAGCACGAAAACGGGCCGCCCGCCGCGGATGCGGCAGGCGGCCCGAAACCGGTCCCGGTCCCCGGCTGGAGGCGGGGCGGGCCTGCGGATCAGCTGGAGATCAGCTGGCGCAGCACGTACTGCAGGATGCCGCCGTTGCGGTAGTAGTCCGCTTCACCGGGGGTGTCGATCCGGACGACGGCGTCGAACTCGACGCCGGAGTCGGTCACCACCGCGACCGTGGCGGGCGTGCGGCCCTCGTTCAGCTCGGTCACGCCGGTGATGGAGAAGGCCTCCTCGCCGGTGAGGCCGAGCGAGTCGGCCGACTCCCCCTCCGGGAACTGCAGCGGCAGGACGCCCATCCCGATCAGGTTCGAGCGGTGGATGCGCTCGTAGGACTCGGTGATGACGGCCCGCACGCCGAGCAGCGCGGTGCCCTTGGCGGCCCAGTCGCGCGAGGACCCGGAGCCGTACTCCTTGCCGCCGAGGACGACCAGCGGGGTGTCCTGCGCGGCGTAGTTCTGCGCGGCGTCGTAGATGAAGCTCACCGGCGCCTCGGCGGCGTCCGCGGCCCGGGTGAAGTCGCGGGTGTAGCCGCCCTCGGTGCCCGGGGCGATCTGGTTGCGCAGCCGGATGTTGGCGAACGTACCGCGGATCATCACCTCGTGGTTGCCGCGGCGGGAACCGTAGGAGTTGAAGTCCTTGCGCTCGACGCCGTGCGCCTTGAGGTACTCGGCTGCCGGGGTGCCGGGCTTGATGGCGCCGGCCGGCGAGATGTGGTCGGTGGTGACCGAGTCGCCGAGCTTGGCGAGCACCCGGGCGCCGGAGATGTCGGTGACCGGCGCCGGGGTGGTCTGCAGGCCCTCGAAGTAGGGGGGCTTGCGGACGTAGGTGGACTCGGCCTCCCACTCGAAGGTGTTGCCGGTCGGCGTCGGCAGCGACCGCCACCGCTCGTCGCCCTTGAACACGTCGGAGTAGGCCGACTCGTACATGTCCGAGGCGATCGCGGAGTCGATGACCTCCTGGATCTCCTCCGGCGCGGGCCAGATGTCGGCCAGGTAGACCGGGTTGCCCTGCGGGTCGGTGCCGAGCGCCTCGGTGGTGATGTCGACGTCCATCGAGCCGGCCAGCGCGTAGGCCACGACCAGCGGCGGCGACGCCAGGTAGTTCATCTTGACGTCGGGGTTGATCCGGCCCTCGAAGTTGCGGTTGCCGGAGAGCACCGCGGTGACCGCCAGGTCGTTGTCCTGCACGGCCTTGGAGATCTCCTCCGGCAGCGGGCCGGAGTTGCCGATGCAGGTGGTGCAGCCGTAGCCGACCAGGTTGAACCCGAGCTTGTCCAGGTAGGGCGTGAGGCCGGAGCGCTCGTAGTAGTCGGTGACGACCTTGGAGCCCGGGGCCAGCGACGTCTTCACCCACGGCTTGCGGGACAGGCCCTTCTCGACGGCCTTCTTCGCCAGCAGCGCGGCGCCGATCATGACCGACGGGTTGGACGTGTTGGTGCACGAGGTGATCGCGGCGATGGTGACGGCGCCGTGGTCGATCTCGGTCTCGGTGCCGTCAGCCAGGGTGACCTTGACCGACTTGCGCGGGCGGCCGTTGGCGGTCTGCGCCGGAGCGTCGGAGGCCGGGAAGGACTCCTCGTTGGCCTCGTCGACCTCGTCGGTGACGTAGTTCTCCACGTCGCGGCGCCAGGTGCGCTTGGCCTCGGACAGCGCGATGCGGTCCTGCGGGCGCTTCGGGCCGGCGATCGAGGGCACCACGTCGGCCAGGTCCAGCTCGAGGTACTCGGAGTAGACCGGCTCGTGCTCCGGGTCGTGCCAGAGCCCCTGCTCCTTGGCGTAGGCCTCGACCAGCGCGGTCTGCGCCTCGGGGCGGCCGGTGAGCTTCATGTACCGGATGGTCTCGTCGTCGATCGGGAAGATCGCGGCGGTGGAGCCGAACTCCGGGCTCATGTTGCCGATGGTGGCGCGGTTGGCCAGCGGCACGGCGGCGACGCCGTCGCCGTAGAACTCCACGAACTTGCCGACGACGCCGTGGTCGCGCAGCATCTCGGTGATGGTGAGCACCAGGTCGGTGGCGGTGGTGCCCGGGTTGAGCTTGCCGCTCAGCTTGAAGCCCACCACGCGCGGGATCAGCATGGAGATCGGCTGGCCGAGCATCGCGGCCTCGGCCTCGATGCCGCCGACGCCCCAGCCCAGGATGCCCAGGCCGTTCTGCATCGTGGTGTGGGAGTCGGTGCCGACACAGGTGTCGGGGTAGGCCTGGCCGTTGCGGTCCATCGTGACGCGGGCCAGGTGCTCGATGTTGGCCTGGTGCACGATGCCGGTGCCGGGCGGGACCACCTTGAACTCGTCGAACGCGGTCTGGCCCCAGCGCAGGAACTTGTAGCGCTCGTGGTTGCGCTCGTACTCGATCTCGACGTTGCGCTCGAACGCGTCCGGGCGGCCGAAGAGGTCGACGACGACCGAGTGGTCGATGACCAGCTCGGCGGGCGCGAGCGGGTTGATGCGGTCCGGGTCGCCGCCCAGGTCCTTGACGGCCTCGCGCATGGTGGCGAGGTCGACGACGCAGGGGACGCCGGTGAAGTCCTGCATGATCACCCGGGCCGGGGTGAACTGGATCTCCTGGCTCGGCTGGGCCTTCTCGTCCCAGTTGCCGAGCGCGCGGATGTGCTCTGCGGTGACGTTCGCGCCGTCCTCGGTGCGCAGGAGGTTCTCCAGCAGCACCTTCAGGCTGTAGGGAAGCCGCTTGGAGCCGTCAACGGCGTCCAACCGGAAGATCTCGTACGACTCGTCGCCAACGCGGAGCGTGTCACGGCTGCCGAAGCTGTTCGTGGACACGGTGTATGCCTCCTGATCTCGCCACGTGATCCCGCCATCATCCCGCATGCGCGGCGCGGTTGACGCGCACGGCAAGCCGGGAGTCGGCCGAGGTCGCACCCGCCGCTCGCGGTGCGGGCGCACCCCTGTCGGCCCCGGGCGCGCGGGGCGCGCTACCCCTCCCCGGTGGCCGCGGAGGGCCGCCCGGCGCGTCCGGAACCCGAAAACGGTCCTCGAAAGATTTATCTCGACATCAAGGTATCGAGCAGATCTCTCGATATCAAGTTACCGGGGCGGTTCCGCGCGCCCCCCGACGCCCCCGCCTCTCCGACCGCCTACCCGCCCGGCCCCCCGCCCGAACCGCGCACAGGGCGCGCCGACGGTGGCGCGGCACGCCACCGTGCGCCCACTCGACCGGCCACCCCGCGCCCGCCCGTCACCCGCAGACGCATGCAGCCCGGTAGGTTCTGCGCGCCGGGCCCGCCAGGGGGCACCGGCGCCGGCAGAGCGCCCGGCAGCACCGGAAGGGAAGAGCACCGATGGGCGACCCCCTCATCCTGCTGAACTCCAGCATCGCGACCGCGCCCGGTGACTACACGGTGCGGCTGGTCAGCGAGGACGAGGCGCGCCAGATCGTCGCCCGGGCGCTCGCCGGCGACGGCGTCTTCTCCGCCATCGGCCACAAATCGACCGCCGCCTTCCTGTCCGAGGTCCTGGAGACTCCGGTCGCCGACCAGCGGCCGACGATCCGCCAGCGGCCGGGGCAGAGTGCGCTGGTGCTGAAGCTCGACCAGCGGCTGCCGGACCCCGCGGGGAAGGACTACACGCGCGAAGAGCTCGACCACATCTTCGCGACCTACGGCTACAGCTTCTACCTGATGACGCGGGCCGAGGAGCCCCCGCTCGACGGCATCGACTGGACCCCGACCGCGAAAATCAGTGCGGCCCGGATGGGCGACCCGGAGGTACTGGAGCAGGTCCGGCGCGAGCGGCGCCCGGTGGCCGTCGCGCTCGGCGACGGCGAGCCGCTGCTGCTGGAGCCGCCGCACCGCGTCTTCAGCACGGCAGAGCAGCTGAACGAGCACGTCGACCAGCGCTACCCCGATGCTCCACCCCGCGCCCTGGAGCACCTCCCCGCGCTGCTCGGCCCGGGCCGGAAGGTCTACCTGCCGCCGGACGGCACCGGCGACCCCCGCGTCCACCTGGCCGAATGGGACCGCTCCAACCGCCTGTGGCGCCTGCACGAGGTCTCCCCCGCCCGCTTCTGCGACGAGGTCGAGGCCGCTGCGGCCACGGCGCCTGCAGACCTGCGCAAGGCTGCATCCGAGGAGCTGCGCCGAGTCCGCGCCCTCGCCGGCCGCCCGCCGGGCACCGGCCCCGCCCAGGGCATCGGGGCGGCAATGGATCGGGCGAAGCGCACCGCCGGGATGGTCACGTCGGGGCGCCCGGGACACGCGCCGACCGAGCGGCGCAGGGGCAAGGGCGGCCGGGGCAGGTAGCGGCCCGGGACCGGCTACCGCGGGGGGCTGAACCGGCCCCCGCCGGGGCCGCCGTCCGCCGCAGCCAGCTGAATCCCCGGATTCAGCGGCGCACCTCGCCCTCCTTGGCGAGGACGGCGACGCACTCCACGTGCTGGGTCATCGGGAAGGCGTCGAAGGCGCGCAGGGACTCCAGGGCGAAGCCCTCCTCGGCGAAGACGGCGAGGTCGCGGGCGAGGGTTGCCGGGTCGCAGGAGACGTAGGCGATGCGCGCCATCCGGCGCAGGCGGGACAGCGACCGGACGATGTCGCGGCCGGCGCCGTTGCGCGGCGGGTCCAGGACGGCGGCATCGGCGCGCAGGTCGGACCATTCGCGCAGGCGGCCGGCGACGTCGCCGGCCTCGACCCGCGCCCAGGGCAGGTCGCGGAGGTTGTGCTCGGCGTCGCGCACAGCGTCCCGGTCGCCTTCGGCGCCGAGCACCCGGCCCTGCTCGCCGACCGCGTCGGCCAGCGCGGCCGTGAACAGGCCGGCGCCGCAGTAGAGGTCGAGGACGGTGGCGCCCGGCTCCAGGCGCAGCGCGTCGAGCACGGCGCCGGTCAGCACCTCCGGCGCGCCGGGGTGCACCTGCCAGAAGCCGCCGGGCGAGACGCGGAAGGTGCGGTCGCCGACCGGCTCGCGGACGCTCTTGCGGCCGTGCAGCGGCTGCACCCGGCCGCCCTTGCCGCGGCGCAGCACCGCGGCCGGCGCCTCGGGCTCGGGCAGCGTCGGCATCTGCGGGCCGCGCGTCGACACCACGACGGCGCGGTCGCCCGCACCGGAGGCGACGACCTCGATCTCGCGCACCGACGGCCAGGGCAGGCCGGTGACGCCGACCCGCTCCACCTCGGGGTGGGCGATCCGGCAGCGGTCGATGCGCTCCAGCTCGTGCGAGCGGTTCCGGCGCAGGCCGGGGCGCCCGTCGGCGTCGACGGCGTAGCGGACGCGGGTGCGCCAGCCCAGCCCGTCCGCCGCGCCCGGCAGCTCCTCGACCTCGACGTCGCGCTCGATGCCGGCGATGCGGGAGAGCTGCTCGGCGACGACCTCGCCCTTCAGCCGGCGCTGCGCGTCCAGCGAGGCGTGCTGCCAGTCGCAGCCGCCGCAGCGGCCGGGGCCCGCGAACGCGCAGGGCGCCTCGACCCGGTCCGGGGAGGCGTCGAGGATCTCGACGGCGTCGGCGCGGACGAAGCGGCGGGTGGTCTCGGTGACCTCGGCGATCACGCGCTCGCCGGGCAGGGTGTGCCGGACGAACACCACGACGTCGCCGTCGCGGGCGACGCACATGCCGCCGTTGGCGACGCGCTCGACGGACAGCTCGATTCGGGCCCCGACTTCGGGCATGGCTTTGACGGTGGACACGGTGTACCTCCGGCGGCAGGGACTGTCGGGTGTCGCGGCCGTCTGCGGAACGGCCCGGGTTCGGGTGACCCGGACCAAGCCACCAACCATCTGCGGCAACTCTAGCCGACCGCGCGCGCCGGACGGTCCCCGCGCGGGCGGGCGCGAGCAGCGGGGAGGGCCCGCGCGGGCCGCGATGCGGGTGTAGCGTCGGCGGCGGAGCACACCGGCGGCGACGGCGGGCGGGAGCGGACGGGGCAATGCACATCGTGATTCTGGGCTGCGGTCGGGTGGGGTCGACCCTGGCCCACTCGTTGGAGGATGCGGGCCATACCGTCGCGGTGATCGACCGCGACCCCGAGGCGTTCCGCCGCCTGCGGCCGGCGACCGCGCGGGCCGCGGTGCGCGGCCTCGGCCACGACCGCGCCGTGCTCGCCGAGGCCGGGATCGACCGCGCTGCTGCCTTCGCCGCGGTCTCCAGCGGCGACAACTCCAACATCATCGCCGCGCGCGTGGCCCGCGAGACCTACGGCGTGCGGCACGTGGTCGCGCGGATCTACGACCCGCGGCGCGCCCAGGTCTACCAGCGGCTCGGCATCCCGACGGTGGGCACGGTGCACTGGACCGCGGAGACGATCCTGCGCCGGCTGCTGCCCGGCTCGGACCTGGCGCCGGGGCCCCTGTGGCGGGACCCGTCCGGCAGCCTGGTGATGACGGAGGCGCCGCTGCCGGAGGCGTTCACCGGCCACCGGATCCCGCAGCTGGAGGCGGCGCTGCCGGTGCGCGTGGCCTATCTGGTCCGCGGCGGCGAGCTGGTGCTGCCGCGCGGCGACGAGGCGCTGCTGGCCGGCGACGTGCTGCACGTGCTCGTGCGCACCGGCGACCTGGCGGCGGTACAGGCGCGGCTGGGCGGACTGGACGGCGCCGCGGGCGGTGCGGACGCCGTGCTGCGGCCGGCCGGGAACGGGGCGGACGAGGCGGAGGGCCGGGAATGAGGATCGCCATCGCGGGTGCGGGGGCCGTCGGCCGCTCGATCGCCGCCGAACTGGTCACCGCGGGGCACGAGGTGCTGCTGATCGACCGCAGCGCCCGCGCCATCGACGTGGACGCGCTGCCGGGCGCGGACTGGCTGCTGGCCGACGCGTGCGAACTGGCGGCGCTGGAGAGCGCGCAGCTGGCCGGGTTCGACGTTGCCGTCGCAGCGAGCAGCGACGACAAGGTGAACCTGGTCTTCTCGCTGCTGGCCAAGGAGGAGTTCGGCGTCGGCCGGGTGATCGCGCGGATCAACGACCCGCGCGACGAGTGGCTGTTCACCCAGGCGTGGGGCGTCGACGAGGCGGTCTCACCGCCGCGGCTCATCGCCGCCCTGGTCGACGGCTCGGCCGCGGCCGGCGCCGGCGACGAGGCCGGCCTCCCAGGCGCCGACCTGCTGGAGTTCACCCTCCCCGGCGGCTCCGCGCACACCGGAAGCACGATCGCGGAGCTGGCGCCGCGCCTGCCGGACGGCGTCGTGCTGGTCTCGCTGGTCCGCAGCGGCACCGCGCTCCCGCCCGCCCCCGGCACGGCCCTGCAGCCCGGCGACGACCTGGTCTTCCTCAGCACCGCCGACGACACGGCCCCTCTCGACGCCCTCCTCTCCGCCGACTAGGGCGTGCTCTGCGGTGCGCGGTCGGGCTTCCGGCGTAGACTGCGGCCCTCTCGTCGTAGCGGGTGGCGACCGCCCGGTTCTGCTTGAGCAGGCTGCTGGAGCGTTCCGCGGTGGCGCGGTCGCGTAGGCCCCCACCGGTCGCAGGCGGGCGCCCGCCCGTCCTTTGCGCCTGCGGTTGTCGCGCTGGTCTGCGCGGATCGCGGCGCAGGGGTATGGCTGTGTCGGCGAGGAGGCGGTCGGGGCGTGCGATCGCGAGGGGGCGGCAGCGCGTATCGGCGAGGAGGCCGACCTCGGTGGCCGGTCCGCCGCGGGAGCGGCCGAGTGTCTCCGGGCCGTCCTTCTCATCCCGGGCTGTGTCCCCTTTTTCGGCGCGCCGAGGGCGTGGGAGTGGGCGCGCACAGTAATGGAGTCGGTGCTGGCGATGAGCGCTTCGCCAACAGCGGCGTCGGCACGCAGCCGGTCGGCGATGCGTTGCCCGGTGCCGCCGTTGGGCCGGCTGCGGTGGCGTCCGGCCGCGGTCTCCCAGGACCCTGGCGCTCGGGCAGGACGCGCCAGCGGTATGCCGGTGCAGAACAGGATCGCGTCGACGACCTTGCCGTGGCCGGCCCGGCGCCTGCCGTTGAGTGCTTGAGCGGGGCGGCTGCCAGGCCGACCATCCGCCCCGCAGACACGTCCAGCAACAGGACCTAGGGGGCGGTGCGCGAGTCCGTCTCGGTCGGGTCGGATTCGAGGGACGCGCGAGTGCCGCTGTCCATGGGGGTGCGGCCGCGGGCGAGGAGCCAGACCATGCCGGCCAGCGCGGCGACCTGGAGGGGCCAGCCCATGGCGACCTTGGCGATACCGAGGAAGGCGAAGGTCTCGGCGATGTTGTTCTTCGCCGCCCACCAGAGCGGCAGCTGCACCGCAACCCGGATGACGCACGGCAGCACCAGCAGCCACGTCATGCGGGAGCTGAGCTTCACGACCGCGGGACTGCTGCGCCACCCGGACGGGTCGCCGGTCACCGCGCCGATGAGCAGGCCGATCGCCGGCCAGCGGATCAGGATGGTCAGGGTGAGCACCGCGGCGTAGACGGCGTTGTAGATGATGCCGGGGAGCGCGAAGTCCTCTGCGTCGCCGCTGCGCAGCGCGAACACCGCGGCGATGCCGATGCCGAAGAGGCTGTTGACGACGAACTGCACCGAGGAGCGCTGCAGCAGCCGGACCGCGCCGAGCACGACCGCGGCACCGACCCCCACCGCCAGCGCCGTCGGCACGTCCTGGAAGACGAGGTAGGAGACGGTGAAGCCGATGGTCGGGACGGCGGCCTCGAGCATGCCGCGCTTGCCGCCGAGCGCCTTGGCCAGCTGGCCGCGGACTACGGCTTCGACCGTGCCCTCGGAGACCGGGGCACCCTGGGCGGCGCCGTCCGCGGAGTCACCCGCAGCCGTGGCTCCCCCGGGGCTCGCGCCGCTGCGCTGCGCCTCCGGTCCACCGTCGCCGGCGCGGTCCGGCGCACCCTGCGCTGTGCCCTGCTGCTCGGTCATCCCGCCCCGTTCGTCCTGGCCGCCGGTCGTGCGCACCCCACCCTAGGGCAACGTACCCGCGAGCGGCGGCGATTCCCACGGCCCCCTGCGCGCCCGCCGGCCGGATCAGCGGCCGGGGGCGGCCGGCGGGGAGGTTCTAGGGTGGGGACGCGATGAGGACGCTTTAGGTTCTGGAGGACCGCATGCCCCGACGCGCCCCGCTCGACGCCGACCACGTCGCCTTCGCTGCCGCCCTCGACGCGCGCTTGCGCGGCCGCGGCCACGTCTGGTCGCCCTACTCCGTCGGAGAGGCGCTCGCGCTGCTCGCCGAGGGCGCACGCGGGCCCGCCCGGCAGGAGCTGGAGCAGGCGCTCGGCGGCGATACCGCTGCGCAGGCGCGCGTACTGGCGGCGGCGGTCGACGCCGGCGGCGCCGACGGCCCCGAGCTTGCGGCCGCGACGTCGCTCTGGCTGGCTTCGGGCGCCGCCGTCGACCCCGGCTTCGAGCGCGCACTCGCCGAGCGGACGGCAGCGTCGGTCCGCACCGCCGACTTCGCCCGGGCGCCGGAAGCGGCCCGCGCGGCGGCGAACGCCGAAGTCGCCGACCTCACCCGCGGCCTCATCCCCGAGCTGCTGCAAGCCGGCGACATCACCGCCGACACCCGTGCGCTCCTCGTGAACGCGCTCTGGGTCAGACTGGCGTGGACGGCGCCGTTCGACCCCGCCGCAACACGACCCGCCCGGTTCCGCGCCCCTGCGGACGAGCTCCGTGTCCCGATGATGCGCCGAAGCGGCGACATGCCCTACGCGGAGGCCGACGGGTGGGCGATGGTGGGCCTGGACGGCGGGCACGGCCTCACCCTCGACCTGCTGCTGCCCCCGAGCGGCGGCAGCGCGGGCCCGGCACCGCTGCCGGAGGTCGACGCCGGCGTGCTGGAGCGGCTGGCGGCACAGTCCCGAACCGCCCGGGTGGACCTGGCGGTGCCGCGGTTCCGGCTGTCCGGGCGGGCGCTGCTGTCGGGCGCGCTGAAGGACCTCGGTGTGCGCACGGTGTTCACCCCCGGCGCCGACCTGTCCGGGATCGCGCGGCTCGGCGGGGCTGAGTCGGGGCGCCCGTTCTTCGTCGACGAGATCGTGCACGAGGCGGTGCTCACCGTCGACGAGAAGGGCGCTGAGGGGGCGGCCGCGACGGCCGTGGTGCTGCGCACGCTGTCCGCGGTCACCCCGCCGAAGGCGAAGGCCTTCACCGCCGACCGGCCCTTCGCGTTCGTGCTGCGCCGCAACGGCGCGATCCTGTTCCTCGGCACCGTGGAGTCCCCTGACGACCCGGGCCCCGCGCGCTGACCCGGGCACGGGCACCAGCTACTGACCTGCTCCGGCGCCCTCCGCGGAAGCTCTGCCCCGGCAGCGCGGAGACCCCGGCACCGGA
Organism: Nocardiopsis coralliicola; assembly: GCF_054779695.1. Taxonomy (NCBI): domain Bacteria; kingdom Bacillati; phylum Actinomycetota; class Actinomycetes; order Streptosporangiales; family Nocardiopsidaceae; genus Nocardiopsis; species Nocardiopsis coralliicola. The sequence continues at coordinate 212 of NZ_BAAGXT010000031.1, read as the reverse complement.
GGCTGCAGTGCAGGCCGGCTCTGGCACGGCGCGCGTCCGTCCGGACCCTTGACGCAGCGCGGCCCCTCGGCGGCCGGCAGCGCCGGGGGCCGGGGCGGGTGCCCCCCGCCTGGCCGACGCACCGGCAGTCCCGCGAGGCGGAACCGCCCCAACCAGCGGGCCGCGGCGCCGGCGACCGCGGTGCCCAGCGGCGCAGCACGCCGGCTCCGCGG
>NZ_BAAGXT010000030.1:0-73160 GCF_054779695.1 Nocardiopsis coralliicola | reverse complement strand
TGCCGGTGCGGGCTGTCGTCGGCCACCGTGTCGCCGTCGAGGCGCTGGGCGAGGGCCGCCACCGCGCCGGCGGCGAGGAGCGCCAGCCCCGGTGCGAGCCACGGGGTGGCGCCGAGCGGCAGCGCCGCGCCGGTCGCGCCGGCGCCGGCGAGGATCACCGCCACCGCGGCCCACGAGGTCCACCGCCCCCGGGGGTTCGCCTGCTCCGCCATCGCGGCGGAGTCCGGCGCATCGCCGCGGACGGGGTCGGACTCCGATTCGCTCATCGCTGCCTTCCTTTCCGCCGTTCGCTGGAGTGCGCTCCCCCCGGCACCGGGGAGATCAGGACGCCTGGATCTCGCCGCCGGTCGGGGCGAGGGTCTCTCCGGTGTAGAAGGAGGACAGCCGGCCGCTCGCGAAGAACACGTAGGACGGGGCGATCTCGTCCGGATCTGCGGCCCGCTGCATGGGGCTCTGCTTCCCGAAGCCCTCGACCGAGCCCTCCGGCAGGGTCGCCGGGATCAGCGGTGTCCAGACCGGGCCCGGCGCGACGCAGTTCACCCGGATGCCGCGGTGCACGTAGTGCTGCGCCAGGCAGGAGACGAGGTTCATCACCGCCGCCTTGGACGTCGCGTAGTCGATCAGCGAAGCGTTTCCGCGCAGCCCGTTCACCGATCCGGTCACGACGACGGAACCGCCGTCCGGGAGGTAGCGCACCGCCTCCCGGAGCAGCCAGAACACGCTGAAGACGTTGGTCTCGTAGGTGCGCAGCAGCTGCTCTGTGGTCAGGTCGGCGAAGTCTCCGACCGGCGCCTGGGTGGCGTGGTGCGCCACGACCGCGTCCAGGCCGCCGAGCCCTTCCGCGGCGCCGGCGGCGGTGGACCGGCACCGCTCCTCGTCCGCGAGGTCGCCGGCGAAGAGCAGGCAGGTCCGGCCCTCCGCTCGGACGAGGCCCGCCGTGCGCTCCGCGTCGCCGTGCTCCTCGAGGTAGGCGATGGCGACGTCGGCGCCCTCCTTCGCGAACGCCACCGCCACCGCACGCCCGATGCCGGAATCACCTCCGGTGATCAGCGCGCGCTTGCCGGCCAGAAGGCCGCGGCCCGTGTAGCCGCGCATCTCGTCCCGCGGCTGCGGGTCCATCGGCGGGGTGGTTCCCGGCGGCGTCTGGCTCTGGGCTTTCGGGTGGTTCATCACGCCTCCCGTCGTGCGTTCCTCCGCCGGAGTCGGCCCGGCACCGGTGCACCCCGCCCCGCTACCCGCAGCTGCACTGGCGATACCGCCGCCACCGCGCAGGGCGTACCGCTCCGGCCGCGGCCCGCGCGGAGCCGGCAGGTCCCGCAGCTGTCAGCGGTGGTGCAGGGGCGCGCTACGCCTGCACGGAGGTCCGCGATGCGGGCAGAGCGCGCGGTGGGAAGCGCCGGACATGCGGCCGGACTCGCGGGGCCCTCGGCGCACCGCGCCCGGGCGGCTCGGGGCCGGGGCGGTTCCACAATCCGGCGGGGATCGTGAAGTAGGACGGCCAGAGCCGGAGGCCGCCGCCGTCCTTGATCCGGACCGTGTAGAGGTGGGTGCCGTCGGACTGCGGGTGCGCGTCCACCACTTCCGCGCTCCCGTGCATCTGGTGCTGGCACAGGAGTTCTGCTGCGTCGTGCACCGGCGTCCCGGCGCGATAGGGGTGTCTCGGTAGCGGGTTGATCATGCTCTCCTCCGCGGTCGGTGCAGACCTCCGCTGCGCTATGCGCGGCGCCGGGCCCGGGGGCGGGCCCGCCCGCGGGCCCGGCGCCCCTTCTGGTCCGAAGGGGTTCCGGGAAGCAGCGGACAGGCAGAGCCGTACGGCCGGCGGGCACCGCGGTCAGGTGCCGGTGACGGAAGCAGCGTTCGGCGCATCGGAGCGCCGGTGGCGGGGGCCGCGGCACCACAGGCCCGCCGGAATGGTGAAGTACGAGGGCCACTCCTGGCGGCCGCCCCGGTCGGCGGCGACGTCATAGACGTAGGCCGCGCCCTCCTCGCCGGCGCGCACGGCGACGATCTCAGCGGTACCGTCGCGATGCCCGTCGGCCGTCTCCTCGGCCGCCTCATGGACGCGCATGCCCACGGGGTAGGGATGGTTCGGCAGCAGTGCGGTCATGTCTCCTCCGGTCGGCAGGTGCGGTCGCGTCGTAGCGAAACGGGCGGCCCGCGCACTGCACTGCGCGGGCCGCCCGACGCCCCTCTCCAGCCGCGCGGCGGCGCGGCGGACTCCGCCGAACCGGCGGCCCCGTCCGCTGCGCTCCCCCCGCGCTCTGCGCGGCGGAGCCGAGGCGTCCCCGAGCCCCCGTTCCCCTGCGGGGGCACCGCCCCGCTATCCCGTTCGGGACACCGCTCATACCTCTTCCGGCTCCGGGACGTCTCCCGGCGGCCCCGGGCCGTCTGCCCGGCACGCACTGACCTCCGCAGCGTCACCAGGAGAATCCCGTTGACTCCGGAGGGTCGACGCAGGCATCCCGGGTGGCGGCCGCGGTGCCGCATCCCGGGGGCGCCCCGGTCCCCTCCGCAGCGGAGGGAACGGCGCCCGGCCTCTGCGGAGCACGCGGGCCGCTTCCCCCGGCCGCCGCTTCGGCGCCTCAGCGCAAGGAGCGGGAGGACCGGGCCGGCTCCGCGGCGGCATCCAGCAACCCGGCGGCTCAGCGCACAGCGGCCGGCCCGGGCCCGCCCCGGGTCCCTGTTCGGGCGATCGGCCGCGGCCGCCGCCGACACCGCTGCGCTCCGGGCGCAGCGCCGGCGGCGCAGCCCGGCCGACCTCGGCGCGGTGATGGATCAGCGGTCCGGCACCGGGGTAGCGGCAGGCGCACAGAGCGCAGCAGCAGAGCCGCTGCGGCGCAGGTCCACGATGGGCGAGGCGGGATGCCGCATGGTGCAGCAGCAGACGGAAGCGGAGGCGGTCCAGGCGGGACCGCGCGGACTCACCGACCTGATCGAGCGCGACCACCGCGCACTCCGGAGGCTGATCGCCGCACTCGGGGCCAGCCGGAACCCGGACCGCCGGCGCGCGCTGCTGGGCCAGGTCCTCACCTCCCTGGTCGCACACGCGGCCGCCGAAGAACTTGCGCTGCTCCCGGCGCTGCGCTCGGTCGCCGGCGGTGCGCGCCTCGCCGACCGGGCCCGCAGTGAACACCGCGAGGCCGAAGGGCTCCTCGGCGAGCTGCGCCGCCTCACCCCGCAGGACCCGGTCTTCGACATCTACCTGCACGCCTTCCTCGACTGCGTGCGCACGCACATGGACGCCGAAGAGCGCGACCTGCTGCCGCTGGCGCGCACCGCGCTGAGCGAGGAGGGACAGCACCGGTGGGGCGACCGGTACCGGAGCGCCGCGGCACACTTCCCGACCCGGTTCCCGTCCCTGCTTCCCGTCCTGCTGCCGAGCGCCCGGCTCGCAGTGGCGGCCAGCGACCGCTTCCACCGGCTCCGCTCCCGGACGTGGCGCTGACGGTTCCGCCCGCCCCGGTGCGCCTCCCGCCGCGGCGGGTCGGCGCCGCCGGCACCCGAACCGCACCGGCGCTCCGAGTTCGCCGGGAAACTGCGCGCCGCACCGTCCGGACCGCCGCAGGGCCGCGGGCGTGGCGGGCGGGCGGCGTCGGTCGGGATCGGTGCCGCCGGCGCACCCGCCGCACGGCCGGCGAGGAGGTCACCGCGGGTGTCCCTGACGACCGGGGAGAACGCAGTGAGGGGCGCACCCGGGCGGTGCGCGGCAGGACCGCGGTCCGCCCGGCACGCCCTGGCACTCAGCCGGCCATCCGGGCGGCGGATCGGCCGGTCTGCCATCGACTCGCCCGCCCTGCGCCGGAGCAGGCCGTCATCGAGCGCGGACACCGCGCCGCGGGACCTCAGGAGGCCGAAGGACGGAGAACGCCGCCGGCACTCCCCGAGCTGCCCGAACATGCCCTGCCCGGCCCAGTGCCCGAGGGCCGCTACCGCTCACCGGAGGTGCCGCCGGGACCACGGCCTCCAACTCGCAGGGGGCGAAGCCCGCGCCCACTCAGGTGCGGCCAGGTCGGGACGGCCGCCCGGGTGCTCAGCGCGGAGGCCGCCGGCAGCGGCACGGGGGCCCGTCATACTTCTGCTGGGCCGCGCAGACCGGGTGAGCGGCGAACCGGCCACCGGCGGGGCCTCTCAGCTGACTGGCCCGGCACCGGCGCTGCCAGACGGAACCGAGTGACCGAGAGGATGCCGAGGCTCCCCCGCCCGGGCCGAACTCGGGCGGACTCCTGCAGTCCGGGCACCCGCGCCCGCAGTGAGCAGGGGCCGCCTCCGGACGGCCCTGCTGCGGGGGCACGATCCTCCGCGGCCGCGCAGTCCGGGCTAGGGCGTGTTGGGTGAATGGCGTTCACCGCGAGCGGTGTCGGCGGTGCACCCGTCACACGGCCGACAAGGGAGTCAGGGCGGGGTTTTCCTCCTCGCTTGAGGAGCGCCGCGAGGGGCGGGCCAGGGCGCCGCGCAGCAGGGCAGTGGTCCACCCAACACGCCCGAGGGCGACTCGATCCGCAGCGGCGGGGTGGGAACCGCACGGCCCCAGCTGGGGCGTCGCCAGCGATGTGGAGGATCAGCGGATCCGCCACCGCTCAGCGCTGCCCGCCGCTGCCCGCACAGAGGGCTGGAGCGGCCGGGCCGCTCCAGCCCCACTCGTGCGCATCGCCCGCCCGCTCCCCCGGCCCCGGAGGCGCCACGCCCCCGGATGCCGGCGGCGCGTCGCTGCCGGCCGCGCCGGCGGCAGGCGGACCTGCCGTCCGGGGCGGCGGAACCGCCTGCGGCGGTCAGCTGCGGGCGCTCTTGGTGCGCTTGCGCGTGTGGCGGCGCAGGGCATCGACGAGCTGCGTCTTGGTCATCGTGGAGCGTCCGCGGATGCCGGCCCGTCGGGCCTGCTGGTAGAGCCGGTTCTTGGACGCATTGGCGTCAACGCCGCCGGCGCCGCCGCCGGACTTGTCGCGGGCGTGCGGGTCGGCCGCCCGCCGGTCCGAGGGACCGGCCTGCGGCTTCGCCTCCCAGTGGTCTCCCACCTTCTGGTGGGTGTGCTTGAGCGCGGCGTAGGCGACGCGGTGCGCCCGCTCCCCCTCGCCGTAGGTGTCCACCGCGGAGTCGTGGGCTTCGATCCACGTCCGCTGGGCCTTGTCCGACGACCGCTCCAGGGTGCTCGGGAGCTCTTCTCGCGCAGGCATGCCGTCCTCCTTCCGGACGGGTTGCTTCGTCCCGTTCTACCCGCCCTGCCCGGCCGGCTCACCTGCACCGGCCGCCACCATCTGGCAGGCGTCCTCGCAGAGCAGGCACATGTCCCGGCAGAGCATGCAGGGACCGCTGGTCTCGGCCGACCGGCCGCACTCCCGGGCGCAGGCACGGCAGAAGGCAGCGGCGGCAGCCAGAAGCGCCCGGACGTGCACGCTGCCGGGCTCGGCTCCGCGTGTGAGCACCGCTTCCGCTGCCGTGCAGACCGCCGCGCAGTCCAGGCAGCTGCGGATGCATCCGGCCCGGTCCGCGCGGCCCTCGGCGAGGCACGCGCCGGCGCAGGCCGTGCACGCCTGCGCGCAGGCGGCGAGGCGGTCGATGCAGCACGCCAACGCCTCTGGAGCGGGCGCCCCTGCACGCTCCGGACGGCTCCTCAGGAATTCGCGCGTCTGCGCCACCACGGCGGCCTCCTTTCCCGCGGCGCGCCCGGGCCGGGCGCGCAGCCGTCCGCTACCCGCAGGTCCGCGGTCTAGCCTCCGGTCTTACCTGCGGCAATGCGCTGCAGGAGAACGGTTACCGCGCTCGGCCCCCGGGTAGCTGTGCACCCATGCTGAGAACGCCACCGCCGATCGATCAGACCGCTGCTCTGCTGTCCCAGGGGTACCTGTGGCTTCCGGGGCTGTTCCGCGGCGCGGACGAGCCGCCCGCGCTGGCGACGCGGCTCTTCGGCCGGCGGGCGGTGGCCGTCCGGGACCCCGGCCCTGCGCGGGCCTTCTCCGACGAGCAGCGCGTCCGCCGCGCAGGCACACTGCCCGAACCGGTGCGCAGCACGCTGACCGGGCACGGCTCCGTGCACGGGCTCGACGGTGACGCGCACCGTTCCCGCAAGGCACTCTTCAGCGTCCTGCTGCACCGCCCGGGGGACCTCGCCGACCTGGTCGGCGCCTTCACCGAGGCGTGGCGCGACGCCACCGCCCCGGCAGCGGCCGGCCATCGGGTCACCGTCTTCGGCACATCGGCCCGCGCACTGACCCGCAGCGCCTGCCGGTGGGCCGGGGTTCCGCTCGCCCGCGGCCTCGAACCGCGCCTCGCCGCCGATCTCGTCGCCATGGTGGACGCCTTTGCCACACCGGCGCCGCGGCACTGGCGCGGGCGGAGCGCGCGGCGGCGCTGGGAGCGCCGCCTGGGGCAGCTCGTGGCCGAAGTCCGCGCGGGTGGGCTCCCCGCAGCGCCCGGCAGCCCGCTCCGCGCCGTTTCCGAACACCGGGACTCCGACGGCACACTGCTCGACGAGCACACCGCGGCGGTCGAGCTGCTCAACCTGCTGCGCCCGGTGGTCGCCGTGTCCTTCTACGCCGCGTTCACCGCGCACGCCGCAGCCTCGGTCCCCGGAGTCCACGACCGCCTTCGCGACGCGCCCGGGGAATCCGCACCGGGCATCGCGCAGGAGGTCCGCCGCTTCTACCCGATCGCCCCCTTCCTCGGCGGGACCGCCGTATCCCCGGGGGAGTGGGGCGGCGTCGCGGCGGACACCGGAACGCTGATCCTGCTGGACGTCTACGGCCGCCACCACGATCCCCGGCTGTGGGAGGCGCCGCAGGAGTTCCGCCCGGAGCGGTTCGGGAACGGCGCCGCGCCCGGCGACGACCTCCTCCTGCCCCAGGGCCGCGGCGATGAGCGCTCCGGACACCGCTGCCCCGGCGAGGACGCGGTGCTGGCGCTGCTGAACGCGTTCGGCGCCGAGCTGGGCAGGATGCGCGCGGACTTCCCCGACCAGGACCTCCGGATCCCGCTTCGGCGCATCCCGACCCGCCCGCGCAGCGGCGTGGCCATCGAGCTGCGCCGGTGAGAGCACCGCCGCTCAGGCGCCGCCCGGAAAACCGGAGAATCACTGCGAAAAACGGTCGGCGGACAATAAACCGGAGGCTTTCCCCAGTGGCGCGCCCGCACCGGCCGAAACTGCGCGGCAATGTGACATTGCTCTCGAATTGCACGGTTGAGAACCCAGGGGCGACCAGGACTGCCATTCCCGGCAGAAACGCGCACAACCCGGAAGCGCAGTGTCCGCAAGAATTCGCGAACATGCCGAATATTACGGAGAAGTACAGGGGTTGAAGAAATGGTGTGTCCGCGCCGAGGGTGAATGGATGGACCCAGAGACACCAGCGGATTCGGTCCGGGCACTGCACGCGGAGCGGACCGAGGACGGCCTGGGGCGCCGCATCGTGCAGAGCGCCGGCGCCCTGGCCCCCGGCACCGAGGCCGCGCTCACCCTGGGCGGGCGCCGGCGCAGCTTCACCACCGCAGCCTGGACCGCTGAGCCGGCGGCCCGCCTCGACGGGTTCCAGCTGTCGGCCGGCGAAGGCCCGACCCTCGAGGCGGCCTCCGCAACCGGGGCGCCGCTGCGCAGCGGCGACCTGTGCGGCGAAGCGCGCTGGCCGGCTTTCGCTGCCCGCGGGCAGCAGCTCGGCGTCCGCTCGGCGCTGTTCCTCCCGCTGTACACCCGCGACGGGGCCCTGGGGTCGCTCAGCCTCTACGCCGCGGCCCCGAACGCGTTCACTCCGGACGCGGAGGCCGCGGCCCTGCTACTCGCCGAGCAGGCGTCCGTCGTCCTCGCCGCGCACCGGACCGAAGCACACCTGTGGCGGGGCCTGGAGTACCGCGACGTCATCGGACAGGCCCTCGGCATCCTCATGGAGCGGCACCGGATCACCCGCGACGAGGCGTTCGACCGGCTCGTCGCGGGTCCCAGCAGAGCAACGTCAAGCTCCGCCATATCGCCGACACGCTCGCCGCGACCGGGGAGCTGGCACCGCCGCGCGCTCCGCCCCGGGACGCCCGGCCTCCGCCCGCAGCACCGGTGCGGCGCGACCCGGGGGCGCGGCGCTGGCCTGCGCCGGAACATGTACCGGAGCAGAGCGAGAGTCCGGGAGCCGGCGGTTCCCACCGCGGGGCGGTGCCCGCCGCAGGCCGGGCCCGCGGCGAGCACCCGGCTCCGTGACGCGCGGCGCGCCGGAGGCCGGCTGCTCCCGCCGGCCGGCGGCTGCAGGCAGCCGCCCGCCGCAGGGCCGGACGCTCAGCGGCAGCCCGCGGACGGCCTCGGGTCAGTCGTCGGTGCGGGCGACGCCGATCGGGCAGGAGGCGCCGGTACCGCCGACGCCGCAGTAGCCGTTGGGGTTCTTGGCGTCGGACAGGTACTGCTGGTGGTAGTCCTCGGCGAAGTAGAAGGGGCCGGCGGGGACGATCTCGGTGGTGATCGGGCCGAAGCCGGAGCGGGACAGGACCGGCTGGAAGGCGTCCCGGGTGGCTTCGGCGGCGGCGCGCTGGGCGTCGGAGTGGTAGAGGACCATCGACCGGTACTGGGTGCCCACGTCGTTGCCCTGGCGGAACCCCTGCGTGGGGTCGTGGCCCTCCCAGAAGACCTTGAGCAGGTCGGCGTAGGAGATGCGGTCGGGGTCGAACACGACACGGACCGCTTCGGTGTGGCCGGTCCGGCCGGTGCAGACCTCTTCGTAGGTCGGGTTCGGTGTGTAGCCGCCCTGGTAGCCCACGGCGGTGGTGTAGATCCCGCGCTCGGCGCCGAGCTGCCAGAACGTGCGCTCCACGCCCCAGAAGCAGCCCATGCCGAACTCGGCGGTCTCCAGGCCGCCCGGATACGGCGGTGCCAGCGGCGTGCCGAGGACCTCGTGGCGCTCGGGGACCGGCACCGGCGTGTCCCGCCCCGGCAGCGCCTCTTCCGGCGTGATCATCGTGGTCTTTCGCCCGAACGTGAACATGCCTCCAGGGTATCCGCTCGCCGCGCGGCGCTCCCGGGCCGCTGCACGGCGCCGACCTGCACCGGCGATCTGATCCGCGGGTTCACTTCCCCTCAACCGGGGCCTTAGCAGGATTCACTACCGGTCATGGGATGTCTCCCGTAGTGTGCAGGCGTGTCGGAACTGAACAAGGGCGTGCTGTTCGGCGCGAGCGCGTACGTGATGTGGGGGTTCTCCACCCTCTACTGGCCGCTGCTGGCGTCGTCGGGGGCGCTGGAGATCCTCGCCCACCGGATGGTCTGGTCGCTGCTCGCGGTGCTCGCGATCATCGCGGTGGCGCGCCGCTGGCGGCAGCTGGCCGCCGCGCTGCGCTCTCCGCGGACGCTGCTCATCCTCGGGGTGGCCGCCCTTGTCATCTCGGCCAACTGGGGCCTCTTCATCCTCGCCGTCAACTCCGGCAACACGTCCCAGGCCGCCCTGGGGTACTTCATCAACCCCCTGGTCAGCGTGGTGCTGGGGGTGCTGGTCTTCGCCGAGCGGCTGCGCGCGGCGCAGTGGGCCGCGGTGGCGCTGGGCGCCATCGCCGTCGCGGTGCTGACGGTGGGCTACGGCGGCGTTCCGTGGTTCTCCATCGGCATGGCGCTCTCGTTCGCCACCTACGGGCTGATCAAGCGCTTCACCGCGGTGGACGGCCTGGAGGGGCTCACCGTCGAGACCCTGCTGATGCTCCTGCCCGCGGCCGGCTACATCGCCTACCTGGAGGCCACCGGCGCCGGGACGTTCGTCACCGGCGGCACCGGGCACCTGCTGCTGCTCATCGGATCGGGCCTGGTCACGGCCATGCCGCTGCTCTGCTTCGGGATCGCCAACCGGCGCATCCCGCTCAGCCTCATCGGGCTGCTGCAGTTCATCGTCCCGGTGATGCAGTTCCTCTTCGCGCTGTTCGTCTTCAACGAGGAGATGTCGCTCACCCGGTGGATCGGGTTCGGCGTGGTGTGGGTGGCGCTCGTGGTGTTCGTGGCCGACATGGTCCGCCACGCGCGGCGCCCGGCGGCGGTGGACGACCAGGCCCGCCAGATCGCCGAAGAGGCCGGCGGGACCGCCGCAGCCGATCCCTCCGCAGCGGCCGGCGCACCCGGCGCCGGCGCCCCGGATCCGTCCCCGGCCAGCGGCCCCGGCGAGCCTGCCGCGGTGCGCCCGGAGCGCGCCCCGGCCGCACCGCGCGAGCCCGGTCAGCCGAACTGGTCCACCGAGTAGCGGGACTCTGCGGCGTCCTTGCGGTGCCGCCCGCGCGGCCGCTCCTGCGGCTCCTCGCCCGGTCCGGCCGGCTCCCCCGCCGCCTGCTGCTCCGCGGCGCCCGCACTCCGCGGCTCGGCGATCTGCGGCCCCGTCCGCTGCGCCGCCCGTGCCCCGCCGGATTCCGGGCCCGGCTGCTCGGGGGCGCGCGGTTCGGTCGCCCCCCAGTCGACTCCCCGCACGCCGCCGCCCGGAACGTCTTCGTCCTGCAGCGCGGCCTCCTGCAGCCGCACCGATTCCGCTGCCCCGGTGCCGGCCGCGAACTCCTCCCTGCCGCCGTCGCCGGCCGACCGCGCCGCGGAGTCCGCAGCACCCCCCTGGCCGCTCGGCCCGTCCGGGCTGTGCGCCACCTCCAGCGTGCGCACGCTGGACAGCGCGGACGTGCCGTGGGCGGCGGCCGCGCCGGACGGCGTCTCGACCCGCGGCCAGACGCCGGACTCGTCGCCCTCCGGCTCCGCGGCCGGGGCCCCGGCCGCCTCGGGCACGATGCCGTAGTGCTGGTAGATGGCGTCTTCCTGCTCCACCGAGATGTGCTGGTCGATGGGGAAGCGCGGCGCCGTCCGGATCGTCGACTGGCCGTAGGGCACTTGGACGCCTTCGGAGATCCGCCGCACCCCGCGCAGCGGGACGAAGTTCTCCCGCCCGCTGAACAGCCCGGTGCGGACTGTCAGCCATGTCGGCGCATCCGTCTGGTCGTCGAAGAACACCTGGCCGACCCGGCCCACGCTCGCCCCGTTCCGATCGAGTAGCCGGAGTCCGACCAGGTCTTGGGCGCCCGTCTCGTCATCCACGGTGATTCCTCTCCCCCCTTGATCGCCCGCCGCTGCGCGGCTGTCCCTCACTCGGCGATCCCGGTCGCGTACCCACCGGATTACCCGCTGAGTAACGAAAATCCCGGGATTGACTTCGGAGAGTAGCGAATCCATTACGGAATTCGCGCGGCACGACCGGCCGATATCCGGACACGGTCAATCAGATGGGACAGGGCAGAAAGAAGGCTCCCGACGGCCGGGCGGCCGGGAGCGCGGACGGGCCGCGAAGGTCAGCCGGTGCGCTCCACGACGTAGTCGCAGAGCGCTTCGAGGGCGTCGCGCGCGGGGCCCTTGGCGAGGTCGGCGAGTTCGGTGCGGCCGCGGTCCGCCCACGCCCGGAGCTCAGCGCGGGCCTGGGCCATCGCCGGGTGCGGGCGGAGCAGCGCCAGGGCCTCGTCGGCCTCGCCGTCGCCGAGCGGGCGGCCGAGCAGCGACCGCAGCCGGGCGTCGCCCGGGTCGGTGCTGCGCTGGGCGTAGAACATCGGCAGCGTCAGCACGCCCTCGCGCAGGTCGGTGCCGGGCACCTTGCCGGAGTCGGTGGACTCGCTGGCGACGTCGAGGATGTCGTCGGAGAGCTGGAAGGCGGTGCCCAGCGCGTCGCAGGCCCGGTAGAGCGAGCCGGTCACCTCCGGAGAGGCCTTGCTGAACATGGCGCCGAACTCGGCCGAGGAGGCGATGAGCGACGCCGTCTTGTCGGCGACGACCTGCATGTAGTGCGCGAGCGGGTCGGTGCCCTCGGCGGGGCCGGAGGTCTCCAGGATCTGGCCCTGCACGAGCCGGCCGAAGGTGCGTGCCTGCAGGCGGACCGCGTCAGCGCCCAGGTCGGCGAGCAGCTCCGACGCGCGCGCGAACACGAAGTCGCCGGTGAGGATGGCGACGCTGTTGCCCCAGCGCTGGTTGGCGCTGGCCTCGCCGCGGCGCAGCTCCGCCTCGTCCATCACGTCGTCGTGGTAGAGGGTGGCGACGTGGGTGAGCTCGACCACGGCGGCGGCCGGGATGAGCTCCGGCGCGGTGGGGTCGCCGAACCGGGCCGCGAGCAGCACCAGCGTCGCGCGGAACCGCTTTCCGCCGGCGGACAGCAGGTGCGCCGCCGCCTCGGCCAGCAGCGGATCGCTCGCCGCCACGGTGTCGTGCAGCAGCTCCTCCACCCGGTCCAGCTCCGTCTGGACTTCCCGGGCGAGCGCCGCGTCGACACTCGGCAGAGCGAGGAAACCGCTCGGGACAGCACCGCTCACCTGAATGCTCCACACATCGACGGGCGCGCGATTCGCCCGGGGGCGGGCGTCTCGCGCGCTTTCGGGATGAACATCGACCGAATGCCCAAGTTATCGGACCCGGTTGTATCGACCAAGGCCACGCAGCGGGGCCGGCCCGCCACGCGGCGCAGGGGTGCACGCCGGCCGGAGCACGGCCGGCGTGCACCCCTCGCACGCCTGTAGTCCACTCCCCAAAAGGTACCGCTACCTGGATGCATCCCCGGCAGAGGCCACGGCGTCCTCGGCGCCGGAGGGCAGCAGCCCGTCCAGCACCGGGGTCGGGTACACGCCGAGCACCAGGGTGGCGGCGACGCCGAGCCCGATCACCGACCCGGTCAGCGCCCCGGCCTTGGCCACCTGCGGACCGCCCCCCTCTGCGGGGTCGGCGAAGAACATCAGCACGATGATGCGGACGTAGAAGAACGCGGTCACCGCACTGCTGAGCACGCCGACCACCACCAGCGGGGTGGCGCCGGCCGCGACCGCCGCCTCGAACACGGCGAACTTGCCGATGAACCCGCTGGTGAGCGGGATGCCCGCGAAGGCGAGCAGGAAGAGCGCGAGCGATCCGGCGAGCAGCGGGGAGGTGCGGCCGAGCCCCGCCCATGCGGACAGGTCGCCGGCCTCGGGCCCGTGCATGTGCGTGCGGACCAGCGTGACCACCGCGAACGCGCCGATCGTGGTGAACCCGTAGGCGGCGAGGTAGAACAGCGCGCCGCCGAGGCCGTCGTCGCTGGCGGCGACGACCGCGGTGAGCACGAACCCGGCGTGCACCACCGAGGAGTAGGCGAGCAGCCGCTTGATGTCGCGCTGGGTGACGGCCACGACCGCCGCGATGACCATGGTGAGGATCGCGACGACCCACAGCATCGGCTGCCACGCCTCGACCGAGGCGCCGAACGCGGTGAAGAACACCCGCAGCAGCGCGCCGAACGCCGCGACCAGCGTGCAGGACGCCATGAGCGCGGTGATCGGCGTCGGTGCGCCCTGGTAGACGTCGGGCTTCCAGTTGTGGAAGGGCACGGCCCCGACCTTGAACAGCAGGCCGACCGCGACCATCCCGATCCCCGCCAGCAGCAGCGGCTCACCGCCGCCGCCGGCGAACAGCGGCCCGCCGCCGGCGGCCGCCGCGGCGTTCACGTCCGCGTAGCGCACCGAGCCGGCGTAGCCGTACACCAGCGCGATGCCGAACAGGAAGAACGCCGAGGAGAAGGCGCCCAGCAGGAAGTACTTGAGCGCCGCCTCCTGGGAGAACAGGCGCCGCCGGCGGGCGATGCCGCACAGCAGGTACAGCGGGAGGCTCATCACCTCGAGCGCGATGAACAGGGTGAGGAAGTCGTCGGCCGCCGGGAACAGCAGCATGCCCAGCACGGCGAACAGCACCAGCGGGTAGACCTCGGTGTGCTCGGACCCGGCGAGCGCGTGCTCGCGCTCCTCGTCGCTGCCGGGCACCGCGGCGGCCTGCGGCGCGAACGCGTCCTCGCCGTCCCTGCGGTCGGCGATCAGCAGCAGGCTGACGAACGCCAGCACCAGCACGGTGCCGGAGACGAACAGCGTCACCTCGTTGACCGCAATCGCACCGCGCGCCAGCACGGCGCCCTCTTCGGGCACGGACGGGATCTGGGCGACGGTGAGCGCGAACGCGAGCAGGATGCCGCCGAGGGCCAGCACGAGCTGCACCGCCCGGCAGCGCTGCCGCGGCGCGAACGCCTCGGCCAGCACGCCGAGCACGGCCGCGCCGAAGACCACCAGCATCGGGGCGAGCAGCCAGTAGTCGATCGACGGCGGCCCCTCGGTCACCACCGGGGCAGCCAGCTCGGACGCCGCGCTCGCGGCGTCCGCCGCTGCGGCGCCGAAGGGACTGGAGATGCTCATTCGGAGGCTCCTTCCAGGCCGCCCTCGCCCGCGGTGGGCGCCGGGTCGGTGGCGCCGACCGCCTCCATGGTGCGGTCCACGGACGGCTCAACGGCGTTGAGCAGCGGCTGCGGGTAGACGCCGAACAGCACGATCACGGCGAGGAGCGGGCCGATCGCCCACACCTCGCGCCGGGACAGGTCGGGCAGGCCGGCCAGTTTCTCCGGCAGCGGGCCGGTCATCGTGCGCTGGTACAGCCAGAGGATGTACAGCGCCGCCAAGACGACGCCGACCACCGCGATGACGGCCGCCACCGGGTTGAACAGGTAGGTGCCGACCAGGACCAGGAACTCGCTGACGAACGGCGCCAGGCCGGGCAGCGCCAGGCCGGCCAGGCCCGCCACCAGGAAGGAGCCGGCGAGGACCGGCGCCGCCTTCTGCACCCCCTGGTAGTCGGCGATCGCCGAGGAGCCCTGGCGGGTGATGAGGAAGCCCACCACCAGGAACAGGGCGCCGGTGGCGAAGCCGTGGTTGACCATGTACAGCGCGGCGCCGGACTGGCCCTGGGTGGTCATCGCGAAGATGCCCAGCGTGATGAAGCCGAAGTGGGACACCGAGGTGAACGCGATCAGCTTCAGCATGTCGGTCTGGGCGATCGCGAGGAGGGCGCCGTAGATGATGGAGACGAGGCTGAGCGCCACCGCCGGCCACACGAACCAGGTCGCCGCCGACGGGAACAGCTCCAGGCAGTAGCGGAGCATCCCGTAGGTACCGACCTTGTCCAGCACACCGACGAGCAGGACTGCCGTCCCGGGCCGCGACGAGCCGGCCGCCGCGGGCAGCCAGGTGTGCAGCGGCCACATCGGCGCCTTGATCGCGAACGCGATGAAGAAGCCGAGGAAGAGCCAGCGGGCGACCCCGGTGTCGATGTTGTCCAGCGCGCCCGTCGCGGTGAGCTCGCTCCACAGGAACGTGCCGCCGTAGACGTAGACGCCGATGACGGCGACCAGCATGAGCAGGCCGCCGGCCAGGCTGTACAGCAGGAAGGTGGTCGCCGCGCGGCGCCGCTCGGGCCCGCGCCCGTACCGCCCGATCATGCAGTAGACCGGGATCAGCATCGCTTCGAAGAAGACGTAGAAGAGGAACACGTCGGTCGCGGCGAAGACGCCGACGATCATCGCCTCCAGCACCAGGATGAGGGCGAAGTAGCCCTTGCCCCGGTCCGGCAGGTCGTCGTTCTCCCGCCAGGCGGCGAGCATCACCAGCGGCACCAGCAGCGCCGCCATGGCGATCAGGGCGAGCGCGATGCCGTCCACGCCCACGGCGTAGTGCACGCCGAACCGCGGGATCCACGCGTGGACCTCTTCGAACTGCAGCCCCGTGGCGAGGGTGTCGAAGCGCAGCGCCACGACGCCGATGATCGCGAGGACCGCGATCGACACGGCGAACGCCGCCCGCTTCGCGGCGTCCGCGCGCTCCACCGGCGTGAGCGCCACGGCCAGTGCGCCGATCGCGGGGAGCGCGATGGCCAGGGTGAGCCAGGGGATCTCGGTCATCTAAATCCTCACAGCCAGCGTTGCGACGACGATGGCGGCGCCGAACAGCATGGTCAGCGCGTAGGTGCGGGCGAAGCCGGTCTGCACCCGGCGCAGCCCCTGGGAGCTGCCCCGCACCGAGTCGGCCAGGCCGTAGACCGCGCCGTTGACGACGTGGGTGTCGATGGCCGCGAGCGCCTGGGTGAGCACCTGGCCGGGGCGCATGAACAGGCCCTCGTTGATCTGGTTGCCGTAGAGCTCGTTGCGCGCGGCCACCGTGATGAAGCCGCCGGTGGGCGCGGTGACCGGCACCGGGCGGCGGCCGTACATCGCCCAGGCGACGGCGGCGCCGCCGACCATCAGGGCCAGCGCGGCCAGCGCCGGCGGCTTGGTGAAGAAGGTGGCCAGGTCGAAGGCGTGGTGCTCCGGCGGCGCGCCGACGGCCGGCTCCAGGAAGTGCGCGAAGCGGTAGCCGTAGACGAGCGCCGCGCCGAGGAACACCGAGCCGATGGCGAGCAGCACCATGGGCCCGGTCATCGACTTCGGCGACTCGTGCGGGTGCACGCCCTCCGCCCACCGCTTCTCCCCGAAGAACGTCATGAGCATGACGCGGGTCATGTAGAAGGCGGTGAGCCCGGCACCGACCAGCGCGGCGGTGCCGAGCAGCTGCCCGGCGGTCCCGCCGGAGGCGAACGCCGCCTCGATGATGCCCTCCTTGGTCCACCAGCCCGACATCAGCGGGAAGCCGATGATGGCGAGGTAGCCCAGGCCGAAGGTGGCGAAGGTGACCGGCATGGCCTTGCGCAGCGCGCCGTAGCGGCGCATGTCGACCTCCTCGGCCATGCCGTGCATGACCGAGCCGGCGCCGAGGAACAGCCCGGCCTTGAAGAAGCCGTGCGTCACCAGGTGCGCGATCGCGACTGCGTACCCGGCCGGGCCGAGCCCGGCGGCCAGCGTCATGTAGCCGATCTGGCTCATGGTGGAGCCGGCGAGCGCCTTCTTGATGTCGTCCTTGGCGCATCCGATGACGGCGCCGGCGAGCAGCGTCGCGGCGCCGACGACGGCCACCGTGGTCTGCGCGACCGGGGCCGCCTCGAAGATCGGGCCGGCCCGCACGATGAGGTAGACGCCGGCGGTGACCATGGTCGCCGCGTGGATGAGCGCGGAGACCGGGGTCGGGCCCTCCATGGCGTCCAGCAGCCAGGACTGCAGCGGCAGCTGCGCCGACTTGCCGCAGGCGCCGAGGAGCAGCAGCAGGCCGGTCGCGGTGAGCACCGCCTGGCTGGCCTCGCCGGTGCGCGGCAGCACCTCGGTGAAGGCGAGCGTGCCGAACGTGCTGAACAGCAGCATGATCGCGATCAGCAGGCCGAGGTCGCCGACCCGGTTGACCAGGAACGCCTTCTTGGCGGCGACCGCGGCCGACGGCTTGTGCTGCCAGAACCCGATGAGGAGGTAGGAGGCGAGGCCCACGCCCTCCCAGCCGAGGAAGAGCAGCGCGAAGTTGTCGGCGAGGACGAGCACCAGCATCGCCGCGACGAACAGGTTGAGATAGGCGAAGAAGCGGCGCCGGCGCTCGTCGTGCGCCATGTAGCCCACCGAGTAGACGTGGATCAGCGATCCGACGCCGGTGATCAGCAGGACGAAGCTGATGGACAGCGGGTCCAGCAGCAGGTTCGCCCCGACTTCCAGGGAGCCCGACTGGAACCAGGTGTAGACGGGCACGGACACGCTGCGCGCGTCCGGCTCCAGGGCGAGCAGCTGGAACAGCGCCAGCACGGCCCAGACGAAGCTGCCGATGGGCAGCGCGGTGGCGAGCCAGTGGCCCCACCCGTCGGTGCGGCGGCCGCCGAGGAGCAGCACAGCGGCCCCGAACAGCGGCAGGGCGATGAGCATCCAGGCGTTGCCCAGCACCGCGCCGTCGGCGGGTGCGGGGGTCAGCGCTCCGGCGGCGAGGAATCGTTCAGTCATCACACGCCCTAGTACTTGAGCAGGTTGGCGTCATCGATCGACGCCGACCTGCGGGTGCGGAAGATCTGCATGATGATCGCGAGCCCCACGACGACCTCGGCTGCGGCGACGACCATCACGAAGAACGCGATGACCTGCCCCTCGATGTCGCCGTGCATCCGCGCGAACGCGACGAACGCGAGGTTGCACGCGTTGAGCATCAGCTCGACGCACATGAAGACGATGATCGCGTTGCGCCGCACCAGCACGCCGACGGCGCCGATGGTGAACAGCAGCGCGGCGAGCACGATGTAGTTCATCGGGTCCACGAGCGCTCGGCCTCCTCTCCGTCGGCCCGGCCGGAGCCGCCGTCAGCGGAGTCCGCGGAGTCCGCGCCGCCGTCCCGGGCACCGCCGGCGCCCGCAGCGCCCTCAGCGCCTTCGGCGCCCTCGGTGTCCGCGGGGGCGCCGGTGCCCAGCACGCCGGCCTCCTTGGAGGAGGCCGAGTCCGACGCACCGCCGGGGTGCGGCACGGTGCGGAGCCGGAAGTCCTCGGGCACCTGCGACTGCACCCCGGGGTCGCGTGCCGCGAGCACCGGGTTGAGCGACAGCTTCGAGACCGAGCCGTCCGGCAGCAGGGCCGGCATGTCGATGGCGTTGTGCCGGGCGTAGGTGCCCGGCCCTGGCAGCGGGGTGACCTGCTTGCTGAGCACCCGCTCGCGCGCGAGGTCCCGCTGGGTGCGGCGCGGCTTGGTGCGGGCCGAGTGCGCCAGCACCAGCGCTCCGAGCACGGCGGTGATCAGCAGTGCGCCGGTCGCCTCGAACGCGATGATGTAGCGGAAGATGACCTCGCCGGCGATCCACGGCACGTTGCCGCCGGCCAGCGCGGTTCCGGCGGCTAGCCCGGCCGGCTCGCCCACCGCCATGCGGGTGACGCCCGAGCCGAGGGCCAGCAGGAAGCAGATCGCGACGGCGG
Organism: Nocardiopsis coralliicola; assembly: GCF_054779695.1. Taxonomy (NCBI): domain Bacteria; kingdom Bacillati; phylum Actinomycetota; class Actinomycetes; order Streptosporangiales; family Nocardiopsidaceae; genus Nocardiopsis; species Nocardiopsis coralliicola. The sequence goes on along the minus strand of NZ_BAAGXT010000030.1, from coordinate 54,555 downwards.
TGGCGAGCACCCGCTGCCCGCGGATCGTCTCCACCAGGGAGTCCGCCGAGCTGACGCCGACGAGCATCAGCACGAACAGGAACAGCATGAGGACCGCACCGGTGTAGACGACGATCTGCACGACCATCAGGAAGGGGGCCTCGTTGATGCCGTAGAACACGGCCAGCCCCAGCATCACCGCGGCCATCAGCATCGCCGAGTGCACGGCCTTGCGGGAGAACACCACGCCGACGGCGGCGAGCAGCACAGCGCCGCCCAGGATCCAGAACGCCGTGGCCTCGGCTCCGGTGATCATCGCGCCACCTCGCCCTCGGGCTGGCGCGCGCCGTCGGAGGAGCCGGAGCGGTAGTAGTCCTTCTCGCTGTCGCCGAGCCGCATCGGGTGCGGCGGCGCCTCCATGTCCTCGCGGAGCCCCACCAGGAGCTGCTCCTTGGTGTAGATGAGGCTCTCCCGCGAGTCGTCGGCGAGCTCGTACTCGTTGGTCATGGTGAGCGCGCGGGTGGGGCACGCCTCCACGCACAGCCCGCACAGGATGCACCGCAGGTAGTTGATCTGGTACACGCGGCCGTACCGCTCGCCGGGCGAGTACCGCTCCTCGTCGGTGTTGTCGCCGCCCTCCACGTAGATGGCGTCGGCCGGGCAGGCCCAGGCGCACAGCTCGCACCCGATGCACTTCTCCAGGCCGTCCGGCCACCGGTTCAGCTGGTGCCGGCCGTGGAAGCGCGGCGCGGTGGGGCGCTGCACCTCCGGGTACTCGACCGTGGGCACCTTCGTGAACATGGTGTGGAAGGTGACGCCGAACCCCTTCACGGGGTTGAGCCAGTCCAGCATCAGTCCTCCTCGCTGCGGTCGGCCCGGCCGCCGCTGCTCGGGCCCCGGACCACCGCGGCAGTGCCCGGCACGCCGCGGCGCGGCGGCGCCTCGGCGTCCATGGACGAGCCGTAGTGCGGGGCGGTCTTGGGCGGCACCGGGAACCCGCCGTACTCCGGGTCGTCGTGCTCGTCGCGGGCCTGCTCGGCGCGGACGGCCCGCTCCCGCTCCTTCGCCTTGCGCGCCGCCGAGACGTAGGCGGCGAACGCGGCGATCGAGGCGCCGGCGAACCCGACGGAGACGGCGACGACGGCGCCGATGGGCGCGCCGGAGTCGACCATGAGCTTCACGACGGCCACCGCGGTGATCCAGACCAGCTGGATCGGGATGAGCAGCTTCCAGCCGAACGCCATCAGCTGGTCGTAGCGGATGCGGGGCAGCGAGCCGCGGGTCCAGATGAACAGGAACATGACCGCCATGAACTTCAGCAGCCACCAGAGGACGGGCCACCAGCCCTCGTTGGCGCCGGGGAAGAACGAGGTGATCGGGGGCGGGGCCATCCAGCCGCCGAGGAAGAACGTCACCGAGACCGCGGCGACGGTCACCATGTTCACGTACTCGGCGAGGAAGAACATGGTGAACTTCATCGACCCGTACTCGGTCATGAACCCGCCGACGATCTCGCCCTCGCCCTCGGCGAGGTCGAACGGCAGCCGGTTCGTCTCGCCGACCATGGTGACCAGGTAGATGAGGAACGACGGCAGAAGCAGCACCGCGAACCACAGGTCGGCCTGCGCGGCGACGATGCCCGAGGTGGTGAGCGTCCCGGAGAACATGAAGACGGCGACGAAGCTGAGCCCCATCGCGATCTCGTAGCTGATCACCTGGGCGGACGCGCGGAGCCCGCCGAGCAGCGCGTAGGGCGACTGGGAGGCCCAGCCGCCGAGCACGATGCCGTAGACGCCGACCGCGGCGGTGGCGAGCACCAGCAGCGCCGCGATCGGCAGGTCGGTGAGCTGGAGCGGGGTGGTGACGCCGAACATCGACACCTCGGGCCCCACCGGGATGATCGAGAACGCGATGAACGCGGGCACCGCCGCGATCATCGGCGCCGCGATGTAGACCAGCCGGTCCACGCTGCGCGGGATCACGTCCTCTTTCAGCGACAGCTTCACGCCGTCGGCCAGGGACTGCAGCAGCCCCCACGGCCCGAACCGGTTCGGGCCGTGCCGCTGCTGCATGCGGCCCATCACCTTCCGGTCCGCCATGATCATCATGAGCACGCAGACCATCAGGAAGACGAAGATCACCAGGGCCTTGATAAGGGTGATCCACCACGGATCACCGCCGAAGGCCTCCAGCCCTGGTTCGGCGGTGGAGGCGAGGGCGACCGGCACGGCCGCCCCGCTCTCCGGCCAGGGGACGGACATCACTCGGCGCTCCCAGCACTCGCAGGGTCGTTCGCTGTTGCACCGCCGGCGGCGTCCGCGCCGCCCGCGGCAGCGGGGCGCAGCCGCACGGCGGACCCGGCCGCGGCGCCCAGGTCGCGGCGGACGTCGCAGTCGGCGGCCGCGGTCGGCAGCCAGACGGTGCCCTCGGCCATTCCGGGGGTGACGACGGCCGGCAGCCGCACCGAGCCGGCCGGCCCGGAGACCTCGGCCAGGCCGCCGTCGGCGATACCGAGCGCGGCGGCCGTGGCCCGGCCTACCCGGGCCAGTGCGGGCCGGGCGGTACCGGCGAGGTAGGGCTCGCCGTCCTCCATCCGGCCGCTGCCGAGCAGCTGCTTCCAGGTGGCCAGGCGCACTTCGGCCGAGCCGGACTGCGCCGGGACCCCGGCCCCGGCCGCCTGGGCCGGCTCCGCCGGGCGCGGCATGGTGAGCGGATCCGGTACCCGCTCGCCGGCCCACGGGCCGAGCGCGTCGAGCTCGCGGGCCGCGGCCGCGGCGTCCGGCAGCCCGAGGTGCACGTCCATCGCGTCGGCGACGGCGGAGAGCACCCGCAGGTCGGACAGCGCGCCGGGCACCTTGAGTGCGGCGCCGAACGTGCGGTTGCGGCCCTCCCAGTCGGTGAAGGTGCCGGACTTCTCCGCGACCGCCGCCACCGGGAGGACCACGTCGGCCCGGTCGGTGGCGTCGGAGGCACGCAGTTCGAGCGCCACCGTGAACGGCACCCGGTCGAGTGCGGCGCGGGCCGCCTCCGGGTCGGGCAGGTCGTCCAGCTCCACGCCGGCGATCACCAGCGCGTCCAGCTCGCCGTCGGCCGCGGCCTGCAGGATCGCCGCGGTGTCGCGGCCCTCCTGCTCCGGCAGGTCGGCGACCGACCAGGCCCGGGCGGCTTCGGCGCGGGCCCGGGCGTCGGCCACCGGGCGTCCGCCCGGCAGCAGCGTCGGCAGCGCACCGGCGTCGATCGCGCCGCGCTCGCCGCCGCGGCGCGGCACCCAGGCGATGCGGGCGCCGGTCCGGTCGGCGAGCCGGGCGAGCGCGGAGAGCGCGCCCGGCGTCTGCGCGAGGCGCTCACCGGCCAGCAGGACCGCGCCGTCAGTGCGCAGCGCTTCGGCGGCCTCCGGCGCGGTGCCGGAGAGGCCGTCCAGCACCCGGGCCTCGTCGCCGGGGGCTGCGGGGACTAGCGTGCCGCCGGCCTTGTGCAGGCCTCTGCTGGCGAACGGCGCCACCGAGAAGAGCTGCTGTCCGGTCCGGGACGCCTTGCGCAGCCGCAGGAACACGATCGGCGACTCGTCCTCCGGCTCGAAGCCGGCGAGCAGCACCGCGGGCGCCTTCTCCAGGTCGCCGTAGGTGACGCCGAGCCCGGTCCCGGCCACCCGCGCGGCGAGGAACTCGGCCTCTTCCGCGCTGTGCGCCCGGGCGCGCAGGTCGATGTCGTTGGTGCGCAGTGCCAGCCGCGCGAACTTCGCGTAGGCGTAGGCGTCCTCGCGGGTGAGCCGGCCGCCGGTGAGGACCGCGGTGCGGCGCGCCCCGGACAGGCCGCGGGCGGCCTCGGCGACCGCCTCGGGCCAGGACGCGAAATCGAGGGCGCGGGTGTCGTCCCGGCGCACCAGCGGCCGGTCGAGCCGGTCCGGCTGAGTCGCGTAGGTGAACGCCCACCGGCCCTTGTCGCAGTTCCACTCCTCGTTGACCTGCGGGTCGTCGCCGGCGAGGCGGCGCATCACGGTGCCGCGCCGGTGGTCGGTGCGCTGGGCGCAGCCGGCCGCGCAGTGCTCGCACGCGCTCGGCGTCGACACCAGGTCGAACGGGCGCGACCGGAACCGGTAGGCGGCGCCGGTCAGCGCGCCCACCGGGCAGATCTGCACCGTGTTGCCGGAGAAGTAGGACTGGAACGGCTCGCCCTCGGCGATACCGACCTGCTCGTTGGCGCCGCGCTCCAGCAGCTCGATGAACGGGTCGCCGGCGATCTGGCTGGAGAAGCGGGTGCAGCGGGCGCACTGGATGCACCGCTCGCGGTCGAGCAGCACCTCCGTCGACAGCGGCACCGGCTTGGGGAAGGTGCGCTTGACGTCGACGAACTGCGTCTCGCCTTGCCCGTTGGCCATCGCCTGGTTCTGCAGCGGGCACTCGCCGCCCTTGTCGCAGACCGGGCAGTCCAGCGGGTGGTTGATGAGCAGGAACTCCATGATCCCGCGCTGGGCCTTCTCGGCGACCGCGGAGGTCAGCTGGGTCTTGACGACCATGCCCTCCATCACCGTGATGGTGCAGGACGCCTGCGGCTTCGGCATCGGCCGGCCGTTGCCCGCATCGGGGATCTCCACCAGGCACTGGCGGCAGGCGCCGACCGGGTCGAGCAGCGGATGGTCGCAGAACCGCGGGATCTGGATGCCCAGCAGCTCCGCCGCCCGGATCACCAGCGTGCCCTTGGGCACCTGCAGCTGGAAGCCGTCGATGGTGACGGTGACCAGGTCCTCCGGCGGAACGGCGGGCACGCCGCCCGAAGCGGCGTCAGTGGTGGCCGTCATGCCGCACCTCCCCAGACCGTCGCAGTGCCGCCATGAGCGGGAGGACGACCCCCCGCGCCCTGTGTCCCTTCGGGGGGACGACCCCCCGGCCCCCCGAAGCGGTGGCCGTTGGCGTAGAAGGTCATGCCGCACCTCCCCAGACCGTCGCAGTGCCGCCATGAGCGGGAGGACGACCCCCCGCGCCCCCCGAGGGGCTGACGTTGGCGTCGAGAGTCATGCCGCACCTCCCCAGACCGTGGACTTGCTGTGGTCGAAGGGGCAGCCCTTGTTCTCCATGTGGGCCACGTATTCGTCTCGGAAGTGCTTGACGGAGGACATGACCGGGCTGGCCGCACCGTCGCCGAGGGCGCAGAAGGCGCGGCCGAGCAGGTTGTCGCAGATGTCGAGGAGCTTCTCGACGTCGGCTTCGGTGCCGCTGCCGCTCTCCAGCCGGTCGAGGACCTGCACCATCCAGAAGTTGCCCTCGCGGCAGGGCGTGCACTTGCCGCAGGACTCGTGGGCGTAGAAGGAGATCCAGCGGCCCACCGCGCGAACGACGCAGGTCGTGTCGTCGAAGATCTGCAGGGCGCGGGTGCCCAGCATGGAGCCCGCGGCGCCCACCGACTCGAAGTCGAGCGGGACGTCGAGGTGCTCGTCGGTGAAGATCGGCGTCGACGAGCCGCCCGGGGTCCAGAACTTCAGCTGGCGGCCGTCGCGGATACCGCCGGCCATGTCGAGGAGTTCGCGCAGCGTGATGCCGAGCGGCGCCTCGTACTGGCCCGGCCGGGCCACGTGCCCGGACAGCGAGAAGAAGCCGAACCCGGCGGACTTCTCGGTGCCCATCGAGGTGAACCACTCCGCGCCGTTGGCGACGATCGGCGGGACGCTGGCGATCGATTCGACGTTGTTGACCACCGTGGGCGAGGAGTACAGGCCGGCGACCGCCGGGAACGGCGGCTTGAGCCGGGGCTGCCCGCGGTAGCCCTCCAGCGAGTCGAGCAGCGCCGTCTCCTCGCCGCAGATGTAGGCGCCGGCGCCGGCGTGCACGACGACGTCCAGGTCGAAGCCGCTGCCGAGGATGTCCGTGCCGATCAGGCCGGCTTCACGGGCCTCCTCGACGGCGCGGCGCATCCGGCGGATCACGTGCAGGACCTCGCCGCGGACGTAGATGAACGCCTGGTGGCTGTTGATGGCGTAGGCCGCGATGATGACGCCCTCGACCAGGGCGTGCGGGTTGGCCAGCATCAGCGGGACGTCCTTGCACGTCCCGGGCTCGGACTCGTCGGCGTTGACGACGAGGTAGCGCGGGTTGGGGTTGTCGGCCGGCAGGAAGCCCCACTTCATGCCGGTGGGGAACCCGGCGCCGCCGCGGCCGCGCAGGCCGGCGCCCTTGACCAGGTCGACGATTGCCGAGGGCTCCATGGACAGTGCCGTGCGCAGCGCGCTGTAGCCGCCGGTGGCCCGGTAGCCGTCCAGGGTGGGCAGGTCGGGGCGGTCCCAGTCGGCGGACAGGATCGGGGTGAGCGTCGTCGCGGTCACTGGGCGTCCTCCCCGCCGGCAGCGCCGCCCTGCTGGGGCGCCGGTGCCGTCCAGTTGCGTGCGCGGGCGAGCCGCAGCCCCTCCAGGGACGGTCCGGCCGCCTGGGTGCCCTCGCCGGCGCGGCCGTCGTCGAACCCGGCCAGTACCCGCGCGGACTCGCGCCAGGTGCAGACCGACCCGGCGCCGCGGGTGGGCACCACGTCCTCGCCGGCGCGCAGCGCGTCGACGAGCTCGCGGGCGCTCTGCGGCGTCTGGTTGTCGAAGAACTCCCAGTTGACCATCACGACCGGCGCGAAGTCGCAGGCCGCGTTGCACTCGACGTGCTCCAGGGTGACCTTGCCGTCGGCGGTGGTCTCGTCGTTGCCGACGTCCAGGTGCTCCTTGAGCCCGGCGAAGATCTCGTCGCCGCCGAGCACGGCGCACAGCGTGTTGGTGCAGACGCCGACGTGGTAGTCGCCCACCGGCCGGCGCTTGTACATCGTGTAGAAGGTGACGACCCCGGTGACCTCGGCCTCGGTGATCGCGAGCTGCTCGGCGCAGAAGGCGACGCCGGCCTTGCTGACGTAGCCCTCCTCCGCCTGCACCAAGTGCAGCAGCGGCAGCAGCGCCGAACGCGCCCGCGGATAGCGGCCGATGACCTCCTTGGCCTCGACCTCGAGCCGGGACCGGGTGGCGGCGTCGAAGCCGCCCGCGGAGGCCGCGGCGCCCGCGCCGGTCTGTGCAGCGTCGCTCATGACAGCGCTCCCCTCGTCTGGCAGCTCTGGCAGCTGGCTCCTCGCCTCACCGGTCCACGCCTCCCATCACGGGGTCGATACTCGCCACGGCGGCGATGACGTCGGCCACCGTGCCGCCTTCGCACATGGCCGCGACCGCCTGGAGGTGCGTGAACGAGGGGTCGCGGAAGTGCACCCGGTACGGGCGGGTGCCGCCGTCGCTCACGGCGTGGCAGCCGAGCTCGCCCTTGGCGCTCTCCACCGCCGCGTAGACCTGCCCGGCGGGCACCCGGAAGCCCTCGGTGACGATCTTGAAGTGGTGGATCAGGGCTTCCATGGAGCCGCCCATGATGTGCGCGATGTGGTCGGGCGAGTTGCCCAGGCCGTCCGAGCCCAGGGCGAGCTTCGCCGGCCAGCCCACCTTGGGGTCGTCCACCATGACCGGGCCGGGCTCCAGCCGGTCGAGGCACTGCTCGATGATGCGCAGCGACTCGGTGAGCTCGGCGACGCGGACCCGGTAGCGGGCGTAGACGTCGCCGCCCTCGGAGACCGGCACGTCGAACTCGTAGTTCTCATAGCCGCAGTAGGGCTGGGCCTTGCGCAGGTCCCAGCCGAGGCCGGAGGCGCGCAGCAGCGGGCCGGTGATGCCCAGCGCCATGCATCCGGGCAGCCCGAGGTGGGCGACCTCGCGGGTGCGCGCCAGGTAGAGCGGGTTGGCGTCGAGGAGCTTGCGCATCGTGTCGATGCGCTTGGGCATCTCCTTCAGCAGCTCCTTGAGCTTGCCGACCGCCCCGGAGGGCAGGTCCTGGGAGACGCCGCCCGGCCGGATGTAGGCGTGGTTCATCCGCAGGCCGGTGATGAGCTCGAAGATGTCGAGCACCATCTCCCGCTCGCGGAACCCGTTGGTCATGATGGTGGTCGCGCCGAGCTCCATGCCGAACGTCGCCATCGCCACGAAGTGCGAGGACATCCGGTTGAGCTCCATCATGAGCACCCGGATCACGCTGGCGCGGTCGGGCACCTCGCCGGTGAGGCCGAGCAGCTGCTCCACTGCCAGGCAGTACGCCGTCTCGTTGAAGATCGGCGTGAGGTAGTCCATGCGGGTCACGAACGTGGTCCCCTGGGTCCACGTCCGGTACTCCATGTTCTTCTCGATGCCGGTGTGCAGGTAGCCGATGCCGACGCGGGCCTCGGTCACCGTCTCGCCGTCGAGGGTGAGGATCAGCCGGAGCACGCCGTGCGTGGACGGGTGCTGCGGGCCCATGTTGACGACGAGCCGCTCGGCACTGGACGCCTGCGCGGCGGCGACGACCTCGTCCCAGTCGCCCCCCGAGGCGTCGATGTGGTCCTCGGTCACCTGCGCGGTCACAGCGGACCCCCCTCTCGAACGTCTCGCCCCTTCCGGGCCGTGGCTGGCGCGGTCATGCGTAGGACCTCCGGTCGTCCGGCGGCGGAATGGTCGCACCGCGGTACTCGACCGGGATGCCGCCCAGCGGGTAGTCCTTGCGCTGGGGGTGGCCGTGCCAGTCGTCGGGCATCTCGATGCGGGTGAGCGCGGGGTGGCCCTCGAAGACGATGCCGTAGAAGTCCCAGGCCTCGCGCTCGTGCCAGTCGTCGGTGGGGTAGACCGCCACGATCGACGGGATCCGCGGGTCGCCGTCGGGGCAGGTCGTCTCCACCCGCACCCGGGTGTTGTGGGTGATCGACCGGAACACGTACACGGCGTGCAGCTCCCGGCCGGTGTCCTCGGGGTAGTGCACTCCGGTCACGCCGAGGCAGAGCTCGTAGCGGAGCGCCGGATCGTCGCGCAGCGTGCGCACCAGCGCGAGCAGGTGCTCGCGGCGGACGTGCAGCGTCATCTCGCCGCGGTCGATGACGACGCGCTCGACGGCCTCGGCGTAGGACGGCCCCTCCTGCAGGGCCTCTTCGAGTGCGTCGGCGGCGGCGTCGAACCGGGCCGTGGCCGGCTGGTCCGGGTCGGTGTAGGGCCGCTCGGCGTCGGCCTGCACGGGGCGGCGCACCTGCAGCCGGCCGTAGCCGGAGGTGTCGCCGGTGCCGCCGGCGCCGAACATGCCGGTGCGGGCGACGGGGCGGGCCAGCTGCTCGCGTCCGGCGCGCTCGGGGAGGTTCTCCTCCCCTTCGCCGCCGCCCTCGGGGGCTCCGAGGTTCATCGGGTGCCCCCTTCGCCGGCGGTGGTCTCGATCAGCGGCAGCGGCCGGCGCAGCGCCCGCTCCTCCAGCTCGCCGATCTCGCGGGTGCGGTGCGCGCCGAGCTTGGTGTGCTGCACCTTGTCGTGCAGCTTCAGGATCGCGTCGATGAGCATCTCGGGCCGCGGCGGGCAGCCGGGCAGGTACATGTCGACCGGGACCACGTGGTCGACCCCCTGCACCACTGCGTAGTTGTTGAACATGCCGCCGCTGGAGGCGCAGACGCCCATGGCGATGACCCACTTGGGCTCGGGCATCTGGTCGTAGATCTGGCGCAGGACGGGCGCCATCTTCTGGCTGACCCGCCCGGCCACGATCATCAGGTCGGCCTGGCGGGGCGTCGCGCCGAACTTCTCCATGCCGAACCTGGCCAGGTCGTAATGCGGACCGCCGACCGACATCATCTCGATGGCGCAGCAGGCCAGTCCGAACGTGGCCGGCCACATCGAGCTCTTGCGGACCAGGCCGGCGACCTGCTCGACGGTGCCGAGCATGACCCCGCTCGGGAGCTTCTCCTCAATCCCCATGCGGCGACCCCCCTTTCCGATTCCTCGTTCCGTGCGCGTGCGCCCCGGGGGCCGGCTGCGGCCGCGCCGGGGAAGGTGTGCGGTGCGGCGGCGCCTGCGGCCGCGGTGCGGTGCCCGCGCGGTGCGCGGCTGCTGCGCGGAGCACCGGGGGTGCCGGGGCGGCGTGCAGCGTCAGTCCCATGCCAGGCCCCCTCGGCGCCACTCGTAGGCATAGGCGATCGACACGTTCACCAGGAAGAGGACCATCGCGATCAGCCCGAACAGCCCGAGCGCGTCGAAGTGGACCGCCCAGGGGTAGAGGAAGATGATCTCGATGTCGAAGACGATGAAGAGCATCGCCGTCAGGTAGTACTTGATGGTGAAGCGGCCGCCGCCGGCGGGCTGCGGCGTCGGCTCGATGCCGCACTCGTACGCCTGGAGTTTGGCCCGGTTGTACCGCTTGGGTCCGGCGATGCTGCCGACGACCATCGACAGGACCACGAACGCGGCGCCGATCGCGCCGAGCACGAATACGGGCGTGTACAGCTCCATCGTCGGTCGTTCCCTTGCTATCGGTTGGTTCGGGCGCCGGGTCCCGGACGGCGCGCCGCCGCTGCCGGTCCCGCTCCTGGTGCCGTGGCTGCGCACGCCGCCCCGGGGGCGGGCGCGCGGAGGCGCCCCGGTCCGGGCCGCGTCACGCCGCCGGCGCCATCCGGGACAGGCCGTTGATCACGCGGTCCATGGCGTCGCCGCGGCTCGGCTCGGTGAGGTTGGCCAGCATCTTCAGCGCGAACTGCATCAGGGTGCGCTGGGGCAGGCCGTACTTCGTCGCGTACTTCATGAACTCGGGCTGGCCGATGAGCTTCACGAAGTAGCGGCCGAGCGTGTAGTAGCCGCCGTAGACGTCGGCCAGGATGTCGGGATAGCGGTGCAGGGCGCGCTCGCGCGTCTGCACGGTGGGGCGGGCGAGCGCCGACACGGCGACGTCGGCGGCGATCGCGCCGGCCTCCATCGCGTAGGCGATGCCCTCGCCGTTGAACGGGTTCACCATGCCGCCCGCGTCGCCGACCAGCATCAGGCCGCGAGAGTAGTGCGGCGTGCGGTTGAAGCCCATCGGCAGCGCCGCGCCGCGCACCGGGCCGGTCCGGTTCTCCTCGGTGAAGCCCCACTCGCCGGGCATCGACTCCGTCCAGCGGCGGAGGAGCTTCCGGTAGTCGACGTCCTGGAAGGACGCGGTGGAGTTGAGGATGCCGAGGCCGACGTTGCTGGTGCCGTCGCCGACACCGAACACCCACCCGTAGCCGGGCAGCAGGACGGGCTTGCCGCCGCTGGAGTCCCACAGCTCGAGCCAGGACTCCAGGTAGTCGTCGTCGTGACGCGGGCTGGTGAAGTAGGTGCGCACGGCGACGCCCATCGGGCGGTCGTCGCGCTTGCGGATGCCCAGGGCGACCGAGAGCCGGGAGGAGTTGCCGTCGGCGGCCATCACCAGCGGCGCCCGGTAGGCGACCCGCTCGCCGTCGGCGTTCTTTGCGGTGACGCCCTGCACCCGGCCGGTCCGCTCGTCCAGCAGCGGTGCCTGCACGTTGGTGCGCTCCAGGATCTTGGCACCGGCGGCGCGCGCCGTTTCGGCGAGGATCTGGTCGAAGTCGTAGCGGGTGCGCACCAGGCCGATGCCCGGGTACTCGGCGAGCTCGGGCCAGGGCAGTTCGATGCGGACGCCGCCGCCGATGATGCGCAGGCCCTTGTTCTCGATCCAGCCCTCGCCCTCGTGGCCGATGCCCAGGGCGTCGAGCTGCTTGACGGCGCGCGGGGTCAGCCCGTCGCCGCAGACCTTCTCCCGCGGGAAGGCGGTCTTCTCCAGGACGATCACGTCCAGCCCGGCGCGGGCCAGGTGGCAGGCTGCAGTGGATCCGGCGGGACCGGCACCGACGATGATGACGTCGGCCTCGAGTTCGGCGCGGCCCGGTCCGGAGAGGTTGGATTCGGCACGGAGGTCTGCGGCGCCCCGATCGTTGTCCGGGGCCGGTGCTGTGGCGCTCACGAGTGTTCCCTGCGGCTGTGGGGGTGCGCGGTCGGCGCTTTTCGGCTTCTTTGCGCGGGTGTTTTCGGCGATGACCGCCCATTCCCGCGGTAAAGCGAAAAGCCACCCGCCTTGTGAAGGGCTTCACAAGCCGTGGTTCCGCAGTCTAGACCTTTCCTGTTCCGGGGGCGACCCCCAGGCTCCATTCATCTTGTTCGTGCATTTTCAGCATCAAACCGGGCATCGAGCGCCACACCAGGGTGAATAAGGTAAACCTACGTCCGTTTGATGCTTGTTCATCACCTTTCAGACTTAGATATCGAGAACGGCATTCAAATGTCTCTTTGTTCTCAATGTTGCTGAAGTGATTGGAGTGAATAGGAGCGCAGCGGGCCGCAGCCGCACCGGCGTGCGCGGCGGGGCGGCGGCGCGGGCGCCCCGGCACCGCCGGGGCAGCGCACCGCGCCGGGCACACGCGGGCACGCGAAAGGGCGGCCCCCGGACCAGCCGGGTGCCGCCCTTGGGGACCTCGCGCCGCTACTCGGGCTTGAAGCCGCGGTGCAGGGCGACGACGCCGAACGTCAGGTTGCGCCAGGCGACGCGCTCCCAGCCGGCCCCCTGCAGGCGCGCGGCGAGCGCGGGCTGGTCCGGCCAGTCCATGATCGATTCGGAGAGGTAGGCGTAGGCCGCGGTGTTGTCGCTGAACAGCCGCGCGATCCGGGGCAGCGCGGCCATGAGGTAGCCGGAGTAGACGCGGTCCACCGGCCGCACCGGGATATGGCTGAACTCGCAGACCACCAGCCGCCCGCCGGGCCGGGTCACCCGGAGGAGCTCGGCCAGTGCCTGGTCGGTGTCGTGCACGTTGCGCAGGCCGAAGGAGATGGTGACCGCGTCGAACGTGCCGTCGGCGAACGGCAGCGCCAGCGCGTCGCCGGCGACGCAGCTGACTCCGCGGGCGGTCGCGCCGCCCCGCTGCTGGGCTCCGACGCGGAGCATCCCCTGGGAGAAGTCGCAGGCGATGACGCGGGCCCCGCGGTCGGTGAAGGACTCCGAGGAGGTGCCGGTGCCGGCCGCCAGGTCGAGCACCAGTTCGCCGCTGTACGCCTCGACCGCGCGCACGGCCGCCTTGCGCCACTGCCGGTCCTGCCCGACCGACAGCACGTCGTTGAGCAGGTCGTAGCGGGGGGCGATGCTGTCGAACATGGCGGCGACGTCCGCCGGCGACTTGTCCAGGTCGGCACGGGTCATGGCCCCCACCCTACGGCCGGTGCGCGGCCGCCCGCACCGCCGGGCCCGCACGGGGGCGGGTGCACCGGCGCCGCGCCGTCCAGCAGGCCGAAACCCCCGTCCGATGGCACGTCCGGACCCCCGCCGCCGCCTGCGGCGGCGCAGCGGCGCCGCAGGGGGTCCAGCGGCAGCAGCGGGGCCCGCATCACGCGCCGGGACGAACGCCGTTCACCGAATACTCCCTAGCCGCGGGCCGGGGCGCTGTCGGCCGCGCCGGCTCCGGAGCCGGCGTCGGGCCCGCCGGCCTCGGCGCCGGACGCAGGAGCGCCCTCAGCGCCGTCCCCGTCCTCCGCGGCAGCGCCGCCCTCGCCCGCCCGGCGGCGGGAGAAGTCGCGCAGCGACTCCGGCGCCTCCGGAGCGCTGCCGGGGCGCTGCGCGGAGTCTTCGTGGGCGGCGCCCTGCTCGAGCCGGTCCCCCATCCCGCGCATCCGCGCGACGGTGCCGGCGATGCCGCTCGACACGGCGTCCCGCTGCCGGGACAGCAGGACGTAGCTGACCAGCCCGCTGACCAGCACTGCGAGGAACGCCGCGAGCAGGCCGCGCGCTCCGAGCAGGTAGAGCACGGCGAAGGAGACGCCGAAGAGCAGAAGGCGGGCGGCGGTGTAGGCGAGGACGCTACGCATGAAACTGCCTCACAACGGGTGGTCCAGTTCACTATCGTGGGTGCTGCGGAGTCGGACGGCTCTGCGGGGTCGCCCGCGGCCCGGCCGCTCCCACCAGGGTAAGGGCGGTCGGCGGCGCCGCCCCCGCACCCCCCGGCAAGCTCCGCGGCCGCGCAGCGGCGCGCTCTGCGGCCGCACCGGGAATGCGACCGAACCGCCCCGAGGTCACGTTCCAATCACAGATCGCGTATTACCTCCCTGAGGCAGACAGTTTTTACGAAAACTAGGGAGGAAACGGACTTAATCCGGCACACTAGGGGAGACAACGCCCGCCTCCCCCACGACACACGGCGGGCTCCCGAAGGGGGAACCTGAAGGTGGAAAGAGGAAACGAACGTCTGCTGACCCCCGGAGAAGTGGCGTCGCTCTTCCGAGTGGACCCGAAGACGGTCACTCGCTGGGCCGCCTCCGGCCGGATCAGCAGCATCCGCACGCCCGGCGGGCACCGCCGCTTCCGCGAGTCGGAAGTGCGCGCGCTGCTCCACGGCGAACCGACCGAGACCGCGCCCTGATCCGCACACCGGGCTAGGGGGCCGCACGTCCGGCCGCCTTTCGCGCGGTAGCACGACCGCTCCGCTGCGGTGCACTCGGCACCGCTGGTTCCGAACACCGACCCCGGCACCGAAGGTACGCCGGCGGTCGGAGGCAGCGCTCAGCGCCCGCCTACGGTCTGCGCCACCGGGCCCCGTCCGCCCGGCGCCGCGGCACCGCTGCTCTGCACTGCGCACCGCTGCCCTTGCGGGCCGCCGCTGCTCGCCCACGAGGGCTGAGCGCCTGCGCTGCAGCGCCCGCAGCCCGCCTGCGCCCCGCTTCGCACCCCCACCGCATACTGTCGGCACCGACCGCCGCCCCGCACACCCTGATCGCCCGCGAGTACCCGCCGAGCCCCTGCCCCGGGCCTGTCCCGGCGGGCCGCCGCTCCGGCACCCGGCTCCCCCTGCGCGCACGCGCCCGGCCCACCGGCCCGCCGCTGTCCACTCCCTGCGCCGCGCCCGCACAGGGGCGCGCGATGGCCGCTAGGCTGAACGCATGTGGTGGCTTGCTGGTCTGATGACGCTCCTGACGATCGTGGTGTGCGTCTACGCGTTCTTCGACGCGCTCACCACCCCCGCAGCCGACGTGCGGACCCTGCCGAAGGTGCTGTGGCTCATCGCGATCGTGGCTTTCGTCCCGGTCGGCCCCGTGCTCTGGCTGCTGCTCGGCCGCCCCCGCGCCGCCGCCACGGCCGGCCCGGGACCGGCCGACCCCGGCGTCCCCGACGACATCGATCCCGAGCAGCTCCGCCCCAGCGGCGGGAGCTCCGCGCCCAAGGGCCCCGACGACGACCCGGACTTCCTCCGCGACCTCGACAAGCGCATCAAGCCCGACGAGGAGTAGCGCCAGCGGCCTGGGGCCCTCCCTGCCGGCGCTCCTTCCTGCAGACAGCAGAGCGGGGCCGCTCCCGAACGGGAGCGGCCCCGCTGACGTGCCGGGGGCGGCCGCTGCGGCGGCGGTGCAGTGGCGAGTGCAGTAGCCCTGGTGCAGCGGCCCGGCGCCGCCCTGCGGCGGCGCCGTCCGGCCCATCCTCCGGCAGTCGGCTCAGGCGTAGCTGTGCAGGCCGCTGAACAGGTAGTTCACGCCGAAGAAGTTGAACATCAGGCAGGCGAAGCCGACCAGGCCGATCCAGGTGGCCTTGCTGCCGCGCCACCCGGCGGTCGCCCGCGCGTGCAGGTAGGCGGCGTAGACCACCCAGGTGATGAACGACCAGACCTCCTTGGGGTCCCAGCCCCAGAAGCGGCCCCACGCCTCGTCGGCCCAGATCGAGCCGGCGATGATCGCGAACGTCCACAGCGGGAACGCGATCACGATGAACCGGTGCGAGACGCGGTCCAGCAGCTCGGGGCTGGGCAGCTTGGCGGCGACACCGGCGATCTTCTCGCCGGCCGCGCGCTTCAGCTCGGCGCGCTGGGCCACCAGGTAGGTGATGCCGGCGGCCCCGGACACCATGAACGCGCCGGTGGCGACGATCGCCGCGGAGACGTGGATGGCGATCCAGTAGGAGTGCAGCGCCGGGATGACCGGCCCGGCCTCGCTGTAGAGCCAGCGGGCGGCGATACCGAGCAGCAGGACCACCGGCAGCAGGACGAAGGTGCCGAGGTAGCGGGCGCGGTACCGGAATGCGGCGTAGAGGAACGCCCCGACCGCGCAGAGGCAGATCGCGACGACGAACTCGAACATGTTGCCCCACGGCCAGCGGTCGGCCGCCAGCCCGCGGGTGACGATCTGCCCGGCGTTGAACGCGAAGCCGATGACGGTCACGACCAGGCCGACGGAGCCGAGGAGGTTCCGCGCGGCCGACGGTGCCCGCTCATCGCCGCGGACGTTCACTTCGATGTCGTCGGCGGGAGCATCCGCGGAGCCGCCTCCCGCGCCGCCCGCAGCGGCGCCGGCGGACGGCGCCTCGGCGTCCAGGTCCAGGGTCGCGGTTCCGCCGGCGCCCGCCGCGGCCGGCACCGGAGCGGTCCCGGTGACGGCGTCCATCCGGCCCGACTTCAGCGCCTTCCGGCGGCCGTAGGCGGCCTCCAGGGCGAACAGGAACAGGGCGATCGCGTAGGCGACGATCATCGCAATGATCAGGCCGTCACTGATCCCCGCCATGCCCTCGTCGACGTTCGCCGTTGCGGCGATGTCGTGTACCACGGCTAGTCCTCCGGGTCGGTCGTGTGTGTCGTGCCGGCACCCTGCCGCAGGCGGTCCCGCAGTGCGGTGGCGATGCCGTGGAACTCCTGGCCGTTGGCGGCCGAATCGGTCTTGCCGAGCCCCGCGACCTCGACCACGGTACGCCCGTCCGCACCGGCGCTGGCGCGGACCCATACGCGCCGCGGGCGGACGAACAGCGTGCCGAGCAGGCCCACCGTGGCGGCGATCGAGAACAGCAGGGCGGGCACCCGGGACGGGTTGTGGGTCATCTGGAGGCTGCCGAAGTCGCGGACCCCCTCGAAGGTCACCTCGCCGGCGCCGTCCGGCAGCTCCCAGCTGTCGCCGGGCCGCAGCACCTCGGACTCGCCGAGCTCGTCCATCCGCGACGTGTCGAGCTGGTAGACCGACTGCGGCTCGTTCATGCCGAGGTCCCCGCGGTAGGCGGTGAGGACCACGCCGGGGTTCTCGGCGCCGGGGAAGCTGGAGGTGAGCTCGCCGTCGCCCTCGGCGTCGGCGTCGCTGACGGTCGGCAGGAACACGCCGCTGAAGCCGAGGCCGTCGGGCAGCGCGTCGGGCGCCTTGACCACGCCGTCGGCCGTGCCGGCCGGGTCGTCGTCCCGCTGCAGGAACGGCACCGCCTGGTCGTAGACGAGCTCGCCGTCCCCGTCGGTGACGGTGAACTCGGGAGCGTAGCCGTGGCCGAGCAGGTAGACCTGCACGCCGGCCACCGAGAGCGGGTGGTTCACCTCGAGGGTGTGCTGCTGCTCGGGGCTGCCGGGCTCGTCGGTGTAGGTGACCTCGCCGCTGTAGGAGTCGGCCTGGCCGGCCAGCGTGCCCTCCTGCAAGAAGGCCGCGTCCAGCGAGTCCAGAGTGAAGGCGAACGGCTCGAGCTTCTCGGCGTCGACCATCGGCCCGGGGTGGAAGGCGTCGTAGGAGGCGAGGGTGTTGGCGAAGCCGTCGCCCTCGACGACGACCATGTTGCCGCGGTAGCCGAGCAGCGAGCCGGCGCCCAGCGCCAGGAGCAGGCCGAGCAGCGCGAAGTGGAACACGACGTTGCCCGTCTCGCGCAGGTAGCCGGTCTCCGCCGACAGTGCGCCGCCCTCCTCGCGGATCCGGTACCGGCGCAGCAGGCCGCGCCCCTCGGCCAGCACCGCGTCGGGCTCCGCTCCGGTGGTGAACCGGGCCGAGTAGGGCATCCGGCCGAGGTTGCGGGGCGTCTTCGGCGGCTGCGCCCGGGAGAGCCGCCAGTGCGCCAGGGCGCGCGGGATGACGCAGCCGGTCAGCGAGACGAACAGCAGCAGGTAGATCGCCGCATACCAGGGCGAGGAGTAGACGTCGAAGAGGAAGAACCGGTCCAGCCAGGGCGCCAGTTCGGGGTTGTCCAGGTAGTAGCTGCGCACCTGGTCGGGGTTCTGCACCCGCTGCGGCAGCATCGATCCGGGGATGGCGCCGAGCGCCAGCAGGAAGAGCAGGATGAGCGCGGTGCGCATCGACGTGAGGATGCGCCACGCCCAGCGGGCCCAGCCCAGCGCCGACAGCCGGCCGGGGGTGGAACCGCCGCCGGACTTCTCCGCGCGGGTGCGGGTGGTGGTGGCCAAGGTCAGATCACCGTCACATAGCTGTTGGTCCACCCCTGCATGGTGGCCGTGATGTCCGTCCAGACGCCGGTGACCAGCAGCAGGCCGACCGCCACCAGCATGGCGCCGCCGGCGATGGTGATCGCCCGGTAGTGCCGCTTAAGCGCCGTGAACGCGCCGATCGCGCGCCGGTAGGCGAGCGAGGCGAGGATGAACGGCAGCCCCAGGCCGATGCAGTAGAACAGCGACAGCAGCGCGCCGCGCCCTGCGCTGCCCTCGGTGAAGGCGAGGGTCTGCACGGCGGCGAGGGTCGGGCCGATGCACGGCGTCCAGCCGAGCCCGAACAGGACGCCGAGCAGCGGCGCGCCGGCCAGGCCGGCGCCGGGCAGCCGGTGGAACCGGAACTCGCGCGCGAAGCCGGGCAGCACCCCCATGAACGCCAGGCCGAGCAGGATGGTCAGGACGCCGAGCACCCGGGTGATGGGCTCGGCGTAGTCGATCAGCAGTCCGCCGATGCCGCCGATGAACACGCCGACCGCGACGAAGACGAAGGTGAAGCCGGCGATGAACAGGATGCTGCCGAGCAGCATGGTGCCGCGCCGGGCGGCGAGCTCCTCGTCGGCGGTGCGCACCGCCGCCGGCGCCCCGCCGCCGTCCGCGCCGCTCGGGTCCGCGCCCCCGCCGCCGGCGCCGCCGTCGCCGCTCCGGGCGGCGTCCGCGGCACGGTCGCGGGCGGCGAGGTCAGCGCCGCTGAGGCCGGTCACGTAGGAGAGGTAGCCGGGGACCAGCGGCAGGACGCACGGCGAGAGGAAGGAGACCAGCCCGGCCGCCGCGGCGAGCGGGATGGCCAGCAGGAGCGAGCCCTGGAGGACCGTCTCGGCGATCATGGCGCGCCGGTCCCGGCAGCGGAGCCGGCGGCACTTCCGGCGCTGTCGCCGCCCTCGCCGCCCTCGCTCTCGGCGACCACGTCTTCGACCAGCCCGCTGAGCTGGTCGTAGTTGGTCTCGCCGAGCACCCGGGCGGCGATCCCGCCGTCCGGGTCGATGACCAGGGTGGTGGGGATGGCCTGCGGCGGAATGGTGTCCCGGAACGCCTGCGGCACCGCGCCCGGCTGGTCGTAGAGCGAGGGGTACTCCACCTCCTGCTTGCGCTCGAAGGCGCGGGCGGCGGTGGCGTCGTCCTTGATGTTGACCCCGAGGAACTCCACCCCCCGGTCGGCGTACTCGGCGGCCACCTCGTTGAGGACCGGGGTCTCCGACCGGCAGGGGCCGCACCAGCTCGCCCACAGGTTGAGCACCAGCACCTCGCCGCGGTAGTCGGCGAGCGCGATCTCGTCGCCCTCCAGGGTCTCCCCGGAGACGTCGGCGGCGGAGAGGCGGTCGCCGGGCTCGAAGACGGTGGCCGAGCCGTCACCGGAGATGAACTGTTCGTCTTCGCCGCTGTTCTCGGTTTCCGCGGGATCGGTCGCACAGCCGGCGAGCAGCGCTGCGGTCGCCGCAGCCGCCGCGAGAGCGCGCACGCGCAGCGGAGCGCGGTCGGGGCGAGAGGGCATCGGGAACCTCGAAACACACAGGTGAGGGCGGCACTAGGTCAACGACGACAAAGTGTAGTAGACGCCTCGCGCCCTCCTTCGCCGCCCCACGCACAGCGCGCCAGGTCACCCGTGGCTGCCGGCCCCGGTGCCTGCGGGGCGGGCGGCGGTCGCGCTGGGCGCACGGATGCCCGGGCAGCGGGCAGCGGGAGGGGCGCCGGCGGGAGCGCCGGCGGTGCGCGGCCCAGGTCGGCGGCGCCAGCGCAAGGCAGGACCGGGGCGCGGCAGCAGAGAAGGCGCGGCGCGCGGCCGCCCTGCCGGGCGCGCACGCGTCCGCGCGGGCCGAGGCGCCGCCGGGGCCCAGGCTGGACTGGGGGCCGGCGGTACCGGGACGTACTCACCGGTGGCGCGCCGCTGCGGCCGCACAGCGGCAGAAGGGATCACCGGGGCGCGGGCGGATCCGCTGCGCGGCGGAAGCACCCGGGGCGCGGTGGGCGGGGTCGCACCGCCCCCGGGGGCACCGCCGTACTGCTGCAACGGCGCACCGCACTCCGCATTCGCCGATCAGCCCGCTTCGACGAACGCTTCGCGCAGGTAGTCGTGGACGGCGCGCTCGGGAACCCGGTAGGAACGGCCGACGCGGATCGCCGGCAGGACTCCCGAATGGACCATCCGATAGACGGTCATCTTGGACACACGCATGATCGTGGCGACTTCCGCCACGGTCAGGAACCTGACCTCTTCCAGAGGAGCCTTACTCCCGTTCATGGTCGTCAATGCCCTCGCTTCCGGACGTGCGCGACGCTGTCCCTGCCTCCCCCTGCCGGGGTGTCGTTCCGTGCCTTCCCCTGCCGGGGTGTCGTTTGAGTCACTGCTGACACGTCCGTTTTCAGGGTAGATCCGGGGTCACGGCATTGAAAGGTCGGTTTTGCTATCGCTGCAGCTACACGAGGGCGACGGGTCCCGTGAGGTTTAGGGGGTGGGTATAAAAAGGCGCCGCCGCTCAGGGCGCGGTCCCGCCGGCCGGCTCCAGGCCGGCCCGGTGGAGCACGTACTCCGTCAGCGGCTGGTAGTCCTGAGCGCTGTATCCGTCGTCCAGAGGCACTGCCGCGTGCAGTTTTCCCTCTTCTTCGGCCACGAAGAGTGCGGGATCGTTGCAGTCGGCGAACCCCACCGCGGACACCCCGGCCTCCCCCGCGGCCCCGGCGAAACCGTGGTCGGCGATGACCAGCTGCGGCCAGGGCGCTCCGCGCTCGGCGAGGTCGGCGAGCGCCGCCTCCATCGCGTCCGGGTGGTGGCTGTGCCGCGGCGTGCCGTCGGCGTCGGCCACCATCCCGACGCCGCTGCGCCACTCCAGCCGGCGGCGGCCCGGAAGGTTGCCGGCCGACACCGAGTAGGTGAAGCCGGCGCCGCCGGTCACCACCGGGCAGCCGGCCGCGGCGAGCGCGTCCTTCCAGGCCCGGTAGGGGCCCTGCAGGTGGTCGGGGTGGCCGGTGGCGACCATGACCCGCTCCCGGCCGGCCGCGGCGCGGGCCATCCGGTCGGCGAGGGCCTCCAGGGCGTCGACGGTGAGGTCGGGGTCGATCGTGTCGACCCCGGAGGTGTGCGCCGGATCGGCGACGACACCGCACCGCTTCGCCATCAGGGCGAGGATGTCGTCGGCGGTGTACTCGCGCGCGAATGTCAGCCCGAACCGGTGGTAGGGGTCGTGCTCGGCGAGCCTCCGGTAGTGGCGCAGATTGCCCTGGCGCGGCGTGTTCACGTGCCCGGCGATCCCGGTGCGCACGAGGTGCGTCACGAGCTCGCCCCGTGCGGGCGGCGTCACCGTTCGACTCCCCTTTCCCGGCCGTTCGGCCGCTCGTGATCCGCCTACCCCCGCGCGCGGCGAAGCAACACCGGCGCCGATAACGATCCCGGCACCGGCCTCCGGCCGGCTGCCCGGGCTGCACGGCCGGGCGGCCGGCGGGCCGGCCCGCCGGCGCGGCTCACAGCGTCGGGTCGATGCCCTGGCTGGGGAAGACCGCGCGGCGGGTGGCCTGGATCGCCTGGTCCACCGGGTCCGCGGGGTCGAAGCCGTCCTCGAACGGGGTGAACTCCGCGGTGCGCCCGTCGGTCATGTACAGCGGCGGGACGTCGGCGGTGCGCTCGCGCACGAACCGCCGCCACTCCTCCGGGGTGGCGGCCTCCGGGTCGAGCTCCACGCCGGAGGCCTCGGCCAGCAGGTGGGTCCAGGCGCGCGGCACGACCTGCACCAGCTCGTAGCCGCCGCCGCCGAGCACCACCCAGCGGCCGCCCGCGGTCTCCTGGGCGAGGCGGTGCAGCGCGCGGTAGGTGCGGCGCTGGCCGTCCAGCGAGAGCATGAGGTTGGCCAGCGGGTCGAGCGCGTGCGCGTCGGCACCGTGCTGGGTGACCAGCACCTCCGGCTGGAACTCGCGGAGCAGCGGCGGCACCGTCGCGTCGAAGGCGCGCAGCCAGCGCGCGTCGTCGGTGCCGGCGGGCAGCGCCACGTTCACCGAGTAGCCCTCGGCGCCGGGACCGCCCGTCTCGGCGGGCCGGCCGGTGCCGGGGAAGAGGGTGAGCGGCGACTCGTGCAGGCTGATCGTCATGACCCGCGGGTCGTCGTAGAACATCGCCTGGACGCCGTCGCCGTGGTGCACGTCGACGTCGACGTAGGCCACCCGCTTGGCGCCCTGCTCCAGCAGCCAGGCGATCGCCATGGACGCGTCGTTGTAGACGCAGAAGCCCCAGGCGTGGCCGGGCATGGCGTGGTGCAGCCCGCCGGCGATGTTCGCGGCGTGCACGGCGTCGCCGCTCCATACGGCGCGCGCTGCGGCGATGGAGGCACCGGAGATGAGCGACGCCGCCTCGTGCATCCGCGGGAACACCGGGTTGTCGGCGGTGCCGAGGTAGTGCGCGTCGTCGGGCTCCAGGGTCTGCCCGGCGCGCTTGACCGCCTCGATGTAGTCCGGGGTGTGGATGAGCTGCAGCTGCTCGTCGGTCGCCGGCTCGACGGGGGCGAATTCGAGGGCGGGAGCGCCGAACACGCCGAGCTCGCGGGCGAGCGCCATGGTCAACTCGACCCGGACCGGGTTGAGCGGGTGCTCGGGGCCGAAGTCGTAGGTGGTCAGCGCGTCGTCCCAGGCGACGTGGAGCGAGCAGGCCATGGGTACTCCCGAGGGGCGGGCCCCGGCTCTCACCGGTCCGGGGCGGGGTCCGTATGAACTCAAGCACACCGGGCCGCGGGCCGGTGCGGGCGGGGCGGCGGTTGCGCGCGGCGGCGCCCTCAGCCGTCCGACAGGCTGCGGCTGCGGTCCCGCGCGGCCTCGATGGCGTCGGTGAACGCGGTGCGCACGCCGTGCCGCTCCAGTTCGCGGACGGCGGCCGCGGTGGTGCCGCCGGGCGAGGTGACGGCCTCGCGGAGCACCACCGGGTGCTCACCGCCGTTGAGCATGGCGGAGGCGCCGATGATGGTCTGGTCCACGAGCCGCTGCGCGGTGGCGCGCGGCATCCCCATCGCGACGCCGGCCTCGATCATGGTCTCGGCGATGAAGTAGAAGTAGGCCGGCCCGCTGCCGGAGATGGCGGTGGCGGTGTCCATGTGCCGCTCGTCGGTGACGACCACGTCGCCGACGGCGCTGAGCAGCTGCTCGGCGTGGGCGAGCTGGTCCGGGGTGGTGCCGCGGCCGCCGGTGAGGACGGTCATGCCCTTGCCGGCGAGGGCGGGCGTGTTCGGCATGGCGCGGACCACGGCGGCGCCGTCCCCGAGGTGCTTCTCCAGGACGGAGGTGGTGATCCCGGCGGCGACGGAGACGACGAGCGCGTCCGCGGCCAGGTGCGGGGCGATGGCGTCGAGGAGGTCGACCATGTCCTGCGGCTTGACGGCGAGCACCACGGTTCCGGCGCCCGCGGCGGCCTCGGCCGCCGGCAGCGTCGCCACGCCGTAGCGCTCGCGGAGCTCCGCGGCGTGGTCCGCGCGCGGCTCCGTGACGGCGACGTCGGCCGGGTCGTGCCCGGTGGCCAGCAGTCCGGCGAGGAGGGCTTCGCCCATTTTCCCTGCGCCGATGATCGCGATCATGGTCTCACCCTTTCCGGTCCCTCCACGGTATCCGCCCGGCGCCCTCTCCGGGGCGGCGAGCAGCAGCGATGTCCGCCGCGGTACGGAGCCCGCCGGATCGGGGGCGCTCGGCGGCGGGCGGCGGCGGGGCGCCGGTCAGTCGTCTTCGCGGGCCGTGCCGCCGGGGTCGACGGCGAAGGTGCGCGGGGGCGGCGCGGCCGCGGTCCGGCGCAGCGCGGCGCGCTCGCGGCGGTCGGCGCGGGCGGGCGGGCCGACGAAGTTCAGCCGGGTGAAGGCGAGCGCCTCGGCCAGGTCCAGCTTGCGGGCCTCGCGGTCGGCGGCCTTGCGGGTGTTGACCTCCAGCACGAGCTGCCCGCTGTAGCGGGTGCGCGCGAGGTGTTCCAGCAGCTCGGCCACCGGCTGTCCGCCGCGGCCGGGGATCAGGTGCTCGTCGAAGTTCTGCCCGCCGACGCCGTCAGCCAGGTGCACGTGGGAGAGGCGGCCGCCGAGGCTGCGCGCCATGTCCATCGCGTCCGAGCGGGACATGGCGGTGTGCGACAGGTCCAGGGTGACGTCGGGGTAGTCCCGGTCCAGCGGGTTCCAGCTCGGCGCGTACGGCACCACCTCGCGGTCCCGCATGTGCACCGGGTACATGTTCTCGACGGCGAAGACCACGTCGGTCTCGTCCTGCATGCGCGCGATGCCGGTTTCGAAGTCGCGGGCGTACTCGCGCTGCCAGCGGAAGGCGGGGTGGACGACGATGGCCGTAGCGCCGACCTTCTCCGCCATCTCCTTGGAGCGGACGAGCTTCTCCCACGGATCCTTGCCCCACACGCGCTGCGTGAAGATCAGGCACGGCGAGTGGATCGCGGTGATCGGCACACCGTGGTAGTCGGAGAGGCGGCGGAGCATGTCCGGATCCTGACTCACCGGGTCGGTGGAGACCAGGACCTCGATGCCGTCGTAGCCGAGCTCGGCGGCGATCTCGAAGGCCGCCGGCGTCTTCTCCGGGTAGACCGAGGCGGTGGACAGGACCACGGGCGCGTCGGGGACGTCGATAGCGCTCACCCGAACAAGACTATGCGGTGCTGCGGCGCTGCCGCGGACGGCCGCGCCGCGCCGCGGGCGGCCCGCGCAGGGCTGCCCCAGGTCACTGTGGCCCGAAGGCGTTCCAGGGCGGTCCGGGACCGGTAGCGGCGGGCGCCCGCTGTGCCGCGCCGCCGCCCGGGGCCGGCCCCGGGCGGCGGCGCCGGGCCGGGGAAGGGCCGGCGGGGCTGCGGGGCGCATACGATCGCCGCATGCGCGCCGCACTCCCGGGGGCCGTGCCCAGCCCCAACATCTGGAACAGTCCCGCTGTCTACGAGCTGGAGAACCGGGCGGTCGACCCGGACGGCGCCCTCGCCGCCGCAATGGACCGGATCCAGCCGCTGGCCGGCGCGCACCTGCTCGATGTCGGCTGCGGCACCGGCTACCACCTGCCGGACTTCGCGGCCGCCGCGGACCGGGTCACCGGGGTCGAGCCGCACGCCGCCCTCGCCGCGGCGGCGCGGGCGCGCACCGCCGGCCTGGACCGGGTCGGCGTGCACACCGGTACCGCCCAGGACCTGCCGCTGCCCGACGCCTCGGTCGACGTCGCCCACGCCCGCTGGGCGTACTTCTTCGGCCCGGGCTGCGAGCCCGGGCTGGCCGAGCTCGCCCGGGTGCTGCGCCGCGGCGGCACCGCGTTCGTGATCGACAACGACGCGACCCGCAGCACCTTCGGCGGCTGGTTCCGCCGGTTCCTGCCGCGCTACGACCCGGCCGCGGTGGAGCGCTTCTGGGCGCGGCACGGCTTCACCCGGGTCCCGGTCGACATGCGCTGGCGGTTCGAGCGCCGCGCCGACCTGGAGGCGGTGGTGCGCATCGAGTTCCCGGCGCGGCTCGCCGACGCGATCACCGCCGAGCACACCGGCCTCGAGGTCGACTACGCCGTCAACCTCTGGTGGCGCCGCTACTAGGGCGTGTTGGGTGAACGGCGCCCGTCGCGAGCGGTGTCGGCGGTGCACCCGCCGCACGGCCGGCGAATGAGTCAGGGCGGGTTCTCCTGTCGAGGAGAGGAGAACGCCGCGAGGGGCGTCACCGGTCGTTGAAGGTGACCCCGCTGCCGTCGGAGGCGACCTCCACGCGGGACCGGACACCGCCGGCCGACTCGCAGTCGATCTTGTCCGAGGCCGACACCAGCTGGTAGCGGGACATGTCGCAGAGGACCTCGCCCTCGTCGGCGTGGAAGCGGAAGCGCTCCTCCACCGCGTCCCGGGAGACCGGCAGGCGGCCCGTCTCGTACTCCACCGAGCCCTCGTCGTCGGTGACCGTGACGGTGAACTCCGAGGAGTAGTCGTTGTAGACGGAGTCGCAGGTGGCCTCGGTGTCCTTGACCGGCTCGATCGCCTCGCAGCTCACCGACGAGTCCGGGTCGTACTCCAGGGAGAACATGTTGACGAAGCGGTTGATCTCCCACTCGACGGCCGCGGAGAAGTCGCCGCCGGACGGGGCCCGGCCCAGCTGGCTCTCGTCGAACTCGGGTTCGGCGGACGGAACCGCGCCGGTCCGGTAGTCCTTCTCCGGCTCGCTCGGGCTCTGCTCCTCTTCGGGCTCTTCGGAGGTGCCGGGCTCTTCGGAGGCGGCGCCCCGCCCGTCCGGGGGCGGACCCTCGCGGACCGGAGCGGGAATGGGGCCGCACGCGCTCGCAGCGGTCAGCGCGCCCGCACACGCGAGCGCGGTCAGGAAACGGCGCAGGGGACGGGGGGCGGTGAGTGGTGAGGGAACCACGGGGCATCCTTCGTCTGGCGGTCCGAGCGGGGCGGGAAGCACGGCACTGCCGTGGGCCGCTCCCTCACGGTAGGACTCCGAGATCGAGCACCGGGTTCCGGATTGCAGCAAATCGGACTCGTTCCGTCACGGGTGGGACCGGGGGTTCGGGGTGGCACCGGAGGGGCGCTCCTTTCCGGGCCGCCCGTTCGCCGCACCCCCGGCTGCTTCCTCCTCGGCCACCGGCTCCCCAAGCTGGCGGACCACTTCCCTGCTACTTCCCAGCTGCGCACCGCCCGGGCGCGCCCCTCGCGGCGTCCTCCGGCCGAGGAGGGGGAGATCGCCGCCCCGCCCCCGCACCGGCCGTGCGCCGGTGCACCGCCGGCCCGCCTGCGGTGCCCGTGCCCGGACCCGCGCAACGCGCCGCGGCGCGGCCCCCTGCCGTGGGGTGCCGCGCCGCGGGCCGGGCGGAAGGTGCGGGGAGGGTCAGACCTGGTCGGCTGCTCCGCCGCCGCCGAGCGCGGCGAGGACCCGCGCGCCGACCTCGTCCATGCCGCTCCGGTTGGGGTGCACCGGGGCCGCCGGGCGGCTCGGGAAGATGCCCTCGACCCACTTCTCACCGGAGGAGGCGCACATGTCGCGGCCGCGCTCCTCCACGTCGACGAAGACCGCCCCGGCCTCGGCCGCGCGGGTCTCCAGCTCGGCGTTGAGCGCGCTCTGGACCCCGTCCAGGTAGGCGGTGTCGCCCTCGGCGACGGGCACCTCCGGCCAGCAGCCGCCCTCGGCGGGCAGCAGCTGCAGGTAGCCCACGAGGGCGATGGTGGCGTCCGGGCTGCGCTCCTGGATGCCGGCCAGGACCTCGGCGACCTTGTCGCCGGTCTCCGGCACGCGGGCGGCCAGCTCGTCGTTGCCGTCCTCGTCGGTGAAGCTCTCCTTGCAGGGCTCCCCGCCGGGATCCGACACGCTCTCGGTGGCGCAGGTGAGGAAGATGTCGGCGAAGCCGAAGTCGTTTCCGCCGATGCCGACGGTCACCAGCGTGGTGTCCGGGGTGAGCGCGTCGAACTGGGCCGGGTTCTCCTGCCCGAGCGGCAGGCTCTGCGGCGCGGACATGTCGTCGGTGATCGCGCCGGAGCAGCTGACGTCGACCGCTTCGGCACCGAGCCCTTCGGCGACGCGCTGCACGTAGTTGTTGTCCGACCGCAGGCACATCAGCGGGTCCCCGCCCTGGGCGGGGATGAAGGGGCCGGCGGTGAAGGAGTCGCCGAGCGCGACGTAGCGGTCGGCGAGGTCGGTTGCAGTTGCCTCGTAGGCCGCTGCCGGCGCGGCGGAGAGCACGCCGGCCAGGCCGAGGGCGGCGGCTCCGGCGCCGGCGCGCAGCGCGGCGCGGCGGGCAGGGGCGGGGCGGACGGGGGGATGCGGGCGCACGCGGGTCTCCTCTGGTGCGGAAGGCGGCGGTAGGGGACGAACGGGAACCGCCGCTTCGAATGTGTCCAGTGGGCGGCGCAGGGTCAACGGACCCGGCCAGCTCCGGTCAGCAATGTTTCCACCACGTAGTGTAATCACTCGGGTTTCGGCTGTCCCGGATTCCCCACGGTGCGCCGGAGTCGTCCACAGGCAGCCAGGTCGTGTTCCGGGTGTCGTCACCGAGCGCTAGCGTGCGGGCATGGCGAAGAGCGCGAAAACCACCTTCCGGTGCGTCGAGTGCGGGTGGACCGCGCTGAAGTGGGTCGGCCGCTGCGGCGAGTGCCAGGCGTGGGGCACCGTCGAGGAAGCGGGCGCCCCGGCCGCGTCCGTGGCGCCGCTCCCGGTCACGGCAGCGGCCCGGCCGATCACCGAGATCGACGTGGAGGCGGCGCACGCCGCGCCCACCGGGCTGGACGAGCTCGACCGCGTCCTGGGCGGCGGCATCGTCCCCGGCGGCGTGCTGCTCATGGCCGGCGAGCCCGGGGTCGGCAAGTCCACGCTGCTCCTGGAGGTCGCCGCGCTGTGCGCCGAGGCCGGACCGGTGCTCTACGTCACCGGCGAGGAGTCCACCGGCCAGGTGCGGCTGCGCGCGGAGCGGCTCGGCGCCCTCTCCCCGAAGCTCTACCTGGCTGCGGAGACCACCGTCGGCGCGGTGGCCGCGCACGTGGACGCCATCGCGCCCGCACTGCTCATCGTGGACTCGGTGCAGACGCTGTCGGCACCGGACGTCACCGGCGTGCCCGGGGGCGTCACCCAGGTGCGCGAGGTCGCCGGAGCGCTGATCCGGATCGCCAAGGAGCGCGGCATCGCCACGGTGCTCGTCGGCCACGTCACCAAGGACGGCTCGATCGCGGGTCCGCGCATGCTGGAGCACCTGGTGGACGTGGTGCTCCAGTTCGAGGGCGACCGGCACTCGCAGCTGCGGATGCTGCGCGCGGTGAAGAACCGGTACGGCCCCACCGACGAGATCGGCTGCTTCGAGCTGGGCGAGTCCGGCATCATCGGCCTTCCCGACCCCAGCGGCCTGTTCCTCACCCGCCGCAGCGAGCCGGTGCCCGGTACCTGCGTCACGGTCACCCTGGAGGGCCGGCGGCCGCTCATCGCGGAGGTCCAGGCTCTGGTGGCGCCATCGCCGCTGCCGCAGCCGCGGCGTGCCACCTCCGGCCTGGACACGGCGCGGGTGAACATGGTGATGGCGGTGCTGGAGCGCCGCGCGGGCGTGCGGCTGGCCAACGCCGACGTGTTCGCCTCCACGGTGGGCGGCGTGCGCCTCGGTGAGCCGTCGGTGGACCTGGGTCTGGCGCTCGCGGTGGCCGGCTCGGCCAAGGACGCCGCACTGCCCCGCGGCATGATCGCGGTCGGCGAAGTCGGCCTGGCCGGGGAGGTGCGCGCCGTCGGCTCGGTGAACCGCCGCCTGATGGAGGCCCAGCGCCTCGGCTTCACCCGGGCCGTCGTCCCGCGCAACAGCGAGGAACCGGTCCCCGGCATCGAGGCCATCGGCGTCGACGACCTCTCCGAAGCCATCGCGCTCGCCCTGCCCGCCCGCCGCCGCAAGAAGTCCCCGCCCTCCGACGGCTAGGGGGTCCGCGGCGCCCCCGGCAGGCCCCGGCCGGGTCTTCCGTGCACACCCGGCGACGGCCCGGGGGCCGGCGGGCCGGGAAGCCGGGCGCCGCCGCTCTCCGAGCCTGCGGACGGCCGCTGCCCGCTCCGTCCTGCCGGCGGAGCACCCCGCCGATGCGCGTGGGCGGCCACCGCGCTGCGGCTCCCCCGCGAGCGGCAGCCGGGTTCCGGGCCGGGCGTCCGCCGCGCCCGGCATGCCGGGCGCGGCGGCGGGTCAGTTGAGGCGGAAGACGGACCGCTCGGTCTTTTCACCGGCGGCGTAGTCGCCCTTGGCGGTCACCACGTAGGTCCCGGGGCGCTTGGCCTCGGCACCGGAGTCGCGGCAGTCGTCCCAGGAGCGGCTGCGGTCCCAGGTGACCGTGTGCTCGGCCGGCACCCCGCGCTCCAGCTCGGTCTTCTCGGCGTCCTCGGCCTCGGCGCAGTCGCGGGTGGAGAACACCCGGTCATCGCCGGAGGTGATGCGCAGTTCCACGGTGTCCGGGCCGAGGTCGAGCGTGCAGGTCTGGTCGCCGGTGTTGACCGCCTTCAGCTCCAGCTTCGGCTTGCCGTCCCACGCGTAGTCGGCCTTGTCGGTGTCCACGGTGAGCACGATGTCGGACGGGCGGCACTCGTCGCTCGCCTTCTTCGGCTCCGGGTAGCCCTCGTCCCGGCCGGAGCCGCCCGAGTCGTCTTCGCCGCCGTCCTCGCCGCCGTCGCCGTCGCCGCCGGCCCCGCCTCCGCCGCCGGCCTCGCCGGACGCCTCCTCGGAGGGAGACGGACTTGCGCTCGGGCTGGGGTCGGGAGACGCTGACGGTGGCACACTGGAGGGAGCGTCCGCGGTCGGCGAGGCGGCGGGCGAGGAGCCCGCTGCGCCCGACGGATCGTCGTCGGAGGCCGACGGCCGGCACGCATACACGATCAACGTCACTATGGCCAGCAGGCCGACGAGGACGAAGACCCGACGCTTCCAATACGTCCCAGGGCTCACCGGTCCCGGGTGTCCAGCACTTGACGCCATGGGCGTAGTATTCCGGTTTCCGCCGCCCGGCACCTACTCAACCCGCCGTTCCGCGAGCACGATTGCGCATGATCCATAACCCTTATTCCACCCCCGTTCTGGCCTGGTTCGCGGCGAACGCGCGGGAACTGCCCTGGCGTGACCCTGATGCCAGCCCCTGGTCGATCCTGGTCAGCGAGATCATGCTGCAGCAGACACCGGTGGTGCGCGTGCTGCCCGCGTGGGAGGCGTGGATGGCCCGCTGGCCCGCGCCGGCCGACCTTGCCGCGGAGGCCCCCGGCGAGGCTGTGCGCATGTGGAACCGGCTGGGCTACCCCCGCCGCGCGCTGAACCTGCACGCGTGCGCCCGCGCGATCACTGAGCAGCACGGCGGCGCGGTGCCGTCCGAGCACGCGGAGCTCCGCGCCCTGCCCGGCATCGGCGACTACACTGCGGCCGCCGTCGCCGGTTTCGCGTTCGGGAAGCGGCACTCGATTCTGGACACGAATGTGCGCCGGGTTCTGGCCCGGGCGCACACCGGTGTCCAGTACCCGCCGAAGGCCCCCAGCCGCGCGGAATGGCGGCTCGCCGACGCGCTGCTGCCGGAGGATCCGGACACCGCGGTGCGGTGGGGCGCCGCCTCGATGGAGCTCGGCGCGCTTGTCTGCACCGCCCGCGCACCGGAATGCGGCGCCTGCCCGATCGCGCACCAGTGCGCCTGGCGCGCCGCGGGGCATCCGCCGCACCAGGGCCCGCCGCGGGTGGGCCAGAAGTACGCCGGCACCGACCGGCAGGTCCGCGGCCGCCTGCTCGCGGTCCTGCGGGACTCCGCCGGACCGGTCGCGAAGCCGGCGCTGGACGCGGTCTGGGACGAGCCGGTGCAGCGCGAGCGCGCACTGGACGCCCTGGTTGCCGACGGGCTCGTCGACCCGCTCGACGACGGCCGCTACGCCCTGCCCGGCTGACCGGCCTGCCGGCCCACCGACCCGCCGGTCCACCAACCCGCACGGCAGAGGCCGGACACAGCAGGCGGGGGCGGCCCCCTCTCGGGAGCCGCCCCCGCCACTGCGCGGAATGCGATCGGCGGACCGGCCGCGGTGCGGTGCGGCCGGGTCCTGCCGGTCAGTCCCCGGTGCCCGCCGCGGTCTCGACCTGCGGGGTCTCCAGCACCGCATCCGGCTTGGGCACACCGGTGAAGGTGAACTTCGCGTCGCTGCCCTCGCCCTCCACGTCGATCACCACGATCTGGCCGGGCTTGAGCTCGGCGTAGAGGATCTTCTCGGACAGCGCGTCCTCGATCTCCCGCTGGATCGTGCGGCGCAGCGGCCGCGCGCCCAGGACCGGGTCGTAGCCGCGCTCGGCGAGCGCCTTCTTCGCCTCCGGCCGCAGCTCCAGGCCCATGTCGCGGTCCTTGAGCCGGGTGTCGAGCGAGGCGATCATCAGGTCGACGATCTCGATGATCTCCTTCTCGGTCAGCTGGTGGAAGACGATGACGTCGTCGACGCGGTTGAGGAACTCGGGCCGGAAGTTCTGCTTGAGCTCTTCCTGGACCTTGGCCTTCATCCGGTCGTAGTTGGTCTTCTCGTCGTCCTCCTTGGCGAAGCCCATGGCCGCGCCCTTGGAGATGTCCCGGGTGCCGAGGTTGGTGGTCATGATGATGACCGTGTTCTTGAAGTCGACGTTGCGACCCTGGGCGTCGGTGAGCCGCCCTTCCTCCAGCACCTGGAGCAGCGAGTTGAAGATGTCGGTGTGGGCCTTCTCGATCTCGTCGAAGAGGACCACGGAGAACGGCTTGCGGCGCACCTTCTCGGTGAGCTGGCCGCCCTCCTCGTAGCCGACGTATCCGGGCGGCGAGCCGAAGAGCCGGGAGACCGTGTGCTTCTCCATGAACTCGGACATGTCCAGCTGGATCAGCGAGTCCTCGTCACCGAAGAGGAACTCGGCGAGCGTCTTGGACAGCTCGGTCTTACCGACACCGGACGGGCCGGCGAAGATGAACGAGCCGCCGGGCCGCTTCGGGTCCTTCAGGCCGGCGCGGGTGCGCCGGATCGCCTGGGAGAGCGCCTTGATGGCGTCCTCCTGGCCGATGACCCGCTTGTGCAGCTCGTCCTCCATGCGGAGCAGGCGGGAGCTCTCCTCCTCGCTCAGCTTCACCACCGGGATACCGGTGGAGGCGGCCAGGACCTCGGCGATGAGCTCCTCGTTCACCTCGGCGACGACGTCCATGTCGTCGGCCTTCCACTCCTTCTCCCGCTGGGCCTTGGAGTTGAGCAGCTGCTTCTCGTCGTCCCGCAGCGACGCCGCCTTCTCGAAGTCCTGCGCGTCGATCGCGGACTCCTTGTCGCGGCGCACGCCGGCGATCTTCTCGTCGAAGTCGCGCAGGTCCGGCGGCGCGGTCATGCGCCGGATGCGCATCCGCGAGCCGGCCTCGTCGATGAGGTCGATCGCCTTGTCCGGCAGGAACCGGTCGCTGATGTAGCGGTCGGCGAGCTGCGCGGAGGCCACCAGCGCGGAGTCGGTGATGGAGACGCGGTGGTGCGCCTCGTAGCGGTCCCGCAGCCCCTTGAGGATCTCGATGGTGTGGCCGATGCTCGGCTCGTCCACCTGGATCGGCTGGAAGCGGCGCTCGAGGGCGGCGTCCTTCTCCAGGTGCTTGCGGTACTCGTCCAGCGTCGTCGCGCCGATGGTCTGCAGCTCACCCCGGGCCAGCATGGGCTTCAGGATGGAAGCGGCGTCTATGGCACCTTCCGCCGCCCCCGCACCGACCAGCGTGTGCAGCTCGTCGATGAACAGGATGATGTCGCCGCGGGTGCGGATCTCCTTGAGCACCTTCTTGAGGCGCTCCTCGAAGTCGCCGCGGTAGCGGCTGCCGGCGACGAGCGCGCCCAGGTCGAGCGTGTAGAGCTGCTTGTCCTTCAGCGTCTCCGGGATCTCGCCCTTGACGATCTTCTGCGCGAGGCCCTCGACGACGGCGGTCTTGCCGACGCCGGGCTCGCCGATCAGGACCGGGTTGTTCTTGGTCCGGCGGGACAGGACCTGCATCACCCGCTCGATCTCGGAGTCGCGGCCGATCACCGGGTCGAGCTTGCTCTCCCGGGCGGCCTGCGTGAGGTTCCGGCCGAACTGGTCGAGCACGAGGGAGGTCGACGGCGTGGACTCCGAGGAGGCGCCGGCGGCCTGGGGCTCCTTGCCCTGGTAGCCGTGGAGCAGCTGGATGACCTGCTGGCGCACCCGGTTGAGGTCGGCGCCGAGCTTCACCAGCACCTGGGCGGCGACACCCTCGCCCTCGCGGATGAGGCCGAGCAGGATGTGCTCGGTGCCGATGTAGTTGTGGCCGAGCTGGAGCGCCTCGCGCAGGGACAGCTCGAGGACCTTCTTGGCCCGCGGCGTGAAGGGGATGTGGCCGGACGGGGCCTGCTGGCCCTGGCCGATGATCTCCTCCACCTGCTGGCGGACGGCTTCGAGGCTGATCCCGAGGCTCTCCAGTGCCTTCGCGGCGACGCCTTCGCCCTCGTGGATGAGGCCGAGCAGGATGTGCTCGGTGCCGATGTAGTTGTGGTTGAGCATCCTGGCCTCTTCCTGGGCCAGGACCACCACGCGCCGTGCGCGGTCGGTGAACCTCTCGAACATGTCGTCGCTCCTCACAGAGCGGTCAGGCAGGGACGGGAGTTCCGACCCTCACGCTTTTCCGCAATTCGGCCCTTCGGGGGGTGAAAGCCCTCGTCGGGCGCTGCCGCACCGGTCCACCGCACCGCCGGTGGTCCGGTGGTGCGGCGATCGCATC
The DNA here is from genome assembly GCF_054779695.1 of Nocardiopsis coralliicola. Classification (NCBI taxonomy): domain Bacteria; kingdom Bacillati; phylum Actinomycetota; class Actinomycetes; order Streptosporangiales; family Nocardiopsidaceae; genus Nocardiopsis; species Nocardiopsis coralliicola. The sequence continues at coordinate 20,393 of NZ_BAAGXT010000030.1, read as the reverse complement.
CCACATCGTCCGGTTGCCTCCGACTCCGTTGCCAGAGACTTTCCCCGACGATAGGGCGTTCACCCTCATCCAACTACCAATCGGGCCTTCAGTGTTCCGAGTACGCCGCAAGCGAACGGTCCGCGTGCCCCGTGCAATGTGGCGGGGCCGCGGACCGTGCATTCCTGCTTGCAATTTCACTCTGAGCGAACAGGCCGCGCTGCGCACAATCTGCGCGCGCCAGGCCCGGGGAACGCCGCGAAGAAGGGCCAAACCGCCGGGCCGTGCACCGGGAGGGGTAGGCGAGTGCCGGGAGCAAACGGCGGAAGGGGGAAGGGCGGGCCGGGCACCGCGCACGGCAGGCCGCGCTCAGCGAGCGTGGACGGCCTGCCGGCGCAGCGGCCGGCGCCGGCGCGGCGGCGGGCGGGCGGCCCCGGCGGCGCCGCCGGCGCCGGGCTCCCGCGTGCGCGGCAAGCGCGGCATCAGCGCTGCGCGGCCTCGTACTCGGCGACGATGGCGGCCGGGATACGGCCGCGCTCGTTGACCTGCTTGCCCTGCGCCTTGGCCCAGGCGCGGATCTCGGCGCTGCGCTCGCGGCTGGGCGCGCTCCGCTGCTGCTGCCGGCGGCCGCGGCCGCCCGACTTGGCCGGCGCCTTGCGGGCGGCCTTCACGTAGCGGTCCAGCACATCGCGCAGCTGCGAGGCGTTGTCGGTGCTGAGGTCGATTTCATAAGTGGTGCCGTCGACACCGAACGAAACGGTCTCGTCGGCCTCGCCACCGTCGAGATCGTCGACGAGAAGCACCTGAACCTTTTGTGCCATGGATGCGAACCTTTCAGCAGTAGGTGCGGCGCACCTGAATATAAAGCTAACCGAATGCGCGACGGAAGACAATTCTCGGCGCGGTGCATATCCGCCGCGGATCCGAACCGCGGTCGGCGCACCGGGCGCACGCACCCGGAGCGCGCCCTAAAGCACGCCGGATTAGCATCCGCAGGGGCCGCTCAATTGCCGTCGTCGTCACCGCCGCGCGGCGCGGAGCCGACCGTATCGGCCGCTCCGGAACCCTTCTCCCCACCCGAACCGTTCGCATCGGCTTCCGCCGCGTCCTCGCGCGCTTCGCTGACACGCCGTCCGTCTGACGTCCGCGGCGCCATCTCGTGGCGGAGCAGCTTCACGACGAAGGTGCAGAAGACCGCCGCGACAACAGCGGGCGGGATCAGCGCTGACAAAACATCACCCATCAGGCGCACACCCTTCCTTGTTGTTACTTTATGCAGCAATTACCCCACGGAGAGGGGCGGCGGCCCGCTGCGGTCGCCCCGAAGGGCGCCGTACCGGCGATCCGGCGAAACCCGCTGGATGCGGGTGGGGACTCCGACATCATAGACACCTTCGGCACCCGGATGGTCCGACCGAGGGGCGCAGATCCATTACGGCTCCAGTACGGCCCCGATAGTGTCCGCAGATTTGCGCCGGCACTCTAGTGGAAGCGAACCCGCACTGTCGCGGTGCCGCGTTGCGGCGGGGCCGCCGCACAGACCGCCGCATGTTCCCGATCCCCCTTAACCGCGGGCTTCCCAGAGGATTCCGCGCGCCGGTGCGGCGCGCGGAACGACCGACTTCTCCATGGCGTGGCTTCAGATTACCCGCGGCATTCCGGCAGCCCGACTCAGGTTGGCATATGCTGCGTCGCGGCATCGGGCGCAACGGCGCCCGCCCCCGCGCACCCCGCACCGGGGCCGAAGGCCGCCGCCCGCCGGCCGCGGCCGCCGAGGCGGAGTTCCTTCTCCGCGCGGGCTTCGGAAGTCGCTGGGAAGGACTCGCCCGTTGGAGTTCCGCGCGGACCTTCATATCCACTCCAAGCACTCGCGCGCCTGCAGCCGCGATTGCGACCTGGAACATCTCGCACTGTGGGCGGGCCGCAAGGGCATCGGCCTGGTCGGCACCGGTGATTTCACTCACCCCGCATGGCGGGCGGAGCTCGGAGAGAAGCTGGTTCCGGCCGAGGAGGGGCTGTTCCGGCTCGCGCCGGAAATCGAGCGGCCGGTGCTCGCCGCACTGCCGCCAGCCTGTCAGAAACCGCCGCGCTTCATGCTCTCGGTGGAGATCTCCACCATCTATAAGCGCGACGGTCGGACCCGAAAGGTCCACCATTTGCTCTACGCGCCGTCGTTTGCGGCGGCCGACGCCATCACCGCCGATTTGGCCCGGATCGGCAATCTCGCCTCGGACGGCCGACCGATCCTCGGACTGGACTCGCGGGATCTGCTGGAGATCACGCTCAACAGCGATCCGGGTTCCTATCTCGTTCCGGCACACGTGTGGACGCCGTGGTTCGCCGTGCTCGGCTCGAAATCCGGCTTCGACCGGGTGGCCGACTGCTACGCCGATCTCGCCGAGCACGTGTTCGCGATCGAGACCGGGCTGTCGAGTGATCCCGCGATGAACTGGACGGTGTCCTCCCTCGACCGCTACACCCAGGTGAGCAACTCCGACGCGCATTCCCCGCCGATGCTGGCGCGCGAGGCCACCCGGTTCACCGCGGAACTGGGATTCACGCCGATCCGCCGGGCACTGGAGACCGGGCACGGTTTCGCCGGAACGCTGGAGTTCTTTCCGGAACACGGGAAATACCACACCGATGGGCACCGGGCCTGCGATGTCCGGTGCGACCCGGATGCCACCCGCGCCGCGGGCGGCCGCTGCCCGGTCTGCGGCCGCCCGCTGACCGTGGGCACCGCACACCGCGTCTCCGACCTCGCCGACCGGCCGTCCGGGTACCGCCCGCCGGGCCGGGCGGGCTTCGTCAACCTGGTGCCGCTCCCGGAGATCGTGTCCGAGATCGCCGGCGTCGGGCCGAAGAGCAAGCGGGTGCAGGCCGAATGCCAGCGGCTCGCCGGCGCGCTCGGCCCCGAGCTGGAGATCCTGCTCGACCTGCCCGAAGCCGAGGTCCGCGCCGCAGGCGGCGAACTGCTCGGCGAGGCGGTGGCCCGGCTGCGCCGCGGCGAAGTGCGCCGCGACGCCGGCTTCGACGGCGTGTACGGCACCATCCGCATGTTCGATCCGGAGGAGATCTCGGCGCCCTCCCGCGGCACCCCGCTCTTCGACCTCCCCGCACCCTCGGCCCCCCGGCCCGGGCCCGGGCCGGACAGCCCCGCTTCCGCTCCCGCCCGCAGCGCTCCCCCGAGCGCGCCGGAGCCCCTCTTCCGGCCGGATGGCGGGCCCGGCGCCGGCGGACCGCCTGCGGGCGGTCCGGCCGACGGGCCCTCGGCCAGCGCACAGGGCGCAGGCGGCCCTGCCCTGCCGTCCGCGGCGGCCGGGACCGCTTCCGATCCCGCTGACGGGACCGGCGGCGCCGGCCCCGCCGAGCCACCGGGGGACGGTCCGGACGCTGCGCCCGAGGCGGAGGCCGGCGGGGCGGAGCCCCCGCTGTTCGCCGATGCTCCGGCGGCCTCCCCTGCGCCGCGGCTGCTGGACGGGCTCGACCCGGAGCAGCGCGCTGCCGCCTCCGCGCCCGGCGGCCCGCTGCTCGTGGTGGCCGGCCCCGGCACGGGCAAGACCCGCACGCTCACCCGCCGCATCGCGCACCTGGAGGCCGAGCGCGGTGTGCCCGCAGAGCAGTTCCTTGCGCTCACCTTCACCCGGAAGGCCGCCGGCGAGCTGCGCGAGCGGTTGGCGGAGCTGCTCGGCGGCGCGGCGGAGCGCATCACCGCCACCACCTTCCACGGCCTCGGCCTGCTGCTCCTCCGCGAGCTGCACGCGCGTGCCGGGCTCAGCGCCGGCTTCGGGGTCGCCGGAACCGACCGCGCACTCGCGGTGGCCGCGGAGGCGACCGGCTCCGCGGCCGAGGCGCGCAAGCTCCTTGACGCGCGCGGGCGACCGCGCGGCGGCGGGGCGGCGCCCGACACCGAGGAGCGCTACACCGCGCGCCTGCGCGAGCTCGACCTGGTGGACTTCGCCGACCTCGTCCGGCTGCCCGTGGAGCTGCTGGCGGCCGACACCGCACTCACCGCGCACTACCGGCAGCGCTGGCCGTGGGTCAGCGTGGACGAGTTCCAGGACGTCGACGCCGACCAGTACGCGCTGCTGCGCCTGCTGAGCGGGCCGGACGGCAACCTCACCGCGATCGGCGACCCCGACCAGGCGATCTACGCCTTCCGCGGGTCCGACGTCGGCTTCTTCCTGGAGTTCGCCCGGGACCGGCCGGCCGCCGCCGAGGTGCGGCTGACCCGCAACTACCGGTCCAACGCGGCGATCGTGGATGCGGCGATCGCGGCCATCGCACCGTCGTCGCTGGTGCCGGGACGCGCGCTGCGCGCGGTGGGCGACTTCACCGACCCGCCGCGGATCGGCCTGCACGCGGCGGCTGACCCGCGCGGCGAGGCGGCGTTCGTCGCGCGCTCGATCGACCGGCTCCTCGGCGGCACGTCGCACCACTCACTGGACAGCGGCCGGGTCACCGGCGCCGAGGCCGGCCTGGCCCCCGACTGCGGCGGTGCGCCCCTGTCGTTCGCCGACTTCGCCGTGCTGTACCGGACCTCGGCCCAGGCCGAGGCGGTGGCCGCGGCGCTCGATGCGTCCGGGGTGCCCTACGCGAAGCGCACGCACGACCGGCTCGCCGACCGCCCCGGGGTGCGGGCGCTCGCCGCGGAGCTGCCGATGGTGCCCGGGCGGGACGCGGCGGCCCGGGTCGATGCCGCCGTCCAGCGGCTGATCGCGCGTGCTCCCCGGGCCGGATCGGGAGGCGGCGCCGACTCCGGCGACGGCAGCGGGGCCGGCGCGGACCGCGTTGCGCTGCGCACTGCCGCCGCGCTGGTGCGCCCGCTGGCCGAGCGGTGCGGCGCCGATCTCGACGCGTTCCTCGCCGAACTGGCGCTGGGGGCCGAGGTGGAGGGGCTCGATCCGCGCGCTGACCGCGTCGCGCTGCTCACGCTGCACGCGGCGAAGGGCCTGGAGTTCCCGGTCGTCTTCCTAGTCGGCTGCGACGACGGCACGCTGCCGTTCCGGTTGCCGGGCGCCGACGCGGCCGACGGTGCGCGCGCACAGGAGGAGCGGCGCCTGTTCTTCGTCGGGATGACGCGTGCCCAGGACCGGCTGTACCTGTCCCGCCCGGCGCGCCGCGGCCCCGACGGCGGCCGCGACCGCGCCCCGTCGCCCTTCCTGGCCGACCTGCCGGCCGAGCTGACCATGCCGGTCGACGCCGATTCCGCCGCCCGCCGCCGCCCGAAGGACCGCCAGCTGCGGCTCATCTGAGCGCGTCCGGACTCGGCGATCGGCTGCGGCAGCGGCCCCGCTCGGACACTGCTGCGGATGCCCGCGTCGGCGGGCCGGCCCGGCCGGGTTCCGGGGGCTGCGGGGCGTCCGGCGCCGGCGGCGCACTGACCGTGCGCGGAGCCGCCGTGGAAGCGACGCCGGGGGCACCGAGCCGCCCTCCGGTGCTCGGCAGCTCGGGCTGCCGCCGCCCTTGCCGCCTCCGCCCGCCCCCGTCCGCGCACCGATGCTCCCGCGGCGGCCGGCCGTCCTCCGGGCGCCGCGGGAGCGTACTGCTGCCCTGCCTTCTCCGCCTACTCCCAGCGGAAGAAGAGGCGGGCGACGGCCGGGCCGGCCAGGGCCGCGATCGCGAGCACGGCGACCGGGGCCGCGGCGATCGAGCCGTCGGTCCAGGACCCCTCGACGAGGCTCACCATGGCACCGAACGGCAGATGCTCCCCGATCGCACCGAGCCAGTCCGGCAGGTTGTCGGTCGGTGTGACGCCGCCGCCGATCCCCATCGTCGCGAAGAACAGGACCATGCCCGCGCCGAGCGCCTCGCCGTAGGTCCGGGCGAAGGACGCGATGACCAGTCCGATGCCGTACATCGCCGCGATTCCGAGCAGGATCGCGCCCGCGGTGAGCAGCGGTGCGGCCGGCATCCGCACGTCGAAGACGAGCGCGAACACGGTGAGCGCGAGCGCGGTGCCGATCAGGGCCTGCACTGCGTTGACGGCCAGCTGCACCCCGAGCATCCGGCCGGGGCCGACCGGGGTGACCGAGAGCCGCCGCAGCACACCGGTCTGCCGGTAGGCCACCATCGTGACCGGCATGTTGAGCAGGCCGATCATGGCGGCGATCATCGTCACGGCGGAGGGGATGAGGAACAGCTCCATCGCCGACATGCCGCCCTCCCCGGGGATGGGCCCGTCGGCCGTTCCGGTCATCCCGAGGATCAGCATCAGCCCGACCGGCATCGCGATCGGGACCAGCAGATCGGGCAGGTTGCGGGTGAGCAGCCGCGCCTCGGAGGCGGCCAGCCTGCCGGTGGCGCGCAGCGCCCCCGCCGCGCCGAGCGACGGAGCGGGGCCGGCATCTGCGGGTGCCGGGCGGGTTGCGGTGGTCATGCGGCCTCCTTCGTGCTGCTGCCTGCGGTGGCGCCGTCCGCGGCGCCGTGCTCCCGGGTGAGCGCGAGGAAGACGTCGTCCAGCCCGGAGCGCTCGGCTACGAGTTCGGTGACGGCGGCGCCGTGCCGGTGTACCGCGCGGCCCACTTCGGCGGCGAGCGGTCCGTGCCGGCCACCGCTGCCCTCCACCGACACCGCGCCGCCGTCCTCGCGGTGTACCGCTCCCACGGCCGGCAGCGCACTCAGCGCGGCCACCAGGGCGTCATCCACCGGGGCGTCGACGCGGAGCCGGACCCGCTCGCCCACCCCCGCCTGGCCGACGAGCTCGGCCGGGGTGCCGAGCGCCGCCACGCGGCCGCGGTCGATCACCGCGATCCGGTCGCAGAGCCGCTCGGCCTCCTCCATGAAGTGGGTGACCAGGACGACCGTGACGCCGGTGTCGCGGACCGCTTCGATCAGCGCCCAGGTCTCCCGGCGCGACTGCGGGTCGAGTCCGGTGGTGAGCTCGTCGAGCACGGCGATCTGCGGCTGGCCGACCAGCGCCAGCGCGATGGAGAGCCGCTGCTGCTGGCCGCCGGACAGGTTCTCGAACGCGGTGTCCCGGCTGCCTTCCAGCCCGAGGTCGCCGAGGAGCCGGTCGGGGTCGGCGGGATCGGCGTAGAACGCGGCGAACAGCTCCACGGCCTCGCCGGCGCGCATCTTGTCCGGCAGCCGGCTCTCCTGCAGCTGGGCGCCGAGGACCGCCCGGACGGCGCCGCGGTCCCGGACCGGGTCGTAGCCGAGTACGGCGACCTCGCCGGAGTCCGGCCGGCGCAGGCCGGAGAGGCATTCGACGGTGGTGCTCTTGCCGGCGCCGTTCGGGCCGAGGATGCCGAAGATCTCGCCGCGCTCCACGGTGAAGCCGACGTCGTCGACGGCGACGGTGCTCCCGTAGCGCTTGCGGAGCCGGTGGACATCGATGACGGACATGCGGGCTCACCCCTCTCGGTTGGGGGATTGTCGGGGGATCGGAGGGCTCGCTCCCGGCCGCGCCGACGCCGGCGCGGCCGGGCGCCCTAGTCGGGCAGGACGGGCAGGGTGTGCATCAGCGGGCGGGCCAGAGCCGCGAGGAGCGCAGCGACGGCGGCGGGCACCAGGATGGAGACCGCGGCAGACGGCTCGGTGAGGCCGAAGGGCCCGGCCAGGTCCAGCAGGCCGGCGAGCACGCCGGACATGCTGCCCAGGGCGAGTTCGGCGACCGCGACGGCGATCGCCGCTCCCGCCATCGCGGCGACCACCCCCAAGGTTCCGCGCGTGTAGGCGAGGGCAGCGCCGATGACACCGATCGCGGTCCACACCCACAGCGTCGGCCACAGGCTCGGCAGCAGCGCGAAGACCTCGACCGCGGTCCGGTCCGGCTCCCAGCCGAACAGCTGGTAGAGCTGCGCCTCGGCCACCGCCAGCAGCACGTAGAGCAGCGCCACCGCCGCGGAGGAGGCGGCGGTGAACAGCAGCGCCTGGCGCGCATAGGCGCGCCGTGTGCGGCCGAACACCACCATCAGGCGCAGGTCCGCGATCAGCCCCAGCCCGATGATCAGGGCGAAGACCCGGGGCGCCCAGCCGAGGCCGCCCAGGATGCTCACCGGTTCGGCTCCCCAGTCGTCGACGCGCCAGGAGAGCAGCAGGGTGATCGCGGCGGCCACCAGCACGAGGGCCGCCGCGCACCAGGCGAGGATGGCGGCCCAGCCGGAGACCAGGTAGGTGAAGATGGGGCGCCCGGACGGCTCGCGGGCTGCGGACCCGGGCGCGCCGCTCGGAGCGGTGGATGCGGTCATCGGTCGGTCCCTCCTTCGGCGCGGTCCGGTCCGGCACCCGCGCCCGCGGTACCAGCGCGGCCCGCCGTGCCCTCGGGGCCGGCTGCTTCGTCGGTGGTGAGGTGGACGAAGAGCTCCTGCAGGCCGATCGGCCCCAGTTCGAGCCCTGCTGCGGCCGCCTCGCGGCGGCGCCCCTCGTCCAGTTCGCCGTAGACGACGGCCTGGACGGTGCCGCCCAGGCGGCGCTCGCCGAGCACGGTCTCCCCCGCGGTGAAACGCTCAACGGCCTCGGCCGGGCCGGTGACCGCGGCGCCGCGGGCGCGGAGCGCATCGGCGTCGTCCTGCAGCAGGATCCGCCCCCGGTGGACGATCGCCACGTCGGCGAAGAGCGGCCCCATCTCGTCGATGAGGTGCGAGGAGATGACGACGGTGCGCGGATGCTCGGCGATGTCGGCGAGCAGTTCGTCGGTGAACACCTTGCGGGCGTGCGCGTCCATACCGAGGTGGCACTCGTCGAGCAGGGTGAGCGGCGCGCGCGACGCCAGCCCGTACACGGTGCCGAGCATGGCCCGCTGGCCCTGGGAGAGGGCCTTCACGGCGCGCTTGCGGGGCAGCTCGAACCGGTCGGCGAGGTGCTTCTCGTAGGCGGTGCTCCAACCGGTCCGCAGCGCCCGGGCGCTGCGCAGGAAGTCGTCCACGCTGCCGATGTCGTCGGGCAGGTCGCTGTCGGCGCGGACCAGGCAGACGTCGCGGGTGACGGATCCGTTCTCGAAGACCGGCCGGCCGCCGACCAGGACACTGCCGGCGTCAGCGCGGACGAATCCGGCCAGGACCGACAGCAGCGTGGTCTTTCCGGCCCCGTTGCGGCCGAGCAGGCCGTGGATGGCACCGCCGGGCAGGTCGAGGTCGGTGCCGCGGAGCACGGGCGTGCCGTCGAGGTCCAGCCGGACGCCGTCCATCCGGGCCCCGGGCGGGGATCCGGCGGAGGTGGCGGGCGCGGTCATCGGGCGCCTCCCTGGTCGGTGTGGGTGCGCAGCCGGTCGATGACGGCGTCGAGGGGGACGCCGATCGCCTGCGCCTCGTCGGCGACCGGGTCGACCACGTCGGTGAAGAAGCGCTCGCGGTGCTGGGCGACCAGCTGGTCGCGGGCGTCCGGGCTGACGAACATGCCGATCCCTCTGCGCTTGTAGAGCACGCCCTCGTCCACGAGGGCCTGGAACGCTTTTGCCGCGGTGGCGGGGTTGATCCGGTGGAAGGCCGCGTACTCGTTGGTGGACATCACGCGGTCGTCCGCCGCCAGCACCCCGTTGAGGATGTCCGCCCGGATCCGCTCGGCGATCTGCCGGTAGATCGGGCTGCGGTCATCGAACACTGGTGCTCCTTGGTTCTTTACTTGACTAATGAACCATAGCACTGAAGAACCGCGGTGCGTCAATGCGCGCGGCCTCCGTCGGCCGCGCCGCGGCGGCGCTGGCGCGGCACTGCGGCGGAACGGCCCCGGAGGCCGCGCCCCGGGAGCCCAGGTCAGAACAGGAAAGGGGCGCATCCGGCATAGAAGGCCGCGCGGCGGGAAGAGCGGTGTGAACGGAACCGGCCGCATGGCAGGGCACTCCGGCGCAGCCCGGGCAGCCGCCGCGCGGCGGCGGGCGCAGCCCGATGGACCCCGCGGACAGCGCTCTGGGGCAGCGGGGCCAGGACCGCGGGCGCCGGCGCGGAGAGCGGCAGCGGGCAGGAGAGGAGTGGCGCCATGGCGGACGCGCGGACCCGCACGGAAGCCGCCGGCGCCCTCCGGAGAGCGCGCGGCTCACGCGGAGCGGGGCGCTCCGGGCTCGTCGAGGTGGACCAGCATGCGGGTGTTGCCGAGGGTGTTCGGTTTGACCCGCTCCAGGTCGAGGAACTCCGCGACACCCTCGTCGTAGGAGCGCAGCAGCTCCTCGTAGACGCGCGGAGCGACCGGGGTGCCCTGGATCGGCTCGAAGCCGTGCCGGGCGAAGAAGTGCGTGGCGAACGTGAGGCAGAAGACGCGCCGCACGCCCAGCTCGCGGGCCCGGTCGAGCAGCCCGTCGACGAGGCGGTGGCCCACGCCGAGCCCCTGCACCTCGGCGGCGACCGCGACGGTGCGCACCTCGGCGAGGTCCTCCCAGAGCACATGCAGCGCCCCGCAGCCCACGATGCGCCGCTCGCCGCCGCCCCGGGCCTCGGCGACCAGGAACTCCTGGACGTCTTCGTAGAGGTTCACGGCGCTCTTGGCGAGCATCCGCCGGGGGCCGCTGTAGGCGTCCACGAGGGCGCGGACGGCGCTCACGTCGCGCGTCCGGGCGCGGCGGACCGTGATCTCCGGGTCGTGCATGTCCGGATCAGCGTAGCCGACCGGCCCCCGGCACGACGCCGCCCCACCGCGGGCGCTTGCCGCGGCGGGGCGGTTCGGTGCGGGCGGGCGGCGGGCGCCGACGGGTGCGGCGCCCGGCCCGCTGCGGGGAGAGCTGCGTCAGATGAGCTGCTTGCGCGCCGCCCAGACGACGGCCTCGATCGGCGTGTTCACGCCGAGCTGGTCGCAGATCGCGCGCAGCCGGCGGCGCAGCGTGCGCGCGCTGAGCTCGAGCCGACGGGCGGCGACGTCGGTGGTCACGCCGGTCGCGATCTCCGCGAGCAGCTGGATCTCTTCCTCGGTCAGCCCGATCGGGGCGATCGCCGGCCCGGGCTCCCGGGGCATCGCCGACGCGGGGACCATGCCCCCGTGCCCGGCGGGGTGCCCGGTCCCGTGCAGACCGGCAGCGCCGTGGCTGGTGTGGTCCTTTGCCGTACGGCGAATCAGCGTTGCCTGTTCCACTCCGTCCTCCCTCATCCTCTGGTGAGCGCGGAACATCACCCGTGGCAGCAGCCCGCGGCGACCGGAGGCCACTGGCCTCCCGGCGGGCGCGCCGGGTGCCCCGGAGGGCTTCCGCGCACCGGAAGGAGCGCTCCCCTGGCACGTGGGGCACACCTCCGGCGCGGCGGACCCGTGCGGCGGTCTGGGACGGACAGACCGCGCATGGACGCGCACGCCTGGGAATGACAACCGCGGCATCGGACCGCGGGGCCATCCCCGACTCGTCGTGGAACGAACCTGCTGCTCGGAGCGCGCGGATTTCTCCGCTCGCGAGGAAAACGCTAGGCGGGACGGCAAAGACCGTCAAGACCAATTAAATCACCCAGAGTGACATGACAATTCGTCTGCGTCACCAGGGCGTGATGTACAAATTCTCGACGAGGCGACTGACCTGCGCAAAGAACCTTCACCGTGACCGCGGGCCCAGCACAGCCCCTCCGACGTGGCAGAACGCGGAAAAGGCCTCCCCCTGCAGCGCATTTACGCAGGTCAAAGGGGTTCACGCCATGCCCGGCCAGAGCATTCTCGGCCGCAGTTGGTCACGATCCGGCAACATCGGCCGGTGCAGCGGTCTCCGGCCGCGGCGCTGCGGCCGGAGATCCGCGCAGGTCACTCGGGCTTCACCAGGGGGAAGAGGATCGTTTCCCGGATACCCTTTCCGGTGAAGGCCATCAGCAGCCGGTCGATACCGACGCCGACGCCTCCGGTCGGCGGCATGCCGTACTCCAGCGCGCGGAGGAAGTCCTCGTCGAGCTGCATGGCCTCGGCGTCGCCGTCGGCCGCGAGCAGCGACTGCCCGGTGAGCCGGCGCCGCTCCTCCACCGGGTCGATGAGCTCGGAGAACCCGGTGCCCAGCTCCATGCCGAAGCCGATGAGGTCCCACTTCTCGGTGAGCAGCGGGTCCTCGCGGTGCTGGCGGGTGAGCGGACTGGTCTCCACCGGGAAGTCGCGGACGAAGGTGGGCTGCACGATGGTGTGCTCCACCAGCTCCTCGAAGAGGTGCTCCACGAGCTTGCCCGGGCCCCAGTCAGGGCTCCACTCGACGCCGCGGGCGTCGGCCAGCGCGCGCACCTCCTCCACCGGGGTGCGCGGCGTGACCTCGGCGCCCAGCGCCTCGGACACGGTGCCGTACAGCGTGACGTGCGGCCACTCGCCGCCGAGGTCGAACTCCTCGCCGCCGCGCGGAACCGAGGTCGAGCCGAACGCGGCGACGGCCGCGTCCTGGATGAGCTCGCGGGTGACCTCGGCCATCACGTTGTAGTCCGCGTAGGACTGGTAGAACTCCAGCATCGTGAACTCGGGGTTGTGCGTCGAGTCCGCGCCCTCGTTGCGGAAGTTCCGGTTGATCTCGAAGACCTTCTCGATCCCGCCCACCGCGAGCCGCTTCAGGTAGAGCTCGGGCGCGATGCGCAGGTAGAGGTCGAGGTCGTAGGCGTTGATGTGGGTGGTGAACGGCCGCGCCGTGGCGCCGCCGTGCACCGGCTGCAGCATCGGGGTCTCCACCTCGACGTAGCCGCGCCGGTCCAGCGTGGAGCGCATCGAGCGGATCGCGGCCGACCGGCGGCGCAGCATCTCGCGTGCGTCGGGGTTGACGATGAGGTCGAGGTAGCGCTGCCGGACCCGGGCCTCCGGGTCGGTCAGGCCCTTGTGCTTCTCCGGCAGCGGCCGCAGGCACTTGGCGGTCAGCGTCCAGGCGTCGGCCATGATGGACAGCTCGCCGCGGCGCGAGGTGATCACCTCGCCCTCGACGCCGACGTGGTCGCCGAGGTCGATGTCGCTCTTCCACCGGGCCAGCTCGTCCGGGCCCAGCTTGTCCAGGGACATCATGACCTGGATGTCCCCGGAGTCGTCGCGCAGCGTAGCGAAGCAGAGCTTGCCGCCGGTGCGGTAGAGCATGACGCGCCCGGCGACGGCGACGCGCTCGCCGGTCGCCGTGTCCGGTTCGAGGCCGGCGTGTTTCTCCCGGACGTCGCCGATTCCGGCGGTGCGCGGGTAACCGACCGGGTAGGGGTCGATGCCTTCCGCGCGCATGCGGTCCAGCTTCTCTCGCCGGACCCGCATCTGTTCGGGCAGGCCGTCGTAGGAATCGTCCAGCACGTCACTCACGGCGTCGATCCTAGGGCATGTTCGGCGGAGAGCGGTCCGGCCGCGCAGCGCCCCGGCACGGCCCCATGGCTGCGGCGACGCGCCCGCCCCGCGCCGGCCCGGCAGCAGCGCGGCGGAGCCGGGCCGGGTGCCGCTCAGCCGCTGTTCCGCTCGAAGACCATCCGCAGCCCGATCAGGGTGAGCCAGGGCTCGTGGACGTCGACGGTCTCGCATTCGCCGACCACCAGCGGAGCCAGCCCGCCGGTGGCGACGACGGTGACGTCGTCAGCCGCTGCACCGCCGGCCGCGAGTTCGGCGGCCATCCGGTCGACGATGCCGTCGACCTGGCCGGCGAAGCCGTAGACGATGCCGGAGCGCAGCGCTTCCGCGGTGTTCTTGGCGATGACCGAGCGCGGCCGGGCGATCTCCACCATGTGCAGCTGCGCGCCGCGGCGGGACAGCGCCTCGACGGAGATGTCGATGCCGGGTGCGATGGCGCCGCCGACGTACTCGCCCTTGGCGCTGACGGCGTCGAAGGTGGTGGCGGTGCCGAAGTCGACGACGACACACGGCCCGCCGTAGAGCTGGGAGGCGGCCAGTGCGTTGATGATCCGGTCGCTGCCCACCTCTTTGGGGTTGTCCATCCGGACCGGCACGCCGGTCCGCACGCCGGGCTCGACGATGACGGCGGGGACGTCGCCGTAGGCGCGGCGGAACATCTCGCGCATCTCGTGCTGGACAGCCGGCACGGAGCAGCACAGCGCGATACCGCCGATGGCGGGCCCGCCGGCGCCGCCGGTCAGCCCGGTGAGCATGACGGTCCACTCGTCGGCGGTGCGCCGGGCCTCGGTGGCCACACGCCACTGCTCGACGAGGTCGTCGCCGTCGAAGAGGCCCAGCACGGTGTGGGAGTTGCCGACATCGATGGCGAGCAGCATCACGGTCCTCGTAGGGGGTCGGGCGCGCCGGTGGCGCGATCGGTGGTGCCGGGGCGGGTGCCGCGGCCGGGGCGCTGCAGCCGTCCTGCCGGACGGCGGCCGCCCTGCCCGCGGGCGGGGCGGCGCGGTGCCACTCAGCCGGATGGGCGGAGGTCCACCGCGATGTCGAGCGCCGGGCTGGAGTGCGTCAGTGCCCCGACGGCAAGGTAGTCGACTCCCGTGGCCGCCACGTCGGCGGCCGTGTCCAGCGTCAGCGTTCCACTCGACTCCAGCCGCGCGCGGCCGGCCACCAGAGCGACGGCTTCACGCAGCTCAGCGGGGGTGAAGTTGTCCAGCAGGATCTCCTCGGCGCCGGCTTTCAGGGCGGGCTCGATCTGGTCGATCCGGTCGACCTCCACCTCCAGCGGCACGCCCGGGAAGGCGCGGCGCACCGCGTGCACCGCTTCCTCCACACCGCCGGCGGCGATGACGTGGTTGTCCTTGATCAGCGCCGCGTCGGCGAGGCCGAACCGGTGGTTCTCCCCGCCGCCGCAGCGCACCGCGTACTTCTCCAGCGACCGCAGCCCGGCGTGCGTCTTCCGGCTGTCCCGCACCCGCGCCCGGGTGCCGGCGAGCGCATCGGCCCAGGCCGCGGTGGCCGTCGCGATCCCGGACAGGTGGGTGAGGGTGTTGAGCGCGGTCCGCTCCGCGGTAAGCAGGTCGCGGGTGCGGCCGGTCACGGTGAGCAGGACGTCGCCGGCCGCGACCCGGTCGCCGTCGGCGGCGTGCGCCTCGACCTGCACGGCGCCCTCGGCCACCAGCCAGAACACCAGTTCGGCCACTGGCAGCCCGGCGACCGTGCCGGACCGGCGGGCCACCACGTCGGCCGTCGCCAGCTGAGCGGCGGGGACGGTGGCGGCGGTCGTGACGTCGGCCAGTGTGTGCGGCGCCGGAGGGGCGGCCGTACCCAGTGCCTCCGGAGCGAGGTCTTCGGCCAGGGCGCGCAGGACGGTGGCGGCGTGCTCCGCCGCCGGGCCGGCGCCGAGGCCGGTGCGGGCCGCGGGGCCCTCGGCCGCAGCCCCGGCCGCGGTCCGGTCGGTCTCCGGGGCGGTGCCGTAGGGCACCCCCGCGATCGCCTCCAGGGCGGCGGCGAGGTGCGGCGGCACGGTGGCGGAGGGGCCCTCCCGGGCGATGTCCAGGCCCGCAGCGCCCAGCGCTGCGGTCACGGTCGTGCGGCGCAGCTCCGGGCGGGGCCCGGGGTGGTCGGAGCGGCGGTGCGCGCCGCGGCTCTCCTCGCGGGCGCGGGCGGCCGCGAGAATGCAGGCGGCGACGGTGAACAGGTTGGTCGCCTCCCATGCGGCGACCCCGGGCGGCACCGCGCCGGGCGCATCCGGTGCAAGCTCGGCGAGGCGGCGCTGCGCGCCGGCCAGGCCCGCGCCGTCCCGCCGGACGCCGGCGTGCCGCGCCATGAGCGCCTGCAGTTCGGGCACGGCCCCGGGATCGAAGAGCCCGGGTGCAGCGGGGTCCGCGGTGCGGCCGGGGTCCGCGGCGGCAGCGGAGGCAGCGGAGGCAGACCCGGCCGCGGCGCCCGCCGCAGCACCGCCCGCGAGCTGGTCGGCGACGGCCGCCGCGGCGCGCTCGGCGAAGACGAGGCCCTCCAGCAGGGAGTTGGACGCCAGGCGGTTGGCGCCGTGCACTCCGGTACGGGCCGCCTCGCCGACGGCGTAGAGGCCGGGCACCCCGGTGCGGCCCCACACGTCCACGGCGACGCCGCCGGAGGCGTAGTGCGCGGCGGGCGCCACCGGGATCGGCTCGGTGACCGGGTCGATCCCGTGCTCGCGGCAGGTGGCGAGGATCGTCGGGAAGCGGCGCTCCCACTTCTGGGCGCCGAAGTGGCGGGCGTCCAGCAGCACGTGGTCGCCGCCGTCCGCCATGGCGGCCGCGATGGCGGACGCGACGACGTCGCGCGGCGCCAGGTCGCCCAGCTCGTGCACGCCGGCCATGATGCGGTTGCCGCGCAGGTCGGTCAGTACCGCGCCCTCGCCCCGGACCGCCTCGGACACCAGCGGCTGGCGGCCGCTGCGGCCCGGCCCGAGCCAGAGCACGGTGGGGTGGAACTGGATGAACTCCATGTCGGCGAGGCGGGCGCCGGCGCGCAGCGCAAGTGCCGTCCCGTCCCCGGTGGAGACCTCCGGATTGGTCGTGGTCGCGAACACCTGGCCGGACCCGCCGGTGGCCAGCAGCACGGCGGGGGCGCGCACCGCGCCGACGCCGTCGCGTTCGCCCTCGCCCATGACGTGCAGCGTCACCCCGGCAACCGGGGCGGGGCCCGCGCCGGCGCCTGCGCCTGAGCCGGGCGCGGGCAGCGCATCCAGTGCCAGCGCGTGCTCGATGACCTCGATGCGCGGCTCGGCGCGCACCGCGGCGACGAGGGCCCGCTCGATCTCGGCGCCGGTCGCGTCGCCGCCGGCGTGCGCGATCCGGTCGGCGCGGTGGCCGCCCTCCCGGGTCAGCTCCAGGTCGCCGCCGGCGCCGGTGTCGAACGCGGCACCCGCCCCGATCAGCCGGCGCAGCGCGCCGGGCCCCTCTTCGGCGAGGACGTGCACGGCGAGCGGGTCGCACTGGCCGGCGCCCGCCTCGACCGTGTCGACCATGTGGGCGAGGGGGGTGTCCCCGGGCGCGAGGGCCGCGGCGACACCGCCCTGGGCCCACCGGGTCGACCCGGTGGCGAGGAGGTCCTTGGTGACCAGCACGATGCGGGCCCGGGGCGCGCGGCGGGCCAGGCCGAGTGCGGCGCTGAGCCCGGCGACGCCGGACCCCGCGATCACCGCATCGGCGTCGACGGTCCAGCCCGGTTCCGGAGCGGCCAGGCGGAGCGGGGGGTGGGGGATCGCGGAGGTGTGCACCGCTGTCTCCTCGTGGGGGCTCTACAGTGTGAGCGGAACGTTATCAATGAGGCGGGTGGCGCCCACGCGCGCGGCCACCGCAAGGACGGCGTCGCCCCGGTGGTCGCCCGGGACCGGGGCGAAGGTTTGCGCGTCGACCAGCGCCAGGTAGTCCAGTTCCACCGGCGGATCGGCCGCCGCTGCGGCGTCGAGCACCCCGCCGGCGGCGCTGAGGATGCCGACCGGGCCGGTGAGCGCCGCGTCGGCGCCGGCGAGCAGCGCGCGGGAGAGCGCACGCGCCGAGGCCCGCTCCTGGGCGGTGAGGTAGACGTTGCGGCTGGACACGGCCACCCCGTCGGCGTCGCGGAGCGTGGGAACCGCCTCCACGTCGACGCCGAACGCGAGGTCGCGCACCATCTGCCGGACCGCGGCGAGCTGCTGGGCGTCCTTCTGGCCGAAGACCGCCGCTTCCGGGCCCACCATGTGGAAGAGCTTGGCGACCACGGTCAGCACGCCGGCGAAGTGGCCCGGCCGGGAGGCGCCTTCGAGGACCTCCCCGATCGGGCCCGGATCCACGGTGACGCGCTGCACGCCCGGGTACACCGTCTCCACCGCGGGTGCGTAGACCGCGGCGGCGCCCTCCTCGGCGCACGCCTCCAGGTCGGCCTCGAAGGTGCGCGGATAGCGGTCGAGGTCCTCGCCGGGGCCGAACTGGAGCGGGTTGACGAAGATGCTCACCACGGCGGAGTCGGCCCGCTCGCGGGCGGCGGCGATGAGGGCGCGGTGCCCCGCGTGCAGCGCGCCCATGGTCGGCACGAGCGCGATGCTGCCCAGCTCGCCGCGGATCCGGTCCAGCTCGGCGGGCGTGCGGACGACGACGGGGGCGCGCGGGGCGGGTGGGGTCATCTGGGGAATGCCCTTCAGTCGGCTTGAGCTTCCGATGGGGAGGAGCGGATCCGGGTCGCCTGCGTGCTGCCTCCGGCAGCACCGGCAGGCGGGCAGGGGCTCCGAGGGGCGGGGGCGGAGGCATGGCGCCTGCACCCGGCGGCACCGCTACGCGCGGAGAACGTCGAGGAGGCGCTCCGCGTCGTGCGGCTTGAGCAGGCCGGCGTCCATCGCCCGGCCGGCCGTGAGCCGGGCCAGGGCGATGTAGGCGGGAACGTCTTCCGGGGCATGGGTGCGCAGCTCGGACAGGTGGCCGGCGACCGTCTCCGCGTCGCCGCGCAGCACCGGTCCGCTCAGCCCGTCGATGCCGAGCCGGAGTGCGTTGTCCAGGGCCGCGCCGAGCAGTGGACCGAGCATTCGCCCGGGGTCGTCCACCCCGGCCGTGCGCAGCTGCGCCGCACTCTCCGCCACCAGGGTGACCAGGTGGTTGGCGCCGCCGGCGAGCGCCGCGTGGTACAGGCTGCGGCGCTCCTCGTCGATCCAGACGGGCTCGGCGCCCATCTCCACCACGAGCGCCTCGGCGACGGTGCGCAGCGGCTCCGGCGCGGTGACGCCGAAGGTGCAGCTGGCCAGGCGGTCGAGGTCTTCGTCGCGGCCGGTGAAGGTCATCACCGGGTGCAGTGCCAGCGGCAGCGCACCCGCCGCGGTGGCGGTGCACAGCACGCCGTAGCCGTGGCTGCCGCTGGTGTGGGCGAGCAGCGTGCCCTCCACCGGCGCACCGGTCTCGACGAGCCCGCGGACCAGCGGTCCGAGCGCGTCGTCGGGCACGGTGAGCAGCACCAGGTCGGCGGCGTCCACCACGGCGGCGGCGTCGGTGATGCGGGCCTCGGGCAGCCGCTCGGCGGCCCTGCGGCGGGACTCCTCGGAGACGGCGGTGGCCGCCACCACGCGGTGCCCGGCCCGCTCAAGTGCGGCGCCGAGCGCGGAGCCGACGCGTCCCGGCCCGATGACGCCCACGGCCAGCCGCGCCGGCCGCTGGCGTGTGTCCTCGGGTACGCCCATCTGCAGTCCTCGCGCAATCCGGTTCCGGTCCCGGGGCGGGTACCGGACACTGTCGGCCCAGCTTACCGACCGTGACCGGGTCGGCGTTCACCCGCGCGGGTCGCCCACCGCTCGGGGCCGGACCCCGCGCTGCGGAGCTCCTGGCCGCGGCGCGCCATGTCGTCGACTGCGGCGCGCGCCGAACCGGCCGCCCGGCCGGGCGCCTGGGCGCGGATCGGCCCGGGCGGGGTGTCGACGGCCACGGCAGCGGTGCCGCGGCGGCGGGCGAGCGGGCCGGCGGTCATCCGGATGCTCTGCGCGCGGGCGAGCGGCACGTACTCGGTGGTGCGGCAGAGCACTCCGCGCCGGGTGGCGAAGAGCCGCTCGCCGTGGCCCGCCGCCGCACCGCGCTGCCCTCGGGCGGGGTGCAGCTCAACGCCTGCCGCGTCCCCGCCGAAGAGCTCGTCGACGAGGGCGTAGGCCAGGGCTCGGGGCGCGACGGGCAGCAGGGTCGAGGAGTCCATCTGGCGCTCGCCGACGTAGCCGGCGACGTTGGCTTCGACCCGGGCCACGCCGAGCGACCGCCACAGCAGCGGCTCGACGACGCGCACGGCCTGCACGCGTCCGGGCGGCACGGTCTGCATCCGGGCCTGGAAGGCGCCGTAGCGCAGCCGGAGCCCGTCCGGCGAGAGCGAGGCGTAGAAGTCGGTGTAGCGGACGAGCGGGCCGATGAAGCCGCGGAACAGGCCGAGCAGGACCGGTACCGCGCCGCCGAGCACGCCCGGCTCGAAGAACGCGAGGCCGGCCGCCATCAGCGCCATGAACAGCAGGAAGGCGCCCATCACCGGCAGCCGGAAGGCGAGCGCGCCGAGCAGCAGGCCGAACGGCAGCTTGTACAGCGGCGTCTCGGGCGCCTCCGGGGTGGTGCCGGCGAGGCCGGCGGCGTGCGCGAGCAGCGCGGCCCGCAGCCGCTCGGCCGCGGGCCGGGACAGGTAGCGCAGCCGGACTTCGCCGGCGTCGCCGCCGGCGAGTTCGATGCGCAGCTCGGCGACGCGGAAGACCTGGGCGAGGAGCGGCCGTACGACGTCGACGGCCTGGAGTCTGCTGAGCGGTACCTCGCGGGCGGAGCGGCGGATCAGCCCACCGTGCACGACGAGGTGGTCGCCGCGGATCTCGAAGCCGCTGTTCCACCACGCCACCAGCGCGTAGGCGGCGCCGGCGAACGTCACCGACACGGCGAGCAGGAACACCCAGCCCGCGCCGAAGCTCAGCAGGAACGGCCCGGGCAGCGCCAGGAACAGCACCCCCGCCAGCAGCGTCTGGAACAGCACCGTCACCGGGTGCGGCCGCTGCAGCCCGCGCGTCACGTCCGGCGGCGGCGGTGGAGCGCTCGGCGGCGGTGGCGGCGGAGCCCCGCCCCCGCTCGGCGGCAGCATCTGCAGCCTTCCGCCGGGACGCCCGCCCGGTCCGTACCCGTATCCGCCCGGAGCAGCCGGCGGCGGCCCGGGCCGCTGCCCGCCCGCAGCAGGGGGTGCGCGGCCCGCCGCGCCCGCCGGCGGGT